>DAIRGB010000071.1:0-4752 GCA_036794765.1 Patescibacteria group bacterium | reverse complement strand
TCGAATTTACAGTATTTTTGGTCTAAAAGAATACTTTGAAACTTATGGTTTTAAAGTGGAAAAAATCTTTGGTGCTGGCTATTTTCCTCTACCTTCCATATTTGGCAAAATTGACCCTGTTCATTCCCATTTTATAACCTTTAAAATTCGTAAAAAGTGATAATTTTTCGTTTAGTTATATCACCATCAAAATTTTAATATTTTATATCAGTGTATGAAACATAAGACCAAAAAAATTGTCTTTATCTTGGGAACTAGGCCGGAAATAATTAAACTATATCCCCTAATCACCTTTTGTCAAAAAAAACATCTTTCTCATTACATTATTCACACCAATCAGCACTATGATCAGGATCTAGACCAAATATTCTTTCAAGAACTAAAACTAAAACCGGCAAAATATAATTTGCGGATTGGTTCCGGTAAACAGGGTGACCAAACCGGACGAATGTTGATTGAAATTGAAAAAGTATTGGTAGCCGATAAACCTGATCTAGTAATTGTTCAGGGGGATACCAATACTACTCTTGCCGGGGCTTTAGCATCTGTAAAATTAAATATTCCGATTGTGCATATTGAAGCCGGCTTACGTAGTTATGACCGTAGTATGCCGGAAGAACACAACCGAATTATTGCCGACCACATCTCGGACTATTTATTTTGTCCAACAAATTTGCAAAAGCAGATTTTACAAAAAGAAAATATTTCTTCCAAGAAAATAGCCGTCGTAGGCAATACCATTGTCGATTCCGTAAATATGTGTATTGCTTTAGCAAGAAAAAAATCGCTAGTTTTGTCAAAATTTAATCTCGAAACCAATAATTATTTTCTCCTAACCTGTCACAGACCAAGCAATACCGATAATGCCAAAAATTTTCAGACAATCATTGATTCGATAGTTAAAATTTGCCAACAAGAAAATTTAAAATGTATTTTTCCTGTTCACCCCCGTCTAAACAAACATATCAATGAATTAAAAAAAATAAAAAATTTTATAATAACTAAACCTTTCGGATATTTGGATTTATTGCACTTGCAGAAAAACTCTCGCCTGATTTTTACCGATAGTGGAGGTATCCAAGAAGAGTCATGTATCTTGCATAAAAAATGTTTGATTCTACGCGAAAATACAGAAAGACCGGAGACAGTAAAAGTGGGGGGAGCGATGTTATTGTCGAAAATAAGTTCCCCAGAAATTATTAAAAAATACAATTTATTGACTAGGAAAAAAATAAATTGGAGCAATCCGTTTGGAAACAATCCGTCTCAAAAAATTATTTCCAAAATATTTTAAGTATTATGAAAAAAATTCTTTTTATTTACAACGGTCTTATTCGCAACAATGGTCAAGTTGGTATTTCCGGCGGTGATATTCGGCTTTTTGAGATTATCAAAAATACAAAAAATCGAGAGATTCATTTACTGACTACCACCAACGGCGAAGAATTGATTTTAAAATATCAGATCCCTTTTTACCAAAAGCATGTCATCAATTATGTTGTCACCAGTGGTTTTAAATCAAATTTGATAGTGATGTTAAAATCAATTTTTAGCTTGC
This sequence comes from Patescibacteria group bacterium, assembly GCA_036794765.1. Lineage (GTDB taxonomy): Bacteria > Patescibacteriota > JAHJAL01 > JAHJAL01 > JAHJAL01 > DAIRGB01. Next base: position 3,194 of record DAIRGB010000071.1, on the reverse strand, counting down.
CATCAGGATTAAAAAAATACCATGGTCTAGTTTATAGTTCTTGTGAACATCTCTATGATGTTTTCCCGGCTCTAATTTTAAAAATATTCAATCGATGCCAGTGGTTTGCTGTTTATCATTGGGTTGAAGATTATCCCTGGAAAGAGAAGAGGGGGGGGACTCCTTTTTTGATACGTTATTTATATTGGTTCAATCGTTTTTTGGCCGGTTTAATTATCAAATATTTTGCTGACAAAATATTGGCAGTATCTGATCAAACCAAGGATAAATTGGTTAACTTAAAAAACATCAATCCTGACAAAATCAAAGCGGTTTATTGTGGAGTAGAGCTAGAAAAAATCCGTGGAATTGTCAATAAATACCAAACCGAAAAAGGGACAAAATATGACGCTATTTTCATGAAAAGGCTAAATTACGGCAAGGGCGTTTTTGATTTACTGCAAATTTGGCGAGAAGTCGTTTCCAAAAAACCACATGCCAAATTGGGAATAATTGGTGATGGTCCGCCCGAGGTTGTTGAAAAAGTAAATCAGTTCATAATTGAAAACAAACTATCAAAAAACTTTGAGTTACTTGGAGTTGTCTACGATTTTGAAACAAAATTTCGATTTATCAATTCATCAAAAATATTTATCCTCCCTACTCACGAAGAAAATTGGGCAATTGTTATCGGTGAAGCCATGGCCGCAAAAACCCCAGTAGTTTGTTATAACTTAAAAGAAATCAAGCCTATTTGGCAGGACAATGTGTTGTGGGTTGATTTGGGCAACATAAAGCAATTTGCCCAAAGTATCCATTCACTATTGAATGATCGGGATCTATGTAAAAAATTCATTACTAAAGGTGACAAATTTATTGAACAATATGATTGGTCTACAATCGGCGAAAAAGAACTGCTATAAATAAATCACGAGTTGTGATTTGTATTATAAATTATTCATTAAAGGCGTCGATTTAAAATCGACGCCTTTCTTTTTAACAATTAAATCCTTTCCACTTCCACCCAATCCACGGCAACATCTGATAAATCATAAAAATACACTCTGTATTCCAATGTGCCATCGTTGGTTCTGATAAAATCAGACGTAAATTCTTGCCAAGTATTGATATTTGCAAAATCGGTTGGATATATCTCTCTTCCCGCTTCTGGTCCACTGCCACCGGAATTATATATATCGATTTTAGCTATCGGTAACTCTCCCGTAATATTACTCGTCTTTAGCCTAAATATCGCCCGATAATTTCCTTCGGTTTGTTCGTTGCTATAAGGACCAAATTGCATCCAGCCTTCGCTATTATCTGTCACGCTAGCCGCTCGAATCATTCCGCTTCCTGCTGTTGAGTCATTGGTAATATTATTACTGAAACCGGCCAAATCTTCAGCTTCGTATCTGATTCTATCTTTTTGGCAAATAATAATATTATCAACTACTATATTGGCATTTCCGGAATAAAAAATCCGGTACTCTACTCGGCTAGATTCAGCGTTTCGAGCCAACCACAAAGAAAAAGCCTGGTACTTGTTATTTTCGTGAAAATCATTTGCCACAATGTCTTTTGTCCTGGAACTATCCGATAAAGGATATGTGTTTGTGTCCAAGGTTATAATCTTATTGGTGGAGCTGTTGTCTTCGATTTTAGCCACGAATCGAATTTCATAAGAGCCAGGTTTCAGGTCATTGTATGGTCCAAATATCATGTGATTATTGAAAGAGGAAATATCTGCCGCCCATGCTCGTCCCTGACTGGCAGTCGCATCAATTGTCTCGGTTCCTAAATTGTGTCTCAAATTCTCCGCCTCATAGATTAGTCGGTCAACTTTTCCCACCCGAACATTGTCAAAACCGATGTTGGTATTATCATAAAACCAGACTCGGTATTCCATACTTCCTTCATTTGTCCTTTCCCACCACAAATTAAAATCTTGCCAGTTATTTGCACTCACAAAATCAGTTCCCTTTATTTCCCGGTATTCCCATATACCATTGCCGCCATTGTTATTTATCTCTATTCGAACTACCGGAGCATCAATCATGTTGTTGTCCGTTTTCAAACGAAATAACGCTTGATACATGCCCGTTGGTTGTTGGTCGGCATAGGGCCCGTAAAATAAATAACCGCTAGTGGTTTGGTCGATTTCCGCCGACAGATAATTTCCCAGAGAAGCGGTATTGTCATTTTTAATCGTGCCCAATGATGAAAAATAATCGCCGCCCTCATAAATACCAAGATAACCTGGATGAGGTAAAATTTCATCCGTAAAATCAATTTGACAATCATTATTATCCTGCCCGATCGGATTTCTGGAAATTGAGTGACCCACATTGACTCCTGAATGCTTGGTTGTGTTGTCAAAAACACCATTTTCAAATACTACCGCATCTATCACGTTATCGCTATTATCAAGTAATAATATTTCGTCACCGGTATTTGTCAGACTTAGTGATCCTGTTCCCCAACTGGAAAATTTGCTCATATCCATCGTTTGAGAGAAATCACTGATTTCGTCATCCGTAGGAGTCATTTCGAAATCCGGATATTTTTGGTACAAGTTATAAAATCCCCCGGCACTTTTCGCAATTACTTTCTGGTCCAAACTGGCAATAAACGATCCGGCCGGAAATTGAAACATGCCTTCACTGCCACCTTGAGTCTCTTCATCTCCAATTTTGTAGTTGGACAGATCGATTGAATTTGGTGTGGGATTGTATATTTCAATCCATTCCTCAATATTGTCGTCCCCAATTGTGTCGTAATAAACCTCCGAAATCAGCAAATGATTGCCTTCGGCTTTTATCACGGATAAATTTACCCACGGAAACAAACTCAGTAACATAATTCCCAGGATAATTTTGCATCCTCTTTTCATTCATACTCCTTTTGTAAAACAAATAATTTATTTAAATTTTACAAAATCATTCTTAAACCGGAGTTATTAAAAAATTATTTTTGTCTAAAATTTTTATTAATTTTTAATAAAATAAGAGCCAGCTGATTTGGCTGGCTCTCAAAAATAATATTTCGAAGACTACCTACAAGGTTGCAGGTTTGGTTTGGTCTGTATTGTCTGAATCCGAGTTATTTAAAATACTTTGTTCACCGTCTGTGTGAGTGATGATTATTTGATAATTATCTTTGTCCATCCATTGATAATACAAACCGCATTTACTCGTTGGTAAATTTATTTCCCCGCA
>DAIRGB010000003.1:0-30633 GCA_036794765.1 Patescibacteria group bacterium | reverse complement strand
AAGATGAATCGGATATTGTCCACTTCTTGTCCAGGTTTCTGTTCCGGTATTTTTGGCTTTCAAGGTAATTTTCTTTTGTTCTCCAGGGGCCAATTGAATATAACTGGTATCGTAATCATTGATCGTATCAGCTTTGTATGATTTTTCTTCCGGATTATCTACTACATTAATATCCCAGCAAATACCTTTGTCTCCCATCCAGGTTGTATTTTCCACCACCGGTGCAAAACATTCCCGGTAAATACCCGGGTTCATGTCATAAGGCACAGTCGCGTAAAAACCGAAAGAAGCCACTCCGCCCGGCATTATTTCTTCTTCATCCGCTTTGTGAACTCTATTGGTCGCTACCCAATTATCCTGCGTGAAAAACCCGCTGTTTCTGTCTGTCGGGCGAACAGTTCCCAATCGCAAAGGTTCCACCAAAGCTCCCAGGCAATAAAGTTCGCCATTTTCATCATGGCAAGTGTTATTTTCATTGGCTCGATCGCTGTACCAAGTGGCATTGCCGGTATTCTGGATTTTTACCCACAAAATAACATCCTCTCCCTGCCTCACGACCGGATTGTCCGACTTTTGAGAAATCGAATAGTCGTAATCACCCGCCGCTTGTGCCAGAATGGTTTGTCCGAAAATCGCTAACGAAAATAAAACCAATCCGACCCCACTCCAAACTTTTTTCTTCATATACTCTCCCTCTTATTTTATTTCTTTTAGTGTGTCTCAAAAATAATAGTCTTGTCAATTGCCCCCAAAAAGAAAAAATGCGAAAACATGCCACCAAATTGACAAAAGAGAACCATCTGTTATATTTGATCCAATATTAATTATTAAAAAAATCATATGGTAGGAAAAAAATGGTTCACTTCCGGCCTTTTTCTCTGTCTCGCTGTCGCTGGTTTTTGTTTCGTTTCCCCGGCCCTTGGCCAAACAAAAACGGAAACCAAAGTCAGTGATATTTCTCGTGGAATTATCGTTAAACTTTCTGACTCAATCAGCCTGGAAAATTTTCTGATCAATAATCATTTGGAAAGTAGTCAGGTAGAAGTTGGCAAGGATGGTTATATTTTGATTAAAAATTTGCCAACTGGCACCAATAACAAGCAAATGACCGATAATCAAATTGATCTCGATAGCCTGAATTTACTTGGTGCCGATCAAATCGAACCAAATGGTGTTTTAGATCTGCAGGCTACCACTCCCAATGATACTTACTTTTTGTCCAGCCAATGGAATCTACGTAATGTAGCTGTACCTACGGTCTGGGACGAAGTTCAAGGTAACCAAGATATGATTATTGCCGTGATTGACACCGGTCTTTTGTTTACTCATGAAGACTTACAAGGACTATCTTGGACCAATCAAGATGAAATTCCCGACAACAATGTTGATGATGACAACAATGGTTATGTTGATGATGTCAAAGGATACAACTATGTTTTTGATAACAATTATCCCGCCGACGACTATGGCCACGGCACGGGCGTTAGCTCAGTGATCGCCGCCAACACCAACAACAATCTCGGTTTGGCGGGCATGAATTGGCATGCCACTATTATGCCTTTAAAAGTCTGCAACTACAGTGGTGGTTGCAATCTTTGGGATGTAACCCAAGCCATGTATTACGCCACCGATAACGGTGCCAAAATAATCAACCTGAGTTTGGGTACGTATTACGACTATTCTTCCCTTCGTTATGCTGTTGAATACGCTGACAATCACGGTGTGGTGGTAGTTGCTTCTTCCGGAAATGATTCCGCCGGTGTACGCTTTCCCGCCGCCTATCCCCAAGTATTAGCCGTCGGTGCCGTTGATCAGGATGACAATCTGACATATTTTAGCAATTATGGTCCCCAATTGGATCTGGTCGCTCCCGGCATCTCCGTATTTACCGCTTACAACGATAGCGACCAGTCTTATGTGTATTATAGTGGCACTTCTTTTTCCGCTCCCCATGTCGCCGGTGCCGCTGCTTTATTACTGAGTTTTCAACCAAACCTTAGCAATCAACAAATCAAAAACTATTTAATTTCCTCGGCCGACAAAGTTGAAAATATGAACGGACAAACATGGGATCAGTATTATGGCTATGGCCGTCTCAACGTTCAATCTGCTTTAAGTCAAATTAAAAAAGATCAAAGCCTCGGCAGCATAGAAGGCAAACATGAAAGTGAAAATTTGTATCACCAAATTGGCAGCGTGGTCAAAGATCTACGCGCTTCCAATGGCAAAGTCGTTCAGGCCACAGTGGCCGAAGGACCCGGGTTTATTCAATACGGACCTTATGTCGGATACGATAATATCGACAACAATTATCTGGCCAAATTTAATCTAAAAATCTCGGACAATTCTACCTCCGACATTGTTGCTCGGATCGAAGTGGTCAACACAGGAGATCCCAATGAGTGGGAATATTTTTCCATTAAAGGAACCGATTTTGTTTTTTCGGACACTTATCAAGATTTCTTTCTAAAATTTGGCAAAAAATCTTTGGGCATGATCGAATATCGTGTCTATACCTATGGATTGACTGATATTTCCGCTGATTTTACCGAGACCAGTTTGCTCTATCCCGACTATAACGTCAATTATCAAAGTGAAGATCTATACCGACAAGCCGGCAAATTGGTCTATGACGACAATGCCTCTGAAAAAGTCGCCGTCCTAGTCGATTGGGATGATAACGGTTATGTCCAATACGGTCCCTACGCTTCCGATCGCAATACCAATATTCAATATCGCGCGGTTTTTCGCTTGAAAGTTGAAAACAAGTTCTCAAATCAAGATATGCTACGCTTGGAAGTTTTTAATCATCAGCATCCGGAATTATCATCTTCTCGCACCATCAAACCCAGTGATTTTGTTTATCAAGATCAATATGAAGATTTTGGAGTATATTTCAATTGTTATGATAATGACACTTTGGAATATCGAATTTTTAATTATGGAAATAGTGACTACAATCTCGTTTATCTTGATTACGTAAATATCATTGCCTTGGGTGACAATACTTTCTTCAGCTACGAAGCGGAAGATTTGTTGAGTCAAACCGGCTCTGTTGCTCCCAATACCTATTACAGTGGCGGTAAGGCCAGACAAGCCTTAATCGGTGATGACAATGCCGGATATATGGTTTATGGTCCTTATTCTGACAATCTCGAGGATAATCAAGATTACTCAATTACCTTCCGTATGTCTTCAAGCGACAATCAAACTCATCTGACCGTCGCCAAAATCGACGTTTACAATCCCGGTGGCAACAGTCCTTTTGCCTATCGCGAAATCCTCGGTCAAAATTTTGGTGAATCATATGGTTGGCAGAATTTTTCCTTGGATTTTCATCACAGCAGTGGCGGGACCATGGAATACCGCGTATATTTTACTGATGTAGCAGATATCATGATTGACAATATCATGATCAGAAAGAAAAACCCTGACTTTGAAATCTATCAGGCTGAAGATCTAAATATTGGTATTGGCCGAGTTTACAAAGACAATTACAATCAAGATATTTTCGTCAAAGCTTTTTCTTATGAAGGTGCCAGTCACATAGTTTACGGCCCGTACACTACCGATCAAACCCCTGGCACATATCAAGCCACCTTCCGTATCAAAAACGAAGGTTCGGCTTCCGGTAATTTGGCCAGAATCGAAGCGGTCAATGTTGGCGGCGATGGCTTGTATAGTTATCTGGATTTAACCCAGTCCGATTTTGCCGGCGTCAGTTTTACCGAAAAAACCATCACCTTTACCCGTACCGCTACCGGCACTATGGAATATCGAGTCTTTACCTATGGCCAAACCGACATCTCAATTGATCAGATAACTGTTGAAAAAATTAGTTAATCCAATCCTCTCGATTCTCACCCTGCAAAAACCCCGCCTACAAAGCGGGGTTTTTAAAAAAACTATTTAACCAGACTCAACTTATCTATATCCTGATAGGCGATTCGCCGATATTTTTTCTTACCTTCAACAATATATTCAATTCGTAGAATACGACTAATATAATTTATCGAATAAACCTTGCCTCGATTGCCATATTCGTCGATTACCTCTTGCCTGACATATATTTTCTTTTGATTCAATTTTTCCCGAAAAGAATCCTGAATCATATTTGTTAAAAAAGTCTGTATTTGTTGTCGATTCATTTTGTCGTAAGTTTCTGGAGACAATCCCAATTTTTCCGCCAATTCCAACTGATAGGGAGTGGGTTTCAATAAACTTCTTTGCATCAATCTCTCTTCAATCGAGATATAATGGCAAGTATTTCCCAGACTCATTCCCATATGTTTCTTTCTTTTGTCGATTTTCTCCGTCTCCGTTCCAACTTCTTCATCCGAAAAATTATTTTCCAAGCCGATTTTCATAAATTATAGATTAAATAAAAAATGTCACAAAGCCTAGTTTAGACAAAAAAACACTATTGGTCAATAAAAAAATCCTCGAAAACATATTCTTCAAGGATCTTCTTGTATATTAAGGCAATATATTATTTTTTCCGAATCTCGATTCCCAACTCTTTCAACTGTTCTTCGCTCACCTCACTCGGGGCGTTCATGAGCAAATCCTGTGCCTGATTGTTTTTCGGAAAAGCGACAACGTCTTTTATTTGATTCAATCCCAGCAAAATCGCTGTCATTCTCTCGATCCCGAAGGCAAAACCACAGTGCGGTGGCGCGCCGTAAGAAAAAGCATTCAACATTCCACCAAATTTCTTTTTGACAACTTCCGGTCCATAACCGACGATTTCAAATACTTTATGCAAAATATCCGGATTATAATTTCTCACCGCTCCGGATGCCAACTCGAATCCGTTGGCAACCACATCATATTGATCGGCCACGATTTTCAATGGATCCAATTTTTCCAATGATTTCATCCCGCCTTGGGGCATCGAGAAAGGATTGTGAGAAAAATCTATCTTGCCGGTTTGCTTATTTTTTTCATACATGGGAAAATCAACAATCCAGGCCCAAGCAATCAAATCCTGATCAATCAAATTCATCAATTCCGCCACTCTATTTCTGACTTTGCCCAAAGATTCGACAACCACAGAATATTCATCGGCTACAAAAAGAATTAATTGATTATTGGTCAGTTCCAATTTTGCAGCCAAATCAGTCAATTGTTTCTCATTAAAAAATTTAGCAATACCGCCATCAAACTTTCCATCATTATATTTCAACCACGCCAAACCCTTCGCCCCCATTTTTTTGGCCAGTTCTCCCAAATCTGTATCAATATCTTTGCGGGATAATTTATCCGCCTCATCAACCACTAAAGCTTTGACGCAATCTGCACTATTGAAAACTTTAAAATCCGTCTCCTTGGCCCAGTGAGTCAGATCAACCAAAGCCATTTCATAGCGCAAATCCGGTTTATCAGAACCATATTTGTCCAATGCTTCGATATAAGGAATTCGCGGAAATGGTTTTTCTTTCACTTTTTTCCCGGCCATTTTTTCCGTCAACTGGATGAACATAGGCTCCATCTCCTCTTGAAACTCTTTCGAAGTCTTAAAACTGGTTTCTGCGTCGAGCTGATAAAATTCCCCCGGCGAGCGATCCGCTCGCGGATCTTCGTCGCGCATACAGGCGGCAATCTGATAATATTTATCAAATCCGGCCACCATCAACAATTGTTTAAATTGCTGCGGCGCCTGGGGTAGGGCATAAAACTTTCCCGGATGCAGACGAGAAGGAACCAAAAAATCCCGGGCCCCTTCCGGCGAAGACGAGGTGAGAATCGGGGTTTCAATATGAATATATTCGCGATCATCCATAAAATCTCGAATCATCCGAATCACTTTTGCTCTAAAAGCAATGTTGTACTGCATCTTCTCCCGTCGCAAATCCAAAAACCGATATTTCAAACGCAACTCCTCGGCCGGCTCTTCTTTGTCCGTCGCAAAAATCTCAAACGGCGGCACTTTGGCCTGACTTAGTATTTCCATCTTTTCAGCCACTACTTCGATCTCTCCCGTGGCCATATTTTTATTCCCTTCCTTGCCGGGTCTCGTTCCCACCGTCCCTTCCACTTTTACCACATATTCATTGCCAATCTCCTTGGCCAGCTCAACCAATTCCGCTTGTTCCGGTTCGATTTTTATCTGGGTAATCCCATAACGATCCCGTAAATCAACAAATATCAACCCACCAAAATTACGCATTTTATTAACCCAACCGGATAAAGTCACTTTTTGGCCGGCATTTTCTTTATTTAACTCTCCGCAAGTATGTGTTCGAAACATATATTTCAATTAATAATAACAATATTAAACATAACAAACTTAACAAACTGTATCAAACGTAGCAAACCAAAATACAAACTCTTATAAACCCTTAGAAACTCTTTAAAACGCTTGAAAACTAAAAAATCAACAACAAAACTGCTGTCATCCTGGAGCCGAAAGCGTAATCGCGATTCGACATCCAGGATCCATCTCAATATTTTTTTCTGGATCCTGGATATTGGAGCGGATTACCTTCCAGTTCCTTAGATGACGACTGTGTGCAGTTTAAAAGAGTTTAAAAGAGTTTCTAAAAGTTTTAAAAGTGTTTAAAAATTTACAAAACAGATTTCCGATAACACTCTTCACAATAAACCTTCTCCGGCCTTTCAGGAGCATAAGTGGTTTCAAATTCATTGGTGCATCTGCCTTGATGCTGGCACCCATCCCCCCCTGTTAACTGTCCCTCGCACATACATCGGCCGGGCCATAATTTTCTTGGTTTTTTCTTCATGAATCTTTCTTTGGACCTTTGATTGGGATGTTTGGTTGGAATTGGCAGGTGATGTTCGATATAAAAAGCTACTTCTTGCGGAATCAATCGAAAGGGTTTTCCGGAAACCTGGCATTTTAAAACACCTTTTAGTAATTCGTCAATCTCCACTTGTGCCTTTGGATTTAACTTTGGATCATAATTGGAAATATTTTTTGGTGTATAAAAAGGCCCGTCATAATTAAAACCAAAATCCTCATCCTGCCAGTTGGCTCCAATCGCCTTAGCTTGTTCCCGAGTCAAAGGCATGTTGTCAATCGCGCACGATTCGTTGTATCCAAAACATGACAAATTGATCGGAAAAAATTCGCCCCACTCTTCGGTTTTCTGCATGTGCTCAATGATTATTGGAACCAATTGCTCATATTCTTCCTGGGTATATTGTTTATTTAAAATACAGTATGATTTTTTTCGCAAACCGACACAACCAAACAAATGATCGCCACCGCCATTGCAATTGTCGCAATAAATAATATCCCGCATGTTTAAAAAACTATATTCGCAAAATCTCACCAGATAAGAGGAATGACCGACTACCACGCTTTCATAGCACAATTCAAAACCGTTGAACATATAGCTAACATCATGGGAGTCGCGAGCACCGGTTTTGGCCATAAAACCATTTTTAATATTTTCTGCATCAAAACATTCAAAACAATTCTGACAATTTTTGACATTCATCAAAAAACTTCCGGTTGAATCCTCTGCATTTTCGTTCTCTACACATTTGTGCGGAATTTCTAGATTCTTTTCCTCCAACTTTTTCAACTCTACCTGAAAATTATTGAAATCAAAATTATTGATAAAGTTCTCGAATTCTTCTTTTTTAACCGGTTGATTATAAATATAGTATTGTTTATTGCTCAAACCGGCGCATCCAAAACAATTCTGACATCCTCGCAAATCACTGCCAAAATAGATATCCCGACTTTCGTGACTGTGCCGGCAGTAAAAAGCATTATACAGATGAGTTGATTCAATGCATTGATAGCACAATTCGCATTTGTTCAAATTGTAACAATCCAAACAATTGGTACTGTAATATATCTCATCCGAAAAATAGATATTCTCGGAAAACATAATACTAAAACTCATGTACACGTTCTTGGCATTATTCGCCCCATTGATAAATTCAGCGTTTTCCAAAGTATCCGACCGGACCGAAGCATGAGGCCGTGGTACTTTCAGCTGCAACTCACGAAATTGTTCAAAAAATGATCGTGAAAAATCAAAATCCTGCCCAAAATCTCTTCCGTCCCAATCATCACTTTCAAATTCCTCCAAACTATAAACTTTGAATGGGCTGTTTGGCGCGTACATACTGATCAATTCCTTGCCGGATTTATCGCTTTTTCGTCGATATACTTTTCGAATATTTCTAAAACTCATCCGTCGTTGCAACCGACACTCCGGACACAAAGTCGGGGAGGGGATTAGATATTTCCGACCGAAAAATTCGGGAGAAATTTTTTTATAAAATTTTAGATCGTCGTCGCTTACGGTGAAATTTGCCAAGCACTGGCGGCAGGTTTTGTTTTCCATAAACACAATTAATAAAATTTTTACATTTTTGTCGGGCAGGTCATGGCCTGCCCCTACGATGTTATCTTCTGGCCAGAATATTAAAACTCATAAAATAAGAAAAAAAATCGGTCATTTTTGAATTTTTATCCAGCAATTCTTCGCAAACCAATTCTCGCAAACGACATAATTCTTTCAGTCGATGATTACACCATCGAATATCATTGATTGTCAGATCTATCAATTCCAACATTCGAGAAAAAGCGCTCCAAAATAGTTGATCTTGGTTTTTCGCTCTCCATTTTTTTGCCCGCCCATATTCACTACCAATATTGGCCATCTGTTCTGCCAGCGACATCTGCCCCCACCGACCCGATTGTAAACTGGTATGTATATTATTCACTATTAATTCTTAATTATTAATTCTCCCACAATCTCCCTGATCTTTTCTCTAATCTCTTCGCTTTCCACTCCTCGCGAACGATTATTTTGATTGGGTCGGACATTTATCATCGAATCGTATTCCAAAAAATCCGGCATTGGCAAATCCGGATAAAGATTTATCCCCCAGAGATTGGCTTGTTTCGATCCCTTTTCCAGTAACCAAGCCTCTTCATCAGCGTGCAAATCCGCGCCCAACGCCATTATCTTTTTCTCCACATCAACCACGCCTTTAACCATATCACCAAACCGCTTGCTGGCGATTTCTTTCAATTCAGCCAAAGTGATGGGCCGTTCAATAATTGTAATATCGTTGTCCATGTTAATATTATACTCAATTTAATAAACTCTTATAAACCCTTATAAACTCTTTAAAACCCTTAAAAACTATTATTAATTTCAGTTTGTAAGTGTTTATAAGTGTTTCTAAGAGTTTTAAAGTGTTTGAAATTTATAAAACGCTCTTCTGATAGCAAGTCTCACAATAAACATTTTCCGTCCGCTCCGGTGCGTAAGTAGTTTCAAATTCATTGGTGCATCTGCCTTGATGCTGGCACCCATCCCCCCTGTTAATTGTTCATTATTAATTGTTAATTGTCCCTCGCACATACACTGCCGATGCCATAGTTTGTAAGGATTTTTCAACGCCATTCTATCTTTATGTCTTTGATTCGGTGAACGTTTAGGAATCGGTATATTATGTTTCAAATAAAAAGCCAACTCCGGCCCCATTATTTTAAATGGCTTACCAGTAACTTCGCATTTCAAAACCCCGGCCAATAATTCTTTGGTTTTATTTTCATCAAAATATTCTTTGATTGGCAGTGTTTCGTAGAAAGGACCATTATTATTGCTTTCCGGGTCGTAATCGCTCCATTTGAAACCAAGTTTTAGGGCTTCTTCTTTTATTAAAGGACGATATTCTGATGCCAAAGTCTCATTGTATCCGAAAGGACTAATTTGCGGTGAAAGATACTCGCCGTATTCTCCGGAAGACAACATTGACAACTTAATTTTTTCAATCAACTGTTGGTATTCTTTTTGAGAATATTGACGGTTCAAAATACAATATTTCTTATTACGCAAACCGACGCAACCAAACAAATGCTCGGAATTTATGCATATAAATGAATAATATGATTCGCGAGAGCCAATGCAGCCAAAGCAGGAAATCAATTTATGGCTTCCGCCGCTACCATTGCAATTATAATTATCCGTTGCTCCCAAACCTGTGGAGTATTCATAGTAGCTATCTTTTTGATCAGGGCATTCATAGACATAACGACAATTATCCAATTTCTCCGAATTAAAACAATTAATAGCATTTTTGGAGTTGGATAAACCGTCTCCCAAGCAATTTTCACAATTTCTCATTGTCAATGACTGCGTAACTCTGTTTTTCCGTTTATTAAAAAAATCGTTTTTTTGTTTTTCAAAATTCCAGGTAATCATTTTCTTCTCGTATTCCTCCTTGCTCAACTGTTTGTTGTCCCAGCAATATTGCTTGTTATTGAGGTTAAAACACAAACAACAATTTTTGCAGCCGGTTAAATTCTCGGAAAAATGAGAATCGCGACAATTTTCCGAAGAATAAAGATATATGCAGTTATAATTATTTTTTCCATTATAATTTTCATAACAAAGTTGACTGTCAACTACTTGTAAATTATCTATACAATCCTGACAACGCAAAACAAATCGGCCAAAATAACAGTTTTCATTTCCAACCGCCTGGCTTATTAGATAACAATTTTTATTATCTTTTGCATGATTGATGTATTCAGAATTTTCGTTGTTTACCGAAAATAAACTTTGGTAAGGTACGCGCTCAACCAAATCATTTACTTGGTCAAAAATATTTCTTGCTGGATCATATTCAAACCCATAATCCAAAGAATCCCAATTGTCGCTATACCAGTAATCTTTATCATAGACCTTATATTTTTTATCCGGTGAAATAACGGCAATTATCTCCTCTCCGGTTACATCGCTTTTTCGTCGGTACAAACTACGTTCGTTACGAAATGCGGCTTTTTGCAGCAAACTACACATCGGACAAACCCTAGGAATAGGAATCAATAATGTTTTGCAGAATTCTATATCGGCAAGTTCAATCTGCCACTTCCCACCGCACACGCGACAAGTCCGTTCATGCGGCACTTCTTTGTCTAGTTGTTCCAAAATCAATTGATCGGCTTTGTCCATAAAAATAAGATTATTTGATCAAGACACAATTCAAATGCGATTATTTAGTTTTTACGTTTTGGTTGGGCAGGTCATGATCTGTCCCTACGGATCATGATTAATCAATAAATCAATTGTATCATTTTGTTATTGCCAACAAAAAAGGGCGGACACATGGGTCCGCCCCCTACATTGTAAATTTTTTTCAACCCCATGACGCAATATCCAATTCGTTTACTTGCAACCAGTTATTTTCGTCCAGTACTTTGATTTCATTTTGTCCCAACAAATACAGATAATCATTGATATACACCGCTCTTGAGGCATAAAAATCGGACACTTTCTTTTTCAATTCCAACTGATCATTTGCGTAGGACATAATCAAACCTTCGTTGCTGCCGGGCAGGAAGAAAATCTGATGCTTTGGATCATTCAGAAAAGCATGATGATCGTAGAGCGCTTCCGACCAGGTATTTTCCAGATAATATTTTGATTTTTCCAGCGGATTATTGGCATCACTGACATCATACAAAGCCAATTTCAATTTGGAATCTTCCATACCTAATCCCAATATCAAATTTTCCGAAATTGGATGGAGATAAGATGAATATCCGGGGATTTTCAATTCACCGGCCTTGATCGGTTGAGTTGGATTTGTCAGATCGATAATATAAAACGGATCGACTTCCCTGAAAGTTACGACGTAAGCATTGTCTTCGACAAACCGAACCGAATAAATTCTCTCGCCTTGGCCCAAATCACTTATTTGTCCCACCGTTTGCAAACTATTATCCAGTACCGTTACTTGACTGAAAGTATCATTGCTCACGTCACTCGACCACATAAACCACCAGTTGACGTCAATGGTAGAAGCCACTCGCAAATAATTGTCACTCTCATCCAGCGAAAATTGACTCAATAAATTACCTGGCACTTGACCGACCGCATCCAAACCAAAACTATTTAAACCGATTTTCACAATCTGCGTCCGACTAATCTTGGTTGCATTGATTTGGACATAATTTTTCAAAGCCTGCTTCAAATTGTTCTCCCAATTGGTGCGAGTAGTCTCATCCAAAGAATATTGATAATCCATAATCGCGTTGGAAATCTCCGTCTGTTTTGAATAGCGGCTTATCTCGTAACTATTGATTGTTCTTATTCGATTTTTCAAATCATCCGGCATTACGGTCGGATTTTGATCCAAAAAATCAACCAACAAAATTGAATAATCAGGTTCAATCGTATTAGCTAAAAAAGCATTGTTTTCTGACATCATAAAGGCTGAATTGTAGGATGCCCCGACAAAGGAAACGGTTTTTTCAATATTCCCATTTTCCGGATTGATTTGTTGAAAATTATAAAACTGATCGCTATCAATTATTGAAGTCGGATGATAAATATCGGCACATCTGACCTCGACCCCCTCGGCAATCGGCATTGGACAAAGTCGATCGTAATAAGTCCAAGTTGTAGTCAAAAGATACAGTTGGTGATTGTACAATCGGGCCTGCGAATATCCGGTATTTTCTTTAAAACGATAAGACCACTTTTCGATCGGATTGCTAACATCCGAGACATCATATCCGTAAACCGCATCATAAGCCAAAACTACCAAATTATTACCATCCAGCAGCATATCTCCTTGTTGGCCAATTTTTCCGCCAATTTTCAAATCGCTCACCGGTTGAGCATTGATAATCTTGGTTTCTCCTGTTTGCATCGGTGGAACAAAATCTGTTTCGCTCGAGATTGGTTTTTCGTCATAAACTGCATACGGCCAATGAGAGTAAAAAATATTTTTTTCATTTACTTTCACGATATCCGGCTCATCAATCCCGCTGTATTGGACATTGGTGCTGGAATAACGAGAATCGCTTTCCCCATTGCCAACAACCGGTTGTCCTGGGGGTGCGTCTCCCATGTAATCATAAACACCTTTGTAGAGTGGTGTTTCGTCTCCATAAATTTTTTCTGCCTGTTCAAAATAATTATCAAAATCCGCCTCATCCTTGAAATTGGTATAAGTATTGTCAGAGGTGGTCGCCAAATTTGTTACGCAAATCTTCCAGAAAATTCCTTCATCTTTCATCCAAGTTGTATTTTCGATCACAGGAGTAAAATACTCGTTATAACAACCGCCGGCCACCACCATCGCAGTCTTGGGGGAAATAGAAAAAACAAAATTTCCGATTTCTCCTGGCGCCACTGACTCTTCGATCAGTTTGGCCGGTCGATTGGTGGCAATCCAATTACTCGTACTGAAACCGCTATTGCGATCTGTTGGGCGACTGGTCCCGAGATGTGCGGCATTGTCGCCATCACGTTTCCAGATTTGACTACCGGTATTCTTGATCTTCAAAGTCAACTCTTTCGTCTCGCCCAAATTTATCGTCGGATAAGCGGACTGACTCACCCATTGATAATCATATTCGGGAGCCGCCGTGGCCACCGGCAAATGAACCATTGCCAGGTTAAAAACAAACAAAGCCAAAACCCCTCCCACCCATTTTTGTCTCATATTTTTACGTTATTAATAATTAAATTTTTTATGCATTTTATACATCTATTATAATTGTTATTTGTTTATTATGTCATCTTGGAATCGAAAGTGTAATCACGCTTGGATATCCAGGATCCAGAAAGAAAAATTAATCAGATGCACCATTTTCTTAAACAGATCTCCTTGAATCGGATAATATTTTTTAATTTTAGCCATTTTCTTTAAAATGTAATTGCATTGAATACAATAAATACAATTATTTAATTTTTTACGTTTTTGACGGGCAGGTCGTGACCTGCCCCTACGGTTACAACATCGGGCGGACACGTGGGTCCGAACATGCGATTGCAATATTGGTCGGGCGAGGGGACCTCGCCCCTACGGAATATATTATCGTACGGGCGGGGTTTCCCCGCCCCTCCAGATTAAATCGCTGATTTCTGCCAACATTCCTCACAAAATATTTTTCTACCAATTTCTTTTGGCAAAGAAGAATACGTTTCTTGCCCGCAATCATCGCAATTTTTTTTCTCCAATTTGTAATGATGTCTTTCATTGATCCTTTCCAGATGCCTTTCGTCTGGATGAATTCTGGGCAACTCAACATTGTTTTCGATATAAAAAGCCAGCTCTTGTGGCAATATCTTAAAAGGTCGCCCTGATTTCTCGCATTTTATTATTCCTTTCAAACAGAGATCAATTTCCGTTTGTGCTTCCGGGTTATTTTTTAATTGGAACACGGCAATTGGTTTTGGCTGATAAGTTTCTCCTTCATATTTGGGACTAAAATCTCCATCTTCCCAGTTTGCGCCCATTTTTTTGGCTTCATCTTCAGTCAAAACAAAATGATCTTGCGCCACAGTTTCGTTATAACCGTAAGCCGACACATTCATTG
Source organism: Patescibacteria group bacterium (assembly GCA_036794765.1). Taxonomy (GTDB): domain Bacteria; phylum Patescibacteriota; class JAHJAL01; order JAHJAL01; family JAHJAL01; genus DAIRGB01. The sequence continues at coordinate 16,307 of DAIRGB010000003.1, read as the reverse complement.
GGAAAAATTCGCCCCACTCGCCGGTCGAGATCATATGTTCAATGATTTTTGGCACTAGTTTTTCATATTCTTCTTTCGTGTATTGTTTATTTAAAATGCAATATTGTTTATGATCCCGCAAACCAACACAACCAAATATGTCCTCGGATTTGTAGCAATACATGCTATACAAAACATTTTTCAAATTGGTCCAGCACACATTACAGAAAGCCATTTTGTATACGTTGATTGCTGTATTTAAGCATTCATACATCAATTCGCAATCCAGACCGGCCGTCGAAGTATCTACCGCCTCTTTCACGTTGCGCATCACATCCGAACAATAACGGCAGCTTTCGCTTTCGCTCGCGTCAAAACACATGTAACAATCTTTGCTATCGGCAATATAATCACCGATACAATTCTCCGAATTAACTATCCTGCCGGCCCTTATCGGTTGCTCGCGAAAAAACTTATTAATTTTCTCATACAAGGTTCTCCTTTCCTCCGGTTTTCCCTGTTGCCAGACTCGCAACGTTTCCTCAAATTGCTCTTTATTCGCCGGCTGATTAAATAACGAGTATTCTTTATTGTGCAAATTTACGCCAACAAAACAATTTTTGCAGCCAACGCAATCTTCCAGAAAAAAACTATCGCGGCAATTGATTGATTTGCGGCAAAATTGCAAATTGTAACTATCGCGAATATCCGAATTCCAATACCCGATTTCCGATTGGTGAGCATAACAGGAATCTATTAAGTTTTTGGACAACTGGATCCAATAGTCAAAATAACAATTCTCATTGTTGCTGCTTTCCACAATCATGTAACAATTTTTATTGTAAGCCGCCAGGTTGGTATATTCGCTGTTCTCGCTTCCGGAATTGATAATATTCAACTTCGGCACCTGATCATAAAGTTCTTTAAATTGGGCAAAAAACGGCCGGGAAAAATCATATTCCTGACCAAAATCCATCGCGTCCCATTTATCACTCCACCAATATTCTTGATCAAAAACTTTATATTCCTTATTTGGTGAATACAAAGAAACAATCTCTTTTCCGGTCACGTCACATTTTCTTTTATATAGTTTTCTCTCATTGCGATGCGCCAATCTTCTTTGTAATCTACAAGCGGGACACAAAGTCGGGGAGGGGATGGGGTATTTAACACCACCAAATTCGGGCGATATCTTTTCCAAAAATTTCAAATCATCGTCAGAAACAATAAAACTGGTTCCGCACTGCCGACAAGTTTTATTTTCCATAATAATATAATTTTATTTACTTGATTCTAAAAAATTTTACTTCCCAAAGTTACTATGGCAAAAATTCCGTAAAACAAAAATATTCCCCCAATGACTATCTTCCTGAAAACAGTCGCCTGAGTTTCTTTCGGCAATATCCTCCAGTTCATCCAATTGACCATACCGACATGAATAAACATCGCCACCGCATTGATGACCGCGCCCACCACCAACAGAGTTTTCGGCTCTTTAATATCCAAAATAAACAACACGATTCCCACCACAATTTGCGTCCACAAAAAGGTAAAATAAATTTTGGACATATTTATCTTACCTTCTTCATTTTTATTCAATATCGCCAAGGCGTAATTTTCCGACATTATGCGGGAAGTTGAATCCAAAACTCCCAATTGGGTCTGCCACAACATTATTGCCACCGCCACCATAAACAATCCTGCCCAGTTGACACCCAAAATTTGTCTGATTACTCCAGCCTCACTGATGACAAAATTAATACTTTGATCATTGCTTCCCAGGCCATAGACCGTGGCATAACTCAAAATCATCAACAACAGAATCCCCACTCCACCGATAAACCAAAAAACCAAAGCATGCTCATAGTTGACTCTTTTCCACCACTCGCGAAAATTGGCCAGATTTTCTTTATTGACTTCAAAATCTTCTCCCGCCAATTTTACCTCCTGTTGTTTCAACGCACCCATAAACAAGCCGCCAATTTTTTGGGCGTATTTTCCCATGCCATAACCTTTTTCCCGGATATAAATCGATTGCGTTAAATTTAAATTTCCCCCGGCACCGGCATAGGCAAATGCCCCGAGAAAAATCATTAGATCAATATTTTCCGGTATCCAACGATATCCATTTCCTTGTCCGACCAAACCCTTTAGTAAATCAACCCAATCTGTTTGCCCGGCCAAAATTATAACAAAAATAAATAACATCAGTACCGCCAAAACTATAACGACTTGAGTTATCTTTTCTATCATTTCGTAAACTGTTTTCCCAAAACTCAAGACAAACCCGATCAATAACAAACCGACAATCGCCACCCATTTAAATTCTTCCCAACCCAACCAGGAAGCAAAGACTTTGGCCGCCGCCGCCATCATGCCGGGCATAGTGAAACCCAAGAAAGTCGAAACAATAAACCACCAGGGTGCCCATTTGAACATCCTGACCAAACCAGCAAACACCGATTCGCCTTTTACTAAAGCGTAGCGCTCGATTTCCATATTTACAAAAAACTGAAAAGTAATACCTAAAGCTGCCGCCCAGGCAATACCCAAACCATAGTTTGCGGCCAGATACGGCCACATGATCACCTCGCCGCTGCCCAAACCCAGTGCCAGTATCACAAAACTTGGTCCCAACATCCGCCAAAAACCGATCGGTCGAGGAAATTTTTTAGTCTTTTCCATCTTAGTTTAAGCCTCTCCTTATTATATTTTGTTTTCTCCTGCATTTTTTACAATTCAACTTCTATCTGCACCAAATCCTGTTTACTTCCATCCTTGGCTGAGTAAGCGAAAACTGACAGAGTGCCACTTTTGGCACCGGAAACATAGGAAAAGGAAACCGAAAAATCGCCATACTGACCAATATCCGTTGCCAAGGCATTGGCGATTCCCGAAGCCAAGACCTTTCCATCTTTATCCGTCAATTCGTAATTAACGACATTTTCAAACACGCGCGCCGATCCGGTCAAAACGTATGGAGAAGATATTTTCTCTCCTTCGGTTGGAGTGAATACGATAATATTCCCCTCAATTGATTTTTTACCAATTTTATTGCTGGCTGGATTTTTCTCGTTGACAGCGGCATTATTCTTCAAAGAATATATTAACCCCAGCCAAATATTTTTGCGTTTACTATCATTGAGTGTAAATTTCAAAATTTTATCATTTACAGGTAATAGAGCGATAGATCGTTTATAACCAGGCTCAATTTTGCTTTCCACCCCCGGCTTTACCTCACCATCCATCACTGTTCCATAAACTGATCCGGCATAGATTCCCTCTTCTTTCTGTATCTCAAAATATCTGGCAAATTCTTCCCGTTGCTCTTCCATGGTAGTTCCCGACAATTCGGCAATAGTCGCAATTCCGTTGTCTTCAGAATCAAAAGTAAATTGTTTGTCACCAAAGATTACCAAATTAGTGCTATCGTCAACTATCCAATTGAAAGGATAATCTACGGTCCAGCCGGAAGTAGCCGCGTAAGTTTTACGCGCCGATTGTGTCTCTTCCGATTCGCCCAACTTTGGCAATTCATTTGTTGTATTGTTCATAATGCTGGACTTATTGCGCACCCAATTTATGCCGGCCGTCACCGCCAATATTCCCAGAAATATTATTAAGATAATCAAGATAATAAAACCAAACCAGTAAGATTTTTTTAGCATAAGACCCCCAAAACAATTTTTAATTTCTAATTTTTAATTTCTAAACAAATATTGTAAAAATTCTTAATAATCCTAACACTCAATGTTTAAAAATTAGAAATTAAAAATTAGAAATTTACTCAATCCCATTGTATCCAAAACACCCGGCCAATTCAAAAAACTATTTATTAATGGCAATAATCCTTGTCAAATCCTATTTTCTCCCTTAGACTAAAAATACAATTATTTATTTCTTAATCCTTCTCTTGTGAGCAACAAGGGATACTATCCGCAGGATATAAGGAGATTTGTTATGTACAAATATGAACTGGCTACCATCATTGCCTGTGAGAGTCTGAGTGAGGAAGAGACCCAAACTGTCATCGGTCGCATCCGCGAACTGATTTCGGATTGTCACGGTCGAATCATCAAGGAAGATCTCTGGGGACAAAAGGAATTGACCTACCCGATCAAAAAACAAAATCATGGTTTTTACATGATTACTCAGGTCAACTTTGAACCAACTGAAGTCCCGGCCTTTGAAGCCAAGCTTCGTCTTTTGGAAGGTTGCTTGCGTTATCTTCTGATCAATCTCGATCGGGAACCTGGTTACAATGAACAACAACAAAACGATCTCGATCGGGCCAACCAGGAAATTGACAACCAAGTGTCAGTTGCCGCCGCTGAATCGGATCAGGTCGAAGAAACAACCAAAGAAAAACCAGCTACCAAAAAAGAAGTTGTTAAAAAACCCAAAACTGCCAAAAAAACCGTTAAAGAAGAATCAATCACGGAAGCTCGAGTAGAAGAAAAAGCCAAACCTGCTGCCAAAAAAACTGCCTCAAAAGTGAAAGCCCCACAAGAAGTAGTTGAAGAAACACCTGTCGAAACACCGGTTAAAACCGAAGAGGAAAAAAAGGCCAAAGCCGAAAATTTAGACAAAATATTGGATGAGATCTTGTAATATTTTGGAGAAACAATATGTTGGGTTTCAATAAAGTTTTTGTTTTAGGAAATCTCACTCGTGACCCCGAACTGCGTTACACGCCAAATGGTCAGGCTGTCGCCTCTTTTGGTGTTGCTACCAACCGACGCTGGAGTACTCCCGAAGGAGAAAAAAGAGAAGAAGTCGAATTTCACAATCTGGTTGTTTGGGGACGTCAGGCGGAAACTATCAACCAATATCTCAAAAAAGGTCAGCCGATTTTTATCGAAGGTCGTCTCAAAACACAAAATTGGGAAGGACCGGACGGCATTCGCCGCACTCGCACCGAAATTATCGTCGAAAGTTTTCAATTTATCGGAGGATTCAATCGAGATCAGGCCGGACCGAGTCAAGCCGCCGGTTACAACAATCCCTCAGTTGCCCCCACTCAGACTGATCAATTTTCCGGATCATCATCAGATATGATTTCTCCTTCACAGATGGCACAAAACAATCCGGCAAATACCGACAACTCACCGGTCATGCCAAATATCCCATCTTTCGACAACAATCCTCCCGCCGGCAATTCCAATTCCAGCAACAACATCAGTCCGGAAGAAATCAGTATCGACGACATCCCTTTTTGAGTAAACGTATAAACGTTCTAACGTTCGAACGTACACACGTTCTCACTCTCCAACCAAAAATTATCAATTATTAACCAAACCATGCAAACTCAACCTACCAACAATCTCGCCAAGAAAAAATCCTGTTACTTCACCGCCAACAACATCTGCTATATCGACTACAAAGATTCCGAAACTCTGAAAAAATTTATTTCTTACTATGGCAAAATCGAACCGGCCAGTCGCACCGGCATCAACCGTAAATATCAGACCAGACTCGCTCGCGCTATTAAACGCGCCCGCTACATGGCTCTACTACCGTATTACGTGCAATAGAAGATTTGTGCATTGTGTCATCCTGGAAGTGAAAGGTAATCCGTTTCAATATCCAGGATTCAGAAAAAATATAGTTTGACAAAAAATATAATATTAAAAAAGATTATAAAGTGGATCCTGGATATTGAAGCGCCCATTAGGGCTTTCAGTTCCAGGATGACAACTTATTATAAAAATATTATTATTTGTTAATTATTAATTGTTAATTAATATTGTATGTACGGCATCAACGATCTCAAAACCGGTACCAAATTCATGTACAATGGCCAACCCCACGAAGTCATGACCTACCAACACAGCAAAATGGGACGACAGGGTGGCATCATGCGTACCAAAATAAAAAATTTGATCACCGGATCTATCTTGGAGAGAAATTTTCACGGCAACGACAAATTTGATCCGGCCGATGTTTCCAAATCAAAGGCTCAGTATCTATACACCGACGGGCAAAATTATCATTTTATGGACAATTCCTCTTATGAACAATTTCCCATCAGTGACCAATTGTTAGGCGAAAGTCGTCAATTTATCAAAGAAGGAATGGAAGTTGATTTGATAAAATTTGAAGATCAACCAATCGGTATCGAATTGCCAATCAAGATTATCTATGAAATCACCGACACCGAACCCGGCATCAAAGGTGACACCGCTCAAGGCGGCAACAAATCAGCTACGATCGAAACAGGCGCCAAAATAACCGTTCCTCTGTTTATCAACCAAGGCGACAAAGTCGTTGTTGACACCCGAGACGGAAAATATATCGAACGCGCCAACTAGAAAAATATTTTTCACTTTTTCAATATTATTCACAAGTATTTTCGACAACAAAAAAATAACCCTCATTTAGAGGATTATTTTTTTGTCAAAAATTACACTGGCATAGTACCGGGGTCATCCACATAGCCTCCGCCACCACCATCCTCAATACCTTGTGTACCTGTCTGAGTTTCGCTATCCTTCCCCTTCAACAAACCGACAATCGTCGTTATTATCAGCCAAGCTGCCAATATTATTACCAGTCCGATTACAGACTTCATCACCAGACTTTTTCCCCGTTTGATATTTTCTTCATTCCCTCCCGCCATAATATAAGTGAATCCACCATAGATGATAAATCCAACTGCCACAATGCTGGCAAAACCCATACCCCAAACCAAAAATTTGTTGACCACCTCGATCGGATCATCATTGTTCTCGCCAATTTTTGTCTCTTCGCTATATTTGGTAAATTCCTCACCCAAAATCTTTTCAGTTTTATTATCTCCAACTCCCGCCTCGGCTTCCGCATCTGCAGAACCTTCAAGAGGTGCGGCAAACACAAATTTTGGAAAAGAAAAAGACGACCAGATAATCAAAGCCAACAAGAACAAACCGGCCAAAATAGTTTTTCTCAATCCAATTTTTTTTATTCCTTGCATAATATAATATATTTTTTTATTTATTGTTTAAAAACATTTATCACCGCGGAAATAATCAACCAAGCCGCCAAGACCAAAACCAAACCGATTGCGGCTTGAGTAATAGCCTGCATAGCTTTCTTGCTTTCGTCAGGACTTCCTGCTGACATGATATACATATAACCACCATAGATGATAAAAGCCAATGCGATCAATCCGGCCAAGGCCATTGCCAAGTTAATAATTTTTTTAATCAAATCGGCAACAGTGATCCCTTCTTCAAAAATATTGATGTCTTTAAATATTTTATTCAATTTTTCGGAATACTCTCCGGTATCTGGTATTTCGGTTGGATTATTGGTCGGAACCGTTACTTGTGCCGAAGCTTGTCCGATGACATGACCTTGTCCAACCGCAGCACCAGCAATCCCTCCAATCTGTCCACCAATCGCTGTCCCTCCGGAAGACTCGAGTCTCTGAATAAAACTTCCAACCGAACCCGCGCCGCCCTGACCGAGCAAATATTCCGCCACTTTTCTAACCGTATCCGCTCTCTGAGCATCGGTATAACTGGAATCAAGCAAAATCACACCTGCGCTCACCAAAGCCTTTACCAGTTCTTCCGCTTCGCCGATATTAGCAATTTGAGTATCATTATTAAAATTTGTTCCTTGAACATTGCCCAAGTCGAGCAATATTTTTTCCTTATTCAAAATCTGTCCACCTATTCCCGTCCCGCCACCGGGATTGTAACCAGTGTTGCCTGATACATATACCTTCAACCAATTGCTGGCTTTGGAATCATCCTCTTTAGCAACTTGGTAATAAACTATGCTTTTTGTCTTGTCATAATTGCTGTCTCCAAACACCCAGTGATTTCCCACGGCATTGTATGGAGGCGAGAATTGCTCTTTGTCACTATGGTCTTCCAAGTAGGATCGATAAAATTTGAAATGATATTCGCCCCAGGCATAAAAAATCATCGTCGTCGAACCGGCAGAAGCGGTTTGTAGACTAAAATCTGAAGTATCGGGAGTGGGAACGTTTTTTGTGTCATAGAGAGCGGAAACGACATTGGGTATCTCCCCGGTAGTATTTCTGTATACATCATAATTTGCCGCCACATATAATTTTGGCTTATACGTAGCCGGATCAAAAGAAGTCTGATGAGGGCAATAATCAATCAAAAATTCTCCAAAAGTCTTTCCTAAACTCGAACCATGATCATTTGTCTTTAGTTGTCGAAAAGTGCCGTCCGACCAATAACGCGGGTCGTCATAATCAGCCATCAAGGACATTTGATAAATCTTGTTGGCGTCCCAATCGGCTTTTACGTCTTCTGAAACTTGGTATTGAACGACATATATATTGTACATGCCGCCGCACAACAAACTTTGTGCCTTCTCTCCAAAATAACCCGCTTTCCTGATTGCAACCCCCGTAATCTTTATTTTGGGATTTTCCGCCTGTGATATATCCCCGCAGGTAAACATATTGGCGTTTGTTGTCTTATTATAAATCTCTTTGCGGCACAACTCGGTACTACCCTCCTTGCTGCAATCTTCATAAGCCATAATCTTATGTTTCAGTGGATACTTAGTAAAATCAAAGCTGAAAATATGATTGTCTCCTGCAGTTGTGGTACCAAGAAACGTGCCAATATGATCAAGATAAAATTTAATTTTAGTCCCGGCTTTGGCATATCCCTGGATATTACCACAAGTTGTTCTGACAATCCTCGGATCGACTGTCACATTGTCTGTCGGAACAGGAATAGCTGGATTTGTTGGATCGTCAGTCGGGGTTGTTGTAGTTGTCTGAGCAATATCTACCTGGTCAACATAATTTGAACTGGCTGTACAGACATTCATATTCCCGCCGGCTGTTATCTCGCATCGTGGTTTTACCACACCCTTGTTTGGAGTAGGACACTTAAAAATCGCCGCTGTTCCATTCCAACCGGCGGCATTACCTCCACTTACTCCCAACCAAGTACATTTTGTGTCGCCCAAATAAGCCGAAATATTATCTGCAAACATCAAACCGTAGTCACATTTTAATGTCACTTCTTCACCCTGAATTACATTAGTCGAACTAACCGACCCGCCTTTCCAGGTTGCTGTCGTACAGGTGGGATTAGTTGTAGTTGTAGTAGTTGAGCAATTTTTTGCTCCATAACACAACCCTCCACAGCCATTGGACCAACTTTCTCCTACGCATCGACTAGATGTATCTCCGCAGTTTGGCGTGCAAGACGGAGCGGTTGTTGTTTGTTTATAACCCGGACAAACACCGCCGCATCCATCAGGACAAGTTTGTCCAGCTGGAGTATTAGCTGCACATGAGCAATCAGGCCAACAGGTGCGTATTGGAGTTTGAGGGAGTGGAGCGGTTCCAGGGCAATAGCCCCCGCAGCCGTCCATACAAGTCTGCCCGGTATATGTAGTCCCCGCACAATTACAATTTGGTACGCAAGGTGGGCTGGAAGGGGGTGGAGTTACCGGTGGTTGGGCCGGGGGAGGAGTGGAGCCGGCACAACTAAACATCGGCCAAGTCGAATCATTGGCACAAGGTCTGCCATTGCACGAACTGCCGCTAAACAAAAAATCTCCCGCTGGAAAATTGTAGGTAATATCAAATTCACCCCTACCATTGGTATTGATTGTCGGGATGGCCAAGGGAACCGATTTTTTATAATCAGCTCCGGACAAGTCAACTGTGTATTGACCATCAGGATTTACTTTCCCCCAGATTCGACTACAGGTTGTCTCAACATGTATGGTTGCTCTCGCCGGTTCGGTGTAAGCGGCCACCTGACGAAACAAATTGGTATTATCACCCAACCACAAAAAACCCATCAATATCAAAAACAATCCCATGACTTCCTGTGTGCCCTTTTTTCGCATCAAAGCAATGATTCTTTTCATTTTTTTTGTCTCATAATAATAAATTTGCAATGTCTAATCTTCAATATCAGTTTAGAAATTAAAAATTAGAAATTAAAAATTATTACTTTTCATACTGAAATGACTTCAATAACGCCTCATATTCGGCAATATACTTATCGTTCTCCAAACTAATCTGGATAGATTTGGCATCATCCAATGGATGTTTGAAATATGTGATTGGATTGGAAACAAATTTTTCCCCGCCCAAAAACTGAATATTCCAAATCGTCTTGTATCCTTCCAAATTGCTATCAGTAATGATCTTATCGATTTTGTTTAAATCTTGATATCCCTGAATTTCGTTTTTTGCCGCCACTTGTGCATATTGTTCCAAGGTCAGTCCGATCAAACTATCTATTTTTTTTACAATTCTTATCGTGATAGCATTTTGCAAACTTTCATTCCGGACAACCGCGAAATCGGCCTCCTCTTTTTCGTCTATGCTCCAGTTGCTGGGAATCTCATACGAAAACGACGCCATTTGCGATTGATGAATAGCGCTAATACCACTTTCTTCTTGCTCGGCCACGTCTGATCTGGTTATTGTCTCTACCGATTGATTTTTCGCCAGTTTCTCCAGTTGGTCTTTCTCCCAATTGAGATACAACAAATACAAAATCACGCCCAAAGCAATCAATAGTAGGACGTATAAAAAATAATTGATTATACTGTAAACCCTCTCACTTTTCATTTTTGATTTTGGCCTAGAAATATTTCTATCAATAATATATCACGGGAAATAAAAAGTATATAGGGGAGAACGAGACAAATTTCCAATTCTCAATTTTCTCTCACGGGACCAAACTACTGCTGGCAATTTTCAAACAAAATGTTATTACCTTGAAAATTATTTATAAAAGCACGATAATATCTGTGTAGTAATACGAGTATGATTAAGTGCATGTATTTCACAAAAAAATTGTCGTAGAAATTTTTTTGTAGAGGAGGAATCGTTCTGGTTGTAGGGGCAGGTCATGACCTGCCCGTCCAAAAAGTATTTAGGACTCGCACGCAACGTTAAGAACGACTCCGACGCGGGTGCATAGCTCAGTCGGTAGAGCAGTTGCCTCTTAAGCAAACGGTCGAGGGTTCGAATCCCCCTGCACCCACTTTTATACCGTTCCAAAAATTTCCAATTTCCAATTCTCAATTTCCAATAAATTTCCAATGATCAATTTTCAATTTGTTCGAAAATTGGCCATTGAGTCTTTTTTGGAAATTGGAAATTGAGAATTGGAAATTTTTTTTGCAATCACCTTGTTATACTAATACCATGATCACCAAACCCAAAAAACAAATTGTGTTTTTATCTTATGGCGACCTTCTAACCGAAAGCGGTTACAAAACCAGGATTTTTGGTGAGATCAAACTGGCCAGTCAATTAAAAAAATATCGTCTCTATTTATTTAGTTTAGAAAAACCCGCCAGCTATTTTGCCAATCAATCTCGTTTAACAACTTTAAAACTGGAATTAAAAAAGTATAACGTTTCTCTATATATATGGCCACGTTCATTTTGGTATCTTCCCAACCTTTGGCAAATATTTTCTAGTCTCTACAAAATAAAATTTAAACATGGCATTATTCACGCCGAATCAGTCTATGCGACTATTATCGCGTTGATTATAAAATTTTTTGTCAAAACCAAAGTCATCTTCGACGTTCATGGTTTGATTGAACCAGAAGTCCAAAGTCAAAGATTGGGTTTCCTAAAAAAAATCTACGCACCCGGCTTGGAAAATTACTGCCTACGTCATTCAGATTATATAATTACCGCTTCCTTTTCACTTCAACAATATTTGATAGAAAAAAAAGTACCCGTCAACAAAATATCCTCTATACCTTGTCTCACTGAAATCTCCCGCCAAAAATTATTGAATCCCCAAGAAAAAGCCGCCTACCGCCGCCGACTTGGACTCCCTACCAACAAAATCATCGGTGTCTATCTGGGCGGCGGCCAAAATTGGCAGCCACTTGCCCCGGTTATTGATTTTGTTTCCCAGACCGATATTTTTCTATTAATAATATCCTCCGAACCGAAAAAAATCCTTCCCCAACTTCAAACACTGAAAAACCATCAATATACTTTAGTAAATTTACCGCACAATCAAGTTTATTCCTACCTGTTGGCTGCCGACTTGGCCTTTTTATTTCGCACTCCCAATCTACTAAACCGGATTGCCTTTCCCACCAAATTTACCGAATATCTCATATCCGGTTTGCCTATCATTCACAACGGACAGATTGACGATATAAAAAAAATAATCGAAAACCACAATCTGGGTTGGCAATTACCCGTTTCTTTCAATCGTTCTCAGTCCAACGCCATCATTCAAGCTTACAAAAAACAATTCGCTACATATCAAACCCGTTGTCGTGATTATGCTCAAAAAAATCTCCTTTGGAGCAACTATCAAACTAACTTATTGTCCATTTACCAAAAATTATCACAACCAAAAATTCTCTACCTGGTTACTAGCGATTTCTACGGGGGCGCCCAAAAATACGTTCTCGAACTCGCTTCTTATTTTCAAAATCAAAATTGTTTAGTAGATGTCGCCTTCGGCTCCGGCCATTCCAATTCCCTTTTTGCCCAAAAATTAGCCGCCGCTAAAATTAATTTTTTCTCATTATGGTATTTACAACGATCAATCAATCCGCCACTTGACGTTCTGGCAATTTTTTTACTTCGACATTTATTTGTCAGTCGAGAATACGACATCATTCATCTCAACAGCTCCATGGTGGGTTTCATCGGCCGATTGGCCGGAATAGGTCTAAGGAAAAAAATATTCTACACCGCCCACGGCTGGGTTTTCAACGAAAAATTGCCTTGGCTGTTTCGTTGGCTGTATTTTCATTTGGAAAAACTGGCCGTTCCTTTTTCTGATAAAATTTTTTGTCTCTCCGAGCGTGATTATAGTCAAACCAAAACTCTAAGGCTTGGTCCGAGTAAAAAATATCGCCTCTTGCCCAATTCAATCAATCTTGAACAGTTGGAAATCATGCGACAACAATCACCCTCGGAATCCGAGACTCAGTATATTAAAACTATTACCAAATGGCGGCAGAAAAAATTTAAAATCATCGGCACCGTTGCCAACTTTTTTCCCGCCAAAAATTTGGAACAGCTTATTCCAATTTCGTTAAAACTGGGTCAACTGCAACGCCAACAAACCAGATTTATTATTATCGGTGACGGACCGCTCAAAAAACGGTTTCAGCAAAAAATAATGTCGCACAAACTCGAACATATCTTTTTACTCACTGGACAACTTGCCAATCCTTTTCCATTTTTTAAATATTTCGATATCTTTGTCCTTCCTTCGCAAAAAGAAGGATTTCCCTATGCCATTTTGGAAGCCGGGGCATCAAATATACCAATCGTCGCCAGCCCCATTAGTGGTATCACTGATCTGATCCAATCAGAAAATACCGGACTACTTGCTGATCCGTCCAACTCTGCGCAATTTGCCACGCGAATTTCCTTGTTATTGGATAATCCTGTTTTTTCCAAGTCTCTCGCCAATAATCTATTTCAAAAAATTCAAGAAAAATATAATCAAATAAATGTTTTTCCCCGTTATCATCGAGAATATTTTTCTAATAAATATAATGCAAACTAATAAAAATATTATTCATTATTCACTGTTAATTATTAATTTGCCCTGTCTTGTCAATCTCCGTCATTTCCTGTAAAATATAAACCAGCGTCAAAATTATACAAGTTTAATAATCAATCCGTTTTTACTTTGTATTTTTCTACTCTTCCCATCTGATAATTATTTTCATGCCAATAATTTTTTCAACAATCTTAGCTTTTTCTCCTCAACGGCAATCATTATTGTCTTTGCTGAAATTATTGTCTCCGCGATAAGAGTATAAAACGGTAGGTAAGGAATTTATGATCACTACTATCTTCGTTGCGATCGTCGCCCTCCTGATTGGTGGAGCGGTTGGCTATGTCGTCAAAACCACCAATCTTAAAGCCAAGCTCGATCAAGCCGAGGAAGAATCCAAACGGATTCTGGAAAGGGCGGAATCCAAAGCTCGCGAACATCTCATCTCTACCAAAGATCAGGCTCTACAAATTCGCGAAGAAGCCAAACAGGAAGAAAGAAAACGTCTGGACAAAGTTTCCAAGCTCGAACAAAGAATCGTTGCTCGCGAAGAAAAAGTAAGCGCTCAATTGGAAGAAATCGAAAAAAGAAAAGAACGAATCATTAAACGATCCGAAGAACAGGACGCTCTCCAAAAAGAACTCGATCAAGCCAAAGCCACTCACCTCGAAGAATTGCAAAAAATCGCTCAGCTTACCAAAGATGAAGCCCGCGACATGTTGCTCAAAGCCACCGAAAAAGAATACGAACAAGATATTCTTCGCACTATCAAAGAGATGAAAAAACGAGCCAAAGATGAAGGCGACAAAGAAGCCAAACTCATCCTGGCCACTGTTATTCAAAAACTGGCGGGCGAGCAAACCGCTGAAATGACTATCAAGGCTATTCCGATTCCTTCCGACGAAGTCAAGGGTCGAATTATTGGTAGAGAAGGGCGAAATATTCAAGCTTTTGAGCGTATTACTGGTGTTGATGTCATCGTTGATGATACACCGGAATCAGTTAGTGTTTCTTGTTTTGATCCGGTCCGCCGCCATGTTGCCTTGGTATCGCTGGAAAAATTAATTGCCGACGGTCGTATCCATCCCGCTCAAATTGACAAAGTCGTCAAAGCCGTTGCCGAAGACGTCAAAAACCAAATCAAAGAGGCTGGAGAAGACGCGGCCTACAATATCAAAGCCGTGGGATTGCCTACCGAAATTCTTAAAATCCTTGGCCGCCTCAAATTTCGTACCAGCTACGGACAAAACCAACTTCAGCATGGTATCGAAGTTTCCAAAATCGCCACTATGCTGGCTGCTGAGTTGGGAGCTGATGTAGAGACCTGTCGCAAAGCTGGCTTATTGCATGATCTTGGCAAGGCTTTGGATCACGAAATCGATCAACCTCACCATCATCTCACCTATGACTTGATGTTAAAATTTGGCATGCCGGAAAAAGTCGCTCACGCCGCCGCTGCTCACCACGACGATATTGAACCAAAATCTATTGAAGCTATCATCGTTAAAACTGCTGACGCTATCTCCGGCGCCCGTCCCGGCGCCCGCCGTGAATCCACCGATCAATACATTCAGCGTTTAAAAGAATTGGAAAATATCTCCAACAACTTCGCCGGCGTCGAAAAAACCTACGCCATTCAAGCTGGCCGCGAAGTACGTGTCTTTGTCAAACCGGAAGAAATCAACGATCTCGAAGCGGAAAAACTCAGCAAAGATATCGCCCGCAAAATCGAACAAGATCTCACTTACCCCGGACAAATTAAAGTCCACGTCATTCGAGAAACCAGAGCGATTGAATTTGCGAAGTAGTTAGACAAATATTGAAGGAGAGGAATTTTCCTCTCCTTTTCTTTGTTGGTTAGCTAAATTAAAATTTCCAATTTCCAATTCTCAATTTCCTAACAAAAAGATGTCATTCTGGAGCCGAAAGCGTATTCGCGCTTCGACATCCTTAAATCCAGAAAGAAAAAAATAAAATAAATTAAGGAAATGGATCCTGGATATTGGAGCGGATTACCTTCCAGTTCCAGGATGACACAATAAGTTATATTCATTGGAAATTGTGACTTGGAAATTTTTGCCTACTATTTACCATTAATTATTAATTAAAAAGATGAAAGTATTAATGCTCGGCGACATTGTCTCTCGCCCCGGTCGCCAACTTATCACTGAATTGCTTTTGGACTACAAGCAAAAAAATGACATCGACTGGGTGATCGCCAATGGTGAAAATCTGGCTGGCGGTATTGGTCTCAACAAAAAAACTGTCCAGGAAATGTTTTCTGCTGGTGTTGACGTGCTGACTTCTGGCAACCACATTTTTCGCCGCGCGGAAGCCTATGAACTTTTGGCCAACAAAAATTATTCCATCTTGCGTCCCGCCAACTACCCGCCCGATACCATCGGCCAAGGTTGGCGAGTCTTTTCCAATGCTCTCGGCCAAAATATTTTGGTTATCAATCTACTCGGTCGGGTTTTTTTTCGTGATTCATATGATTGTCCTTTTCGTACCGCTGATCAAATTCTTTCCCAGTTTGCCAGCCATCATCCACAGTTTGTCAACAACCTCGATGGTATCTTTGTTGACTTCCACGCCGAGTCCACCAGCGAAAAAATATCTCTCGCCAACTATCTCACCGGACGCGTCACCGCCATCTGTGGAACTCATACGCATGTCCCCACTTGCGATGAAAAAATTCTTGATGAATCTACCGCTTTTGTGTCCGATTTGGGAATGGTTGGAGCAGTTGATTCGTGTCTGGGTGTGGATAAAAATATAACGATAAAACAATTTCTGACACAACTTCCACAAAAGTTCATGTGGAAAACTT
>DAIRGB010000070.1:0-5079 GCA_036794765.1 Patescibacteria group bacterium | reverse complement strand
CCTCGGGCCGACTACAAATTTGAGAAAGAACTGGCTCGCAATTATGATATTAAAACAATAGATTTGTCCACCAAAGAAGGTGAAGATAAAACCAATCCGCTTGATGAAATCGATACCCTGATTATTCCCGGTCCTACTGAACCGATTAGCGACGAAGAAGTAAAACAAATACAAGACTTTGTCGCCAAAGGCAAAAACGCCATTTTCCTGATTGATCGGATGAAAGAAGAATTGAGCTATTCGTTTTCTTCTTCTCGATTGGAAAATGACTACCAAAATCTATTATCCAGATGGGGACTTTCGATCGAACCCAAACTGGTTGCCGATTCGAGCAATGATATGGCCAGTTTCAATCAGGGTTATGTAACGTACTCTGTGCCATATCCATTTTTTACCAAAGTTACCAATATTAACCAAAATAACGCTATCACCAGTAACCTTGAGTCATTTACTATACCTTGGGCTAATCCAATTAAAATAGACAAAAATGATGTAGTTAATACTGAAGTTCTTGCTTCGACTTCTCAGTATTATAATCTCATTTCCGAACAAGAAGTAACTGCACCGGCTAACACCAATACAGAAGGCAACGTCGATGCGCCTGTCCAAAAAACATTGCAACCAATCAATCTCGGCCCGGAACAAGATTTTGGAATTACCAGACAGAGCAAGGATCCTTTGCCATTGGTTGTTATGGCGCAGGCTCAAAACGAAGGAAAAATAATCTTGGTAGGTGATTCCGATTTCCTCAGTCAATCCTTCGCCGGCAATGATCTATTTTTCTACAACTGTCTCGATTCTCTCACTCTTGGCGATACATTAATTCAAATCAGATCAAAAGGCGTCACTGATAGACCAATCGGTCCCTTGTCCGAAGCCCAAAAAACCGGTTTACGTTGGGGACTGACCCTAGGTGTTCCGATTCTATTCATCTTGTATGGTTTTTATCGCCGTTCACAAAGAAATATCCTGAAAAATCGACCGGTGTAGAAAATTATAAACATAATCAAAACCCTCTTATTTGTCATAAGGGGGTTTATTTTCTTTGTTAAATTATTGCTATTTCAAAATAGTTCGAGGATATTTATTCATAATCAACATTGTCATAATTCCAAATAACGATCCCAGTATTGCCCCGGCAAGAACATCTCCCAAGTAGTGAACTCCCAGATATATCCTGGAAAAACCAACCAAAATTGCCAAGAAATATATAACATACTTTTTTATCCCGACAAATTGAAAACGATGGGTGAGTATGTAGGCGATAAAAAAAGCGAATACCGTGTGTCCGCTAGGGAATGAATAATCACGTAAAATATAATCAGAAATATTTTCTACTTCAGGCAAAGTAACAAATGGTCTGGGGCGAACAAAAATGTTTTTTAAAAACCAATCGGCCGCCAAAATCAATAAAGAAACAAGGCTCGAAATAATCAAGAAAAATTTATCCTTGCGAAAAGCGCCATAAATCATTACCGCAAAAACGCCAGCTATTTCCCCCAAGGTATAATTTGTGATAAGCAAGAAAAATATGGTAAGGAAATTATTATGACCGCAATCAAAAATCGCCGTAGAAATTTTTGTATCAACAGCAGACCCAATCTCTGTCGAAATAAAAAACCACACAATAAAAAATAACAACAGAAAAACAGCAATGACAAAAAAGTTGTCTTTTTTTCTAATTATCAAATTTGCTCTCCTTTTTTCAATGGGCGGTAAAGGGATCGAACCTTTGGCCTCCTGCGTGTAAGGCAAGCGCTCTAACCAGCTGAGCTAACCGCCCTCGTCGGAACGCGATCCTACCGCTACACGTAAGCCAAGAATACTTGTCTTTCGTTTCGCTACCGGATCGATTCCTCCTCTACAAAAAAATTTCGGCGACAATTTTTTTGTTGAATATATTTTTTAGAAAATTTCTTCGACAATTTTTGGGAGACTTAAATACCAGATTCATAATTTAAAATTTCAAAAACGAACTTTACATTGAAAATTGATCATCGGAAATTTACAAACAAAATACATTTTCAATCTTATCATCAAAAAATATTTCAATCAAATCATTATTCGTCGTTGTCGATTTTCTTCAATGGGGCAATAGCGGCTGCCAGACTCTTGATGCCTCCGCTTTCAAACCCGACTTTGATGATACCTCCCTGAATTTGGACGATTCTGCCTCGGCCAAATTTCGGATGCGTGACTATGTCGCCAGATTTGAAAATCCCCCAATCTTCATCTAAAACTATTTTTTGCCCCATTTTATTTGATCTAATTCCGAGCGTTGGGTTTTTCAAAATACTTGTTTTCTTCTTGCTTTCTCCGACTTCCCTAATCAGCTCTCCTGGGATATCCGCCAAAAATCTGGAAGGAGGATTAATTTGGGTGTTACCGAAAATATTGCGTAGCTGAGCATAGGTTAAGTATAAAAACTTTTTTGCTCTGGTAATACCTACATAACACAGACGTCTTTCCTCTTCCATTTCTGCCGCCTCCATAATCGAACGAGCATGAGGAAACAAATTTTCTTCCATACCTACCATAAACACCACTGGAAATTCCAAACCTTTGGCGCTATGCAAAGTCATCAAAGTAGCCACATTTTCATTTTCGTCAAAATTATCAATATCTGTAATCAAGGCCACTTCCTCCAAAAATAATCGAATACCTTCTTCAGCTTCAAAATTGTTGTATTTTTCCAAAACCGTCAACAACTCTTGCAAGTTTTCTAATCTGGTTTCACCCTCGATTGATTTGTCGTTGAGCCAGTCTCGATAGCCACTTTTATTTATTATTTCAACCAAAAATTCTGAAGGATTATTTTTTGTCATTTTCCCTTGCCATTCGGTAATAAAATTAAAAAAGGCGATCAGGCTCTTTATCGCCCTGGCATTAATATGATTTTCCGCCAATTCTCTGATGCCATTATTGTCATTGGCTATTTTTGAAATCACTTCCCAGATGTTCATCGAATACTCTCTGGCGATCACTTCTAAACTATTGATAGTATTTTTGGTGATTCCGCGCGGAGGTGTGTTGATGATTCTGCTCAGACTCAAGATGTCGGTTGGATTTACGATAACTTTCAAATACGCCAGCACATCTTTTATTTCTTTTCTTTCGTAAAATTTCAGACCGCCGACGATTCGGTAATGAATATTGTATTTAAGAAGCATTTCTTCAATTGTTCTCGATTGTGCATTGGTGCGATACAAAATCGCAAAGTCTTTTAAATCCAGTTCATTATTTTCTTTGATCTTCAAAATTTCTTCCGCCACAAATCTGGCTTCATCCAACTCATTTTGCGCCTGATAGATCGTCAGTTTTTCGCCCTGCGGATTTTCCGTCCACAATTTCTTCTTTTTTTGACCGGAATTTTTTGCAATCACCTGATCGGCCGCGGCCAAAATATTTTTTGTCGATCTATAGTTTTGTTCCAATTTTATCACCTTGGTATTTTTGAAATCCTTTTCAAATTCCAAAATATTTCTGATAGTTGCGCCACGCCAGGAATATATCGATTGAGCGTCGTCTCCGACGACGCAAATATTGTTTTTTTGGCCCGTAAGAAGCATCACCAAAGTATATTGGGCCTGGTTGGTGTCTTGATATTCATCAATCAAAATATACTGAAATTTTTCCTGATATTCCCGCCGGATTTCCGGATACTTTTCCAATAGCATTACTGTATTCATGATTAAATCATCAAAATCCATCGCGTTATTATCTTTCAATAATTTTTGGTAATCAATATACACCAAAGAAACCATAGCACTAAAATCATTGATATGCGCCATCTCCTGATAGTGTTTCGCGTCAATCAACTCATTTTTTGCCCCGGAAATGTGCGACCTGATTGCTTGAGGATGATATTGTTTTGGATCGATATGATGTTCTTTCATTATCTTTTTTACTGCCGTTAATTGGTCGTCACCATCGTAGATTGCAAAAGAAGTTTTGTAGCCAAGCTCGCCGGCGTGCTCTCTCAATATTCGTACGCAAATCGAATGAAATGTTCCCATCCAGGGTAAGTTTGTTTCAAAAGAACCGAAATTATCCGACAATTTCAATAACTTAGCAATCCTGGACTTCATCTCCTTGGCAGCTTTATTGGTGAAAGTAACCGCCAAAATATTATAAGGACTTATCTTTTTTTCTTTGACAATATGAGCGATGCGATGTGTCAAAGTCTTTGTTTTTCCACTACCGGCGCCGGCCAAAATCAAAAGTGGACCATCTGCGCACAAAACCGCTTCTTTTTGTTTGTCGTTTAAACCAGAAACAATGTCATTTTTCATGGCAAAATTATAACTCGTCTTTTAGATGAATAAATGTTGAAAAAAATTCTATACCTTCTTTACTAGTTTCAAATAACCGATCTGAAATAAAAACAACCTGATTTAGTTCTGTGAACTCCAAAACATTGATTTTCCCCTTGAATATTTCTCCCAACATCAATTGGAAATTACCCGAATTTTTGATATTGGCTAACAAATATTTTTCGCTGGCAAACAAGTTGTAGGAATTATCATTGATAATAATATTTTCAAAAAAATCCCAATCGTATTTTTCGTCCAGCTTGTTTGTCAAAATCATCGGTTTGACTTCCGCTTTTACGATTGAACAAAAAAATACTTGATTATCCATCTCAAATAGGCCAAAGAATATTTCCTTGTTTTCACGTTTTCCACAGTACCCCTCCAACCATTTTACTCGATGATTCTTGAAATATCTGGAGTAGAGTAGCCAATGTTCAAAATCGTCTTCATTGCGAAAGTTTAGGTAATTGACAAGATCAGCCAACCAAGCCGGAGTTTTTCGACTGAAAAAGTTTATATATATAATCAACAAAAGAATCAAAATACCAATCACTTGCAAAATTAACTGCCAGTGATAAGTCAAAAAAATTTGCATAAAAATATTTTTACCTTAAATAAATATTAGCCTTTTTTATCAAAGTTGCAAAATCGATCAATAATAGATATGATTATTAATAGTCCAATCATATGACTTAACTAAAATAATTAGTTAGGGTCTAGATAACTTTAGAGTGGATAATTTCTTAAAATTTTTAACAATTTAGAA
>DAIRGB010000069.1:0-5116 GCA_036794765.1 Patescibacteria group bacterium | reverse complement strand
ATTTGTAGTCGGCCCGAGGATCGTTGCCGGCGAATTGGGAAGAGGAAGCAAAAGTATGTTCGCCGTGTCCAGTTAAAAACCCGATCTTTTTTTGGCTTACTGAGCCTACTTTTAAAAGCATCGAACCCAAATCATATTCAAGGTTTTCCAGATTCTCTATTACCGGTAAAGTTTCTTTATTACTATACCCGGAAAGAACACCGGTAGTTTGACCGGTTGGAGTATTTTGAGTTTCGCCTTTTTTGAGAACAGCCAAGCCAAAATATGCTTTGATTACCTGCATTTGATCTTTGTCAACCACTTGCAGATCCAAGGCGGGAATATTGAGACTTGTCGCCATTTCTTCGGAAGTCTTGTCTTTTGCCGGATCGACAATAGTTAAAGAAATTTTTCCTTTGGCCATATTTTCATACTCATGAAGCTTGTCAACGACTTGAGTCTTGGTTGATACAAATTGTGGAGGCAGAGTATCGGAGATAAACGCCTTGATTTCAATTCCTTCCGGAAGATCATTGACTATTTGTTTACTGGCTGGTGACAAGGTATAAATTTTTCCTTGTGTAAAGTCAAGCCGGAAAAAAAACAAATTCGACAACAGATTAATAATTATGAAAATCGAGACATACAAAAATATTTTACTTGAATGAAACATAAAAAAATAATTAGCGTTTGTTATAAAGGAAATAGGTATTGAAATAAAGTGCCAAAGTAATAAATGAAAGATAATACAAGACGTCGCGACTGTCTATGACGCCTCTGGTAATAGATTCATAATGAGCGCCAAAGCTTATGAAATTTATTATTTCTACAAGGAAATTCGGTAAGGAATAGGTAACAACTGGCTGCGCCAGGATAAATAGAAAAAAAGAGATCAAGACGGAAATAATAAAAGCGACGATTTGATTTTTGGTCAAAGAACTAATCAATAATCCCAGGGCGATATATCCGGCACCAATCAGTAAGGATCCCAAGTAGGAAACCACGGTTGCACCCCAATCAAGTTTTCCCAAAAAGGAAAGGGCAATTGGCAGTGGCAGAGTACATGCTAGAGCAATAAACAAAAATAGCAAACTGGCACAAAATTTTGACGCAACAATCAGAGGAAGAGGAATAGACGATGTCAATAAATTTTCAATCGTCCCCTGTCGAGATTCTTCAGCCCATAATCTCATAGTCAGGGCTGGAATCAGAAACAAAAATGTCCATGGTAGAAAACTAAAAAATGATCGCATATCAACCTGGCCGACGAGAAAAAAGTTACGGAAAAATAACCAAAAAGTTAACCCCAATAGTACCATGACAAAAATGTAGGCGATTGGAGTGTTAAAGTAGATTCGGAGTTCTTTTCTAATAATTGCATTAAACTGGGTAAGGGATTTGTTTGACATAAAAAAATTTATAATTTTCAATTTAATATTTATTTCGTGAGTTCATGAAATATATCTTCCATACTGTTTTCTTTGAAGGTAATTTCAAGCAGGTCAAAGCCGCGGCCGATAATGGCTTTATTTATTTCGGAACGCAAGTCGGAGTCGGATTCAATCACAAACAGATGAATACCATGCTGCTTGCTTGCTTCTTTTTTGACATTGCCGGCACCGGGGATGTTTTTGATAGTCGAGATAATATCCTCGACATTACCTTTGATTGTCACCAAAGTCTGATAGGCTGATGCCTGACCTCGTTTTATGTCGGCGAGACTACCATCGGCGACCAGATGACCATCTTTTATCAGGATAACTCGATCGCAAATAGCTTCTACTTCTTGCATGATATGAGTGGATAAAATAATAGTTTTTTCCTTGCTCAAGGAGGCTATCAACTCACGTATTTCAATGATTTGATTTGGATCAAGGCCGGTGGTCGGTTCATCTAGGATTAATACTTGAGGATCGTGAATCAAGGCGCAAGCCAAAGCCACTCGCTGTTTATATCCTTTGGAAAGTTCAGATATATCTTGAAAAGTTTTTTCTTTTAATCCACAGGATTTGATTACTTTTTGGATAGCACGTTTTTTGTCATTGCCGGTCAAACCATGGATTTCGGCGGCAAATTCCAATTGCTCATAGACAGACAACTCATAATACAAAGAAGCAGACTCCGGCAGGTAACCAATCATATTTTGGGCTGGTATCAGATCGGTAGTCACGTCAAAATCACCCACTTTGACTTGACCGGCAGTTGGCTTTAAAAATCCGGTAATAATACGCATTGCGGTCGTTTTGCCTGCACCATTTGGACCAAGCAGTCCCACAATTTCCCCTTTGTTGATAGAAAAATTTACTTCTTTCAAAGCGGGATGTGATCCGTATTTTTTGACGAGATTATTTACTTCAATCATATTTGTTGTGAGGTAATTATTTTTTTCATACTTGTATATTTTAAATAATTTTTTTAATTTGAGCAAATTGAAAGTTGAGATATAATTTATCTAGTTTTAATAAATAATTGTTGTTATGAAAATCTTAAAATACAAAAATTTTCTTTGTCAGATCAATAATTCGATTGGTGCAACCATGTTCCAAAATCTTTGGGTATTGGACAAAGATAATGAGATTGATGTAACCAGAGGAGGAGAATTGTCGTGCGCGGTTTATGTTACATCAATTTTAAAATTATTTGATTTGTTGCCGATGCAAAAAGCCACTGTGGAAAACACAATAATCGAAATGAAGAAAAATCGGTGGCAAGAGGTTGAGTTAGGTGATTTGAAGGCAGGAGATGTAATCGTCTGGAATAAGAGAACAGACAAAAATGGTGAACAACACGGACATATTGGTTTTTATGTTGGCGACAAAAAAGCTGTGAGCAATAGTGCCAAGTTAAAAAAAATCGTCCGCCATGGTTACGATTTTGGCGGACGAAGAGAGATTGTCAAAATATTGAGATGGGAAAGATGGTAAAAATTATTTGACGACTTCGAAATATAATTTCCCCTTTTTGGTTTCTTTGTCCAGAGAATCGATTTTCATCTGGATTTTTTCTATGCGTAAGTTTTTTTGAGCCGGTAAAAGTTCTTGCAGATAATATTTTTCCATATCTTTAAGATCTTTTTGTTGTTGCAACACTTGCAGCCAACCGTGTAATTTGGTTATTTCCCGATAGCCGCCGCAGGCTTCGTGGTTAATAAAAAATAGTCGTTCGACATTGTGGCCTTCAACTATTTCTTTAATATATCGATTCAGATAATGGTTTTTGTCTTTCAAGCCGCACAAAATACTTCCGGGATATGTCAAGAGAAC
Source organism: Patescibacteria group bacterium (assembly GCA_036794765.1). GTDB lineage: Bacteria > Patescibacteriota > JAHJAL01 > JAHJAL01 > JAHJAL01 > DAIRGB01. Next base: position 1,874 of record DAIRGB010000069.1, on the reverse strand, counting down.
AGAATTCAATATGGAATTTTTTCGTTTTATTTCCTCGATAAGATCTATTTTTTGAATAATAAATCTAGGGTCAATACAACAGACAAAAATCGCTTGTGGCTTAATTTCATCAATGTTCTGATTAAGTGAAACAAAATCGGAATTTCCCCCTAGACGATCATAATAATTGATTTCATTTTTTTGAATTTTTTGAACAACGCTTTGAATTGTTATTTGTCGATTTTGTTCAAGTAAATATTTTTTTGACAAATTGGTAAACCTATTTACTATTTCCTGATATTCTTCTTTTCCATCACCGATTAATATTATTTTGTTACTATGATGCAAACCGATTGAGGCTAGATCAACTTTTTCCACCAACTCTGTTTGATCTTCAGTTTTTGATTGTTTGATAAAGTTATAGTGATCAATCCTGCTTTCGGACAAACATTTATTAACATATCTAATATTGTGCGACCATAGTTCTGGATTACCAATACAAATTACTGCCGCATCCACTTCATGAAAATCTTCGAAGTCAATCAATTTTTTTGGTAAAGTTTCAATTTTCGATTCTGATTCTGTGAGTTTCATTTTTTTGGGTTAATGATTAAACAAACCAGCATAACAAATGCTGGTTTGGATTTGACTTTATGAGAATATATTATAACTTTTCGAATGTCAATTCGTTATCGCTCAAGGTTTTCAATATATATTCTTCAACGACTACATCTGGAAAGCGACTATTTATTCGTTCTTTAATGGAGTGAAGATGTTCTGTTTGTCTTTTCATGGCTTCTTCTCCTTCAACTCCCTCTATTAGTTTATAACCACCGCAACTCTGATGACTGATTAAGATAATTTTTTTGGCATGATGGAGTTTAAGTGAAGCGGCTTCAATGTTATTGAGATATATGTCCACAGTTTCGCTTCTGGCCAGGCACAATGGGCCACCGGGATAAGTATAGGGATCAAATCTTTTGATCCCAAGCTCTTCTTGGATGAAATTTAAAGTTTGTTGCCAAAAACGTGGATCAATACAAAAGACAACGGCTGCTTCGACTTCGTGAAAATTTTCGTAGTTATAAGTTTTCATAGATATTTGAATAATTAATAATTTTTACAATCTTGCGGGCAATTACATTTGTCTTCGATTGATTTACACTTTCCATCGCCACATCTTGAACAAACCAATAATCCACCAAGTGAAGGGAGAGTACATTTTTCATCGACATATCCCCCTAAAGGTTTAAGTCCCCAACGACAATATTTTGGCATTCCTTGAGCACCAATGGTTTGTCCTTCGCCTGCAGTGTTGAAGTAATACAATAACGTCGCAGATAACAAAAAAACAAGAATAAATATTTTTTTCATATTTAATGTTTTCTTTTGCGATATTTTTCGGCGATTTTGAGACGAGCCATTTCGCGTTCAATTTGAGCGGTCAAGGCGGCAAATTCTTCTCTATCTGTTACTTTTTGCTGGCGGAGCTCTTCGGCTTGTTTTTTGGCAGCCAGCACTCTTTCTTCGACGATTTCTTCTATCTTTTCGGCGGCGTCAGCCAAAACAATTACTGCCTTGTCAGTAATTTCGGCAAAGCCACCCAAAATAGCGATAGGGGTTTCTTCTTTGCCTTTTAAAAAGCGTAATTCACCCGGTTTTAAAGTAGTGACAATCGGGATGTGTCCCGGCAAAACGGTAATTTCGCCCTGATTGGTAGTCAAAGAAACTTGATTGACTTGTTCGTCAAACAGAGTTCGTTCCGGCGAGATTATTTTTAGTTGTAGAGTCATGCTTCAAAAATATAATAAATATAAACTCTTTTAAACACTTACAAACCCTTAGAAACAATATATTTAGTTTTAAGTGTTTTAGAGAGTTTATAAGAGTTTTTC
>DAIRGB010000068.1:0-5117 GCA_036794765.1 Patescibacteria group bacterium | reverse complement strand
GAAGAGATCAAAATTCAAATCGGTTCTGCCTATATGCAAGACGAAAATCAATCGATTATTATGCGGGGACGAGATCTGGTTACCGGCTTACCAAAAGCCATGCCGATTTCCGATCGTGAAGTGAGAGAAGCCTTATCGGGCTCAGTTGCCAATATTGTTGATGCTATAAAATACACCATTGAAGAAACTCCGCCCGAACTATTGGCTGACATCATGGAGAGAGGAATCTGGTTGTCAGGCGGCGGCGCCTTATTGGTCGGTCTTGACCAGTTGATCTACAAAATCACATCCATTCCCACTCACGTAGTTGACGACCCTCTCACTGCTGTCGCCAGAGGTACAGGCTATGTTTTAGAAGAATTGGAAACACTCAAATCAGTCTTGTTGGCCAATGATTTTAAACCATCAAATTAAACTTTTTCCATGCCTATCCTAAATTTTTCCCAAAAATTTCGTCGTCGGGAAATCGTTCTGCTTTCATCGATTGTTCTTTGTCTACTTACTATTATCGTTCTGAACTTTTCCTTTTTACTTTCCCTTTTTTCTTCGTTCTTCATAACTATCCAAAAACCATTCAATACCATCTCTCGGCAAGTAGAAAATATTGTCCGAAGTTTTCGCTATGCCGAACAGATCATTGACGAAAACAACCAATTAAAAATTCTAAACACCAATCTTTTGCAAGAAAATATTAAACTAAAAAATCTTTCGGAGGAAAACAAACAATTACTGGAAATACTGAACTATACCAAAAATAATAATCAAACAAACTTCAGACTGGCTTATATTTATGCTCAAGATACGTTAAATATTTCCAATATTATCTTTCTTGACCAAGGAGTAAATCATGGCATCAAAGTTGGAAACCACGTTGTTTACAATGGATTATATCTAGGAAAAATAATCGAGGTCTGGCCAAATTCTTCCAAGGCAGAACTTATCTTCAGTCCAAATCTCAAAATCGTCGCTAGTATTCCAGATATCAACTCCAGCGGCATCATACACGGTCAAATTGGTTTTGGATTAATCATGGAAGATATCCCACCCGACGCCAAGCTGCAGATCGGACAAGTAGTCGTAACTTCACCAATTGATCCACAAATGCCAGCCGATCTTCTTCTTGGCGAAATTCAGGAAATAATAAAAAACGACCAAGATATTTTTCAAAAAGCCGTGGTCAAACCATATTTTGATCAAAAAAACTTGCAATACGTTTCTATACAAGTTCAATCATGAATATTACAATCAATAGTTCTTTGTCAAAAATAAAGGGAATCGGGCCAAAAACAATTAGCCTACTCAATCAAGTAGGTCTCAAAAGCACTGTTGATCTGTTATATTATTTCCCCTTTCGCTATGAAGATTATTCTGTCAAAAAAGTTATTCTCCAACTACAAAAAAAGGGAGAATATTTTCATTGCGCTGTCACCTTGAAAAGTTTTAACCAAAAAAAAATTTGGCCTCGACGACTGACTTATATTAAAGCCATATTTTCTGATCAAAATGCCAACTTATCCGTCATCTGGTTCAATAATCCATACATTTTAAAAAAACTAGTCAAAAATCAGAAATACTTAATTCTAGGACAAACTGATTTTGACAAATATGGCAATGTCATCATTACCAATCCTTATATTCTATCGGATACTTCAAATATTAAACACAATCTCATCTATCCAATTTATTCCTCGGTGGGAAAACTTTCAGGTCAATGGTTCAAACGCCAAATAGAAAAAATTTTATTTCTGGCAAATTCAATTCCCGATTTCCTACCAAAAAAAATCATAACCGATTTGAAACTATTATCATTATCTCAAGCCCTCTTTGAAATTCATTTCCCCTCCAATTCAAAAAAAATTAGCGACGCAATATCACGCTTGAGTTTTGATGAAATATTTACTCTGCAATTAAAATCGATCTTTCGCAAAAAGTATCAAGAAAAATATTTGGCAAAACCCATAAAATACAACCTTGAATCAATAAAAAAGACCATCGCTTCGTTACCTTTCAAGCTCACCTCCTGGCAAAAGAGAACCTTATGGGATATTGTCCAAGACTTTAACCAAAAACAACCAATGAATAGATTGCTGGAAGGAGATGTCGGTTCCGGCAAAACAGTAATTGCCGCACTCGTTCAATCAATCACCGCCGAAGCCGGATTTCAATCGGCCCTGATCGTTCCTACCGAAATATTGGCCAAACAACATTTTGAAAAAATTATTCAATACTTGTCAAAATCAAGCCAGCATTCAATAGCCCTACTGACTAGCAAACAATCTTTGGTTTTTCGTGATCAAACCATAGTCTCGCTAGACAAAAAAGAGTTAAAAGCAGACATTTTAAAAGGTAAAATCGATATTGTAGTTGCCACTCATGCCATCTGGCAAAAAGACGTCATATTTAAAAAACTTAATCTAGTCATAATTGACGAACAACACCGATTCGGAGTTCTTCAAAGAAATATCTTATCAGATCAAAAAATAAAATATCGTCCCCACGTTCTAACTATGACTGCAACCCCAATCCCACGCTCTCTTGCTCTTACTGTCTTGGGGCATTTGACTATATCAACCATCAAACAACCCCCTCATAATCGATTACCCATCATTACAAAAATCATTCACCCTCAACAAAGAAACCAAATATACAATTTTGTCCGACAACAAATTTCTTCCGGCCATCAAGTCTACATTATCTGTCCTCTGGTCAATGATTCTTTAAAAATTCAAACCAAATCCGCCATCGAAGAACACTCCAGACTACAGAGTAAGATATTCCCTGATCTAAAACTGGGATTAATTCATGGACAATTGAAAAGTGAAGAAAAAAACAAAATTATGACCGATTTTTCCGCTGGCAAATTTCCGATTTTAGTCGCCACGTCAGTCATTGAAGTCGGCATCGACATTCCCAATACCACCGTTATTATTATCGAAGGCGCAGAAAGATTCGGTTTGTCATCACTCCATCAATTGCGCGGCCGTGTCGGCCGCGGCCCCATCCAATCCTTCTGTTTTCTTTTCACGGAAAATCCTAATCCAAAAGTAATCAGTCGATTACAAATTATGACTCAAACCAATGACGGCTTTGCTCTTGCCGAAGCTGATCTAAAATTACGCGGACCGGGAGAATTGGCCGGATTGAGACAATCCGGTTTGCCCGATCTCAAAATGGCCAGCCTCTCCAACCAGGAGATGATCAAACAATCATTTGAACAAGCCCAAAAACTCCTTGCCTCCGACCCGAAACTCAATAAATACCCGTTACTAAAAGAAAAACTCAAAAACTCCAACAATCTTTTATCATAAATTTCCAATTTTTGATTTTTAAACACTTAGAAACTCTTATAAACGCTTATAAACTCTTATAAACTGAAATACAGTTTATAAGAGTTTATAAGGGTTTGTCAGTTTTTATAAGAGTTTCTAGTTTTGATAAGTTTTACAATATTTATAATATTCATTTTATATGCGCGTCATTAGTGGTAAATATAAAAACCGCCCCTTATTTCATCCCAATGACATCCGCCCTTCCACCCAAAAGCACAAGAAACAAGTTTTTGATACACTTCGCAACGATATCGAAGGAACAAAAGTCTTGGATCTTTTTTCCGGTTCGGGTCAGATGGGAATCGAGGCTCTCAGTGTCGGCGCCACTCATGTCACATTTGTTGATGAATCCTACAAATGTATCGATTATATTAAAAAAAATCTCGCCAATCTAAAAATTAAACCTGACCAATACAATATCAAACAAATGTCTCTTTCAACTCTTATTGTCCGATGTTCAGAAAAATTCAACGTAATCATTGCCGACCCACCATATCACACCATCCAATGGGAAGAATTCAATAATCTGGAAAAATTGGCAGACGAAAATTGCATATTTGTCTTAAAATACAGCCCTCACAATCCACCCCCAAATTTCAATAAATGGCAATTGGTCAAACAAAAAGATGAAAGAGATACAATAATTAATTTTTATTTAATATCAAAAGCATAAAATAAAAATACAAATCAAAAAAAATTACTCATGAAAAAAATTTATCTTCTTTTCTACCCATATCTAATATCAATTTTAGGTGTAAGCCTGATTATTATTTTTTTCTTGTTTTACTACAAATTCACTGCCTCCACTGATCCGATTTCCATCATCGAAGAAGGTATAGCACAAGAAAACGATGATTTTTCATCAGGATTTCTCAATGTCCAAATATTAGGAGCAATAAATCAACCTGGAGATTATCAATTATCCTCTGGCGATATAGTCCAAGACGTTATCGACCAAGCCGGCGGACTTACCTTCGAAGCCGATTTGACAAATAGCGATATCAATCCCGGATCATTGGTATATAACGATCAAAAAATATTCATCCCCAAAATATCACCATCTCCATCCGATAATATAGCAATCACCGACGAAACCAATAGCAAGCAATCAGTTTCAATTATTTCAGAAGATTTTACAAAAATAAATATCAACATTGCCTCAGCCGACGAATTGGAACTTTTAAGCGGAGTAGGGGAGAAAACCGCCCAAAAGATCATTGACTACCGCCAAAATAATCAGTTTGACACCATTGAAGAAATTATGGAAGTCAACGGCATCGGGCCAAAACTTTTTGAAAAAATAAAAGATCAAATCATCGTCTGAATCCGTTGACAATAAAATCAATCCACAAAAAATCCGGCTACCACCGGATTTTTTGTTTATTTAGATTTGTTTACTTATCTTATTTATTCCAATCCAATCCCCAACTTCTCCAAAATCTTTTTAATCATCAAAATCAATTGATCGATTTTATCTTCCAAATCCGAATTAACAGGTTCATTTTCTACATCCAGCTTGTCATAATAATATACAATTTGATATTTGGAATCATCGTTTATCGTACTCATATCCCAGCTATTTTTCGAAATGACATTGGTAGCGCAACTGGCAGTTGTACTCCCAATCTCAGTATCTTTACACAATGAATATCCCTTGTATTTATAATCCGCTACACTCCAATTATCTCTCATCAAAGCATCAGTATTATTTATCAATTTACAACCGGATACAGGCAAATTATTAATATTATAGATAAAATATCCATCCTTAGTATTAAGTTTTCTTAC
>DAIRGB010000067.1:0-5252 GCA_036794765.1 Patescibacteria group bacterium | reverse complement strand
TGATGCCAGAAAAAACTTCGGCGACGTGAAATGGTTGAGAAAGAAATTTTTGAATTTTGCGGGCGCGAGCGACCAGCATTTTGTCTTCATCGGCCAACTCATCAATACCCAAGATGGCAATAATATCTTGCAAATCTTTATAACGTTGCAAAACGCGCTGAACTTCGCGAGCGACCTCATAGTGTTCCTGGCCGACAATATTGGGATCAAGAATCGACGAACTGGAATCAAGCGGATCTACCGCCGGATATATTCCCAATTCAGATAATTGACGTGATAGAACAACGGTTGAATCAAGGTGAGAAAAAGTTGTGGCTGGGGCAGGATCAGTCAAATCGTCGGCCGGGACATATACGGCTTGAACGGAAGTGATTGAGCCTTCGGTGGTCGAAGTGATTCTCTCTTGCAAGCTTCCCATCTCATTAGCCAATGTTGGTTGATAACCAACCGCTGATGGCATACGACCCAACAAGGCTGATACTTCACTACCGGCTTGTGTAAAGCGGAAAATATTATCAACAAACAACAATACATCTTGTTTTTGTTCATCACGGAAGTATTCGGCCATTGTCAGCGCCGTCAAGGCGACACGAGCGCGAGCTCCTGGTGGTTCGTTCATCTGACCAAAAACCAAGGCGGTTTTTTCTAATACTCCAGATTCCTCCATTTCATAGTAAAGATCATTGCCTTCACGAGTGCGCTCCCCTACTCCGGCGAACATCGATACTCCACCGTGTTCGGTGGCAATGTTACGAATCAGTTCGGTAATTAAAACAGTTTTGCCGACACCGGCGCCACCAAAGAGGCCAATCTTTCCACCTTTGAGAAAGGGACAGATTAAATCAATAACTTTAATACCAGTTTCCAGGATTTCGATTTTGGTTGATTGTTCTTTTAACTCGGGAGCGACGCGATGAATTGGTGAGTTTTTTTTGGTTTTTAATTCCGGCTTGCCATCTATCGCCTTGCCAAGAACATTGACCATGCGTCCTAAAGTTTCTTTTCCTACAGGTACCGAGATTGGACTGCCGGTATCTGTGACTTCTTGATTTCTCTTTAAACCATCGGTGGAATCCATGGCAACGCAGCGGACTTTTTTGTCGCCTAAAAGTTGGGCGACTTCCAAAATAATATTTTTTTCGCCAATTTTGGTTTCCAAAGCATTGTTGATAGCTGGCAATTTGTCTTCAAATTCAATATCAACCACCGGCCCGATAATTCTTTTTATAATACCTTTGTTCATATTTTTGAAAAATTAATAATTATTTTTATTGTCAATTTAATTCTAATACTACTTTATCTGCTCAATTCTCTCATTAAGATTATTTAAAAATATTAAAAAGATGTTGGCGCCTATCGAAATTGGAAAAAATATTAAGACAACCCAAAATAATTGATCTCCAATATGTCTTAAATAAACTATTGAAATAACGTTTCCTATGAATGTGATCGCGGTAACGAAAAATATTTGAGTTTTAATATTAACTGTGACTTTTTTACCAAGCAGATATCTTAATAACGAACTAAAAAAGTACCAAAAAAATGAAATTTTGACGAATAGTGAGACTAAGACATTTAAATCGATATTATTACTTATACTTGAATTTGGAAAACCTAATAAAAACTTGAATATTTGCGACATCCATGAGATGTCGATGACATAGTTATGAATAAAATTACCAAGAGTTACTATCCAACATGCATTAAAAAAAACTATTAGAGTTACCGGAAGAGAATTAAAATAAAATAATAATTGCTTAATTAAAAATATGATTGTTTTGTTGTTAAATATTATTTTGTCTGGCGGCAATACAATTTTCATTACCAAATTATAATTATTAATATCAAATTGCATTCGCTCCGGCAACGATTTCGGCTAGTTCTTGGGTGATAGCTGCTTGTCTGGCTTGGTTGTAAGCAAGATTTAAACTATCGATCATATCTGTGGCCGATTTGTGGGCGTTTTTCATGGCCAGCATGCGGGCGGAATGTTCGGAAGCATCAGACTCTAGGACGGCTTGATAGATTTGGAGTTCCAATATTCGAGGTAATATTTGGTCCAAGACCAATTTCGGTGAAGGTTCGTACTTGTATTCAAGTTTCAAGTTCCTACTTTCAAGTTTCAAGTTTTTTGAATCAGGATTCGAAACAACTCCAATGTTTGTGTCGGGGTGGGTTTTTAGGGGCAATAGCTTTTTAATGATTGGTTGTTGTTTTAGAGTTGAAACAAAATCGGTATATACTAGGTAAACGGCCTGATATTGTTTTTGAACAAAACCGTCTAATAGTATTTTGGAGATTGGTGAAATGGTTGAGATCTCATTCAATAAATCAGGTTTGTCAAAATCGGCGGCAATATCGTACTTTAGACGACGGAGTTGGTCACGAACTTTGCGGCCAAAAGTAAGGAAAGTATGATTGATATTCTTCTGAGAAAGATCCTTGCTGCTGGATATGCACTTTTTTAATACATTGCCGTTAAAGGCTCCGCACAATCCCCTGTTTGACGAAACAACCAGAATAGCGGCGTGTTTTATTTTTTTTGGATTTTTGAGCAAGGGATGAATATATTTTGGATTGGAAAGAGATATTTTTTCGATTATATTCCAGGCCAGATTTGAATAATTTCTGGACAACACAACTTGGCTTACCGCTTTGCGCATTTTTGAAGCCGCGACCAGCTCCATGGCTTTGGTAATTTTTTTCGTATTTTGGATTGATTTAATCCGATGTTTTATTTCTTTACTTTGAGACATAGCACTAGTTTATTTTTGAACGTAATCAATTGTTGTTTTGAATGTTTCAATTGCTTTGATTAATTTCTTTTCAGTTTTTTCATCCAGTTCTTTTTTTTCTTCAATTTCAGACAATATTTTACTTGAATCAGTTTTGAGATAATCATTTAATTCGTTTTGGAAACGCTTGATATTTTCGACAGCGACATCATTGAGATAACCATTATTGGCGGCATACAGTATTACTACTTGATTAGCTACCGGCAAAGGCGAATATTGGGTTTGTTTCAATAATTCAGTCAAACGTTTCCCGAGTTCGATCTGTTTTTTGGTTTCTTCGTCGAGGTCGGAACCAAATTGAGCAAACGCTTCCAGCTCGCGAAATTGAGCTAGGCTCAATTTGAGTTTACCGGCGACTTTTTTCATAGCTTTGATCTGAGCGGTGGAACCGACACGAGATACCGACAAACCAATATTTAAAGCGGGACGAATCCCTTTATAGAAAAGATCTGCTTCAAGAAAAATTTGACCATCGGTAATAGAAATAACGTTGGTTGGAATATAGGCCGAAATATCGCCGGCTTGAGTTTCAATAATCGGCAAAGCAGTTAATGAACCACCACCAAAATCCTGACTGAGTTTGGCGGCGCGTTCCAACAATCGGGAGTGAAGGTAAAAAACGTCACCCGGATACGCTTCGCGGCCTGGAGGTCGGCGCAACAGCAATGAAATTTGACGGTAGGCTACAGCATGCTTTGATAGATCATCATAGACTACCAGGACATCTTTGCCTTGATCCATAAAATATTCGCCAATAGCGCAGCCGGAGTATGGGGCGATATAATTTAGTGAGGCTGAATCAGAAGCTCCGGCCACAACTACGACTGTATAGTCCATGGCGCCGTGTTCTTTTAATTTATCAATAATTCTGGCTACTTTTGATTTTTTTTGGCCGATGGCTACATAAATACAGATCATGTCTTGGCCTTTTTGGTTGATGATAGCATCGATCGCCAGCGCCGTTTTGCCGGTTTGCCGATCACCGATAATCAACTCACGTTGACCCCGACCAATTGGAATAATACTGTCAATTGCCAGAATACCGGTTTGTACCGGCTGATTGACTTTTTTGCGTGTAATAACGCCAGGGGCGATTTTTTCCACCGGATAATATTTTTTCGATTTAATAACACCTTCATTATCTTGTGGCTCACCAAGCGGGTTGACGACACGTCCAATCAAGTTGTCGCCGACTGGAATAGACAAGATTCGGCCAGTGGTTTTTACTTCGTCGCCTTCAGATACATTGGAATATTCTCCCAAAATAATCGCACCAATAGTGTCTTCATTGAGGTTTAGAGCCACCCCAAGTTGTCCGGAGGAAAATTCAATAATTTCCTGCGACATGACTTGAGATAATCCGTCAATAATAGCAATTCCGTCACCAACTTCTAGGACATGACCAATTTGTTCTACTACTGGTTTTTTTTCTATTTTGGCGAACTCTTTTTTTAGTTCGCAAAGAATGTCATTTTTGTCTAAAATTTTTGGCATACAAAAGATTTAATTTTTAATTTCTAATTTCTAATTTTCAAACATTTAGAGAGATTGCGATATTGAAAATCATAAATTGAAAATTGAAAATAAAAAAGTTAGATAGATCTTTGTAGTACTTCAAGAGCAGTTATCAGATTTTTCGGTAATTTTTGATTTCGCTCGACCGGTCTTTTTTGTAGGATTGATTTTATAGAAAAATCAATTTTCCAATCTGAAGAATATACAATCTGGCCACCAATCAATTTTTCGTCGATAATATTGGACATCTCAACCGGTTGATTAATTTTTTGAGAAATGGTTTCGGATAAATGATCAAGGTTTTCCAGCGGCGTAGAAGACACAATGTCGATGAATAGTGTTTGGTTTTTACGATCAATCAAATCAGATATTTCTTTAATGATTTTTGTTAGCTTATCTTGATCTTTTTTTAAAACAATAAAAGTTACAAAATCGAGGATGATTTTTTTGCGCAGGCGTCGATCGCCTGACAGTGAATCATACAACAGATTGGCATATTGTTGAGGACTGATTGACATTATTTATTTATTAATGATTCCAGTGATTGTTTAATCATTTCTCTATCGGAATCTTTGGTTATTTTTTTTGCTAAAACTTGTTCGGTAATCGAAATAACCAGGTCAGATAAATCCGATAAAATATCGCCTCTGATTTTTGAGGCCGTGGAAAGATTTTGTTTTTGCGCTTTGGCAAGTATGTTCTCCGCTTCCATTTTGGCAACTGACAATATTTCCTCTTTTTGAGCCGAGGCGGAAACGGTGGCGGTCTGTATTATTTCTTTTGCTTCAATTCTGGCCTTTTTCAGACTTTCTTCTCTTTCCTTGGCAATTTTCAGTAATTCTTCTTCTATTTTTTTGCTATCATCCAAACTTTTTTTAATTTTTTCTTGCACTCGGATTCATGGGCATCACATACCATGCCCACGGCGTGGAGAACCTGCCC
>DAIRGB010000066.1:0-5292 GCA_036794765.1 Patescibacteria group bacterium | reverse complement strand
TCTATCGACGAATCACTCCAAACACTTCAACGACAATTATTATTAAGCAACAATCTACAAGCTACCTGCCAATAAAACAATTCCATAGTATTTTTTGTAGCAATTGCCCTTACCAAAATTACCCCAATTCCAACCAGGGGTAATTTTGGTATAGAAAGAATTATTTGCTATTAAGTTGTGTGACAGTATAGAATAAAATTAAACTACAAATTATATCTATAAAAAAGAGAAAACCACAATGGAAAAAAAATCGAGCCTGATCCTGTTTATTATCGCACTTGCCTTTACTTTTTCTATTCCAAATATTTTTGAGATAGAAAAAGTCAAAGCAGGCGGGGGCAAAGTAATCGACATATCAATCCCGGACCAACAAATGACCGTCATTGAAAATTACCAAATCATCAACAAATTCCCCGTTTCCACCGGCACTTGGAGTATGCCTACACCTATTGGCACCCATAAAATATACAACCACATTTCGGATGCCTATTCCACTCTCTATGACCTATATATGCCCAACTGGATGGCTATTACCCCCGATGGCGGCTACGGCATACATGGTTTACCTTATTGGAAATACTCCTGGGGAAATGTTTACGAAGGAGAAAATCACTTAGGTATCAGAGTAAGTCACGGTTGCGTTCGTTTGTCCCTTACTAATGCTGCCTGGCTATATGATTGGGCTCCAAACGGAACACCAGTTATTATCCATGACACTTCCGGTGTACAAGCAGCTTTCAACCCACCTGATTATGACGCAACTATCATAGATCAATCCCCACAATATCTCACCTTAAAACCAGGGGAAACTGTCAATGTTTGGGTAAAAGTTAAAAACACAGGAAAAAATTGGTGGTATAAAGAAGGTCTATATCCAATTCATTTAGGCACAGACAGCCCACGCGATCGTCTTTCTTCATTCAGTAACAACACTTGGATAGGCTCCAATCGTCCAACAAAACTAAACACAAACGGAATTGCCAATAATCAAGAAACTACATTCAATTTTTCTATCACTGCTCCCAATCAACAAAAAGATTACGAAGAACATTTTAGACCAGTAGCCGAAAATCACTCCTGGTTCAATGATATCGACATTGTCTGGTACATAAAAGTCTGGCAACCAGAATACAGTAGTCAATGGGTTAGTCAATCAGATTATCCAATCGTCAATAAAAATCAAACTACGAAACTAGAAATTAAATATCGAAATACTGGCAGCCGCACTTGGTACAATTCAGGAGTTAATCCAATCCGCTTAGCCACTAGTCACCAAAAAGATCGCAGCAGTATATTTTACAATCCAAATTCATGGTTAGCCAACAATAGATTAACTAATCTTAAAGAAACGTCAGTCGCTCCTGGTGAAACTGGAACTTTTGAATTTGAAATCCTAGCGCCAAACCAAACCGGAGTTTTTACCGAATATTTCCAACTAGTAGCTGAAGGCGCCACTTGGATGGAAGATCAAGGAGTGTTTTTAAATATTAACGTAAAATAATATTTTTCAATATCCAAATTATTTTTCAAAATATATTTGAAAATTGAAAATTGAAAATATGTCTCACATTCCTCAATCAATCAACAACCTCATTAATCACTTTGCCAAATTACCCGGAATTGGACAAAAAACCGCCAGTCGTCTAACATATTATCTTCTTCACAAACCCGAACAAGAAACTATCGACTTTGGAAATGCACTAACAAACCTTAAAAAAAATCTTCAACTCTGCCAAATATGTTTCAATTATTCCGAAACTAATCCCTGCCATATTTGTCAAAACGACAAACGCAACCAATCAATCATCTGTGTTATCGAACAACCACTAGATATTCTTGCTATCGAAAAAACACATTACAACGGTTTATATCACGTTTTACATGGAGCCCTATCGCCAATCGACGGCATCGGACCAGAGCACCTAACCTTGGAAAAATTAAAAAATAGAGCCGGAGACGATATCGTCAAAGAAATAATCATTGCCACCAATCCGACCTTGGAAGGAGAAGCCACGGCTACATACATTTTCAAAATTCTCGAACAATACCCGATAAAAATCAGCCGTCTGGCTTTTGGAATTCCCATGGGCGTAGACCTAGAATACACAGATGAAATAACTCTTACCAAAGCCATGGACAATAGAAATTAAAAATTAAAATACTATCATGAATCTCAAACTATACAACACCCTCACTCGTCAAAAAGAAGAATTTATTCCCATCACAGAAAACGAAGTGAAGATGTATATCTGTGGACCAACAGTCTACAATTACGTTACCATAGCCAATCTCTTCGCCTATGTCTTTCCCGATGTTTTACGCCGTTATTTTGAATACAAAAAATATCTAGTCAAACAAGTAATGAATCTAACCGATATCGACGATAAAACAGTCAAAACCAGTCAAATCCAAAAAATTTCCCTAAAAGATTTTACAAAAACATATATTGACGCCTTCAAACAAGACTTGCAAGAACTAAACACAATACCTCCGACTTTTACCCCTGCCACAGAATACATTAACGAAATAATAAAAATAATTCAAAAATTAATTGATAAGAAATTCGCTTATGTCGGGCAAGATGGATCTGTTTATTTTTCCATCCTCAAATTCCCTGACTATGGCAAATTGGCACACCTCGACAAAAGTGGTTTAAAAATCGGCTTCCGAGTTGACCACCAGGAATACGACAAAGATAATGCTGCCGATTTTGTCCTCTGGAAAACCAAAACTCCCGAAGATGGAGAAAATTTTTGGCCATCTCCATTTGGCGACGGCCGACCAGGATGGAGCATAGAATGCTCGGCCATGAGTATGAAAAATCTCGGCGAAACTATTGATATTCATACCGGCGGTGTTGACTTGGTTTTTCCACATCACGAAAACGAAATTGCTCAATCAGAATGTTATTCCGGACATCAATTTGTTAAATATTGGCTCCACAACGAACACGTTCTTATCAACGGCCAAAGAATGGGCAAAAGTCTCAACAATTTTTATAATCTTAGGGACATCAAAGAAAAAAATTATTCTGGTCGAGATCTAAGATATCTATATCTCGGATGTCACTACCGCTCCAAAATGAATTTTACCTGGGATAGTCTACAAGCCGCTCACAATGTACTAAAAAACATCGATAAATTTATTATTCGCTTACGAAACGTCAAAAATGATATTCCCAATATTCCTGCCAATAGTTATGAAAGTCTTTTCGTTTCTTCCGAAGACCAATTTTTTGACGCTATAGAAGATGATCTAAATACTCCCAAAGCCCTAGCTGTCATGCACAATCTAATCAAAAAAATAAATATTCTAATAGACGACAATAAAATCGGTCAACGTATTGCCGAAAAAACCTTAGAACTACTAGGAAAATATGATCAAGTTCTCGGCGTTTTATTTGTAACTTTACCTAAAAAAATTGTTATCTCAAAAAAAATAAAAGACCTAGCCGAAAAACGAGAACAAGCCAGACAAAAAAAAGATTTTGAAAAAGCAGATGAATTAAGACAAGCCATAGAAAAAGCCGGTTATTCTATCGAAGACACCAATTCCGGCTTCCTCCTGCAAAAAAATAATTAACAACTTCTGTAAAAGTTACAAAGTTCATAAAGTCATCAAGTTATAATGTCAAAGAATACAAGAGAAAACCTTATAACCCTATGGACTTTATAATTTTTTAACAAATATTTCACTCATGACAATATCCACTTTCTCTTGGAAAAAAAACCACCCTATATTATGCGCCGCACCTCTCCATGGCATAACCAATAGTTCACAACGCCGAATTCTAAAAAAATTTGGCGCCGATGTTGTTTTTACCGAAATGGTTTCATCAATGGGTTTAAAATACCAAAACAAAAAAACAATCAATAAAACATACTTTACCAAATACGAAAAACCAATTATCGTCCAAGTATTCGGGCATACTATTCCGGAAACAATTACTATTGCACAAGAATTGGAAAAAAACGGCGCCGACGGTCTCGATTTCAATTGCGGCTGCCCGGCTCGCAGCATGCTGGCTTCAGGTAATGGCGGCAAACTACTGCAAGACCCCGACAAACTAATAGAAATATTATCCGCCCTTAAAAAATCAGTTAATATCCCGGTATCATTAAAAACCAGAATTGGATACGACAAAAAACTTCCACCATCTTTCTATCAAAACATAATAAAAACAACAAACATTGACTGTCTCACTCTTCACGGACGCACCGTCAAACAACAATACGCCGGTTCTAGCGATTGGGATTACATTAAAAAAATTACTGAGAAACTAAATATACCAGTCATTGGCAATGGGGACATAATCGATCCACAACAAGCAAAAAAATATCTTAAAAAATATACTCCCAGCGGCATTATGATCGGCCGCGGCGCCCTTGGTCAACCCTGGATTTTTGAACAAACAAAAAAACTACTACTGGGAAAAAAAATCAGACCCAAAACCAATATCAAAAAAATAAAGAAAACAATTCTAATACACACCAATTTATTAATCAAAGAATTGTCATTAAGAAAAGATCATCGTAAATCCGTCGAAGAGCAAGCGATTATTCAGATGAGAAAACATTTCGGCTGGTACATCAAAAATATTCCCAACGCCACCGAAATTCGAAAAAAGCTATACCTATGCAACAACACATCGGAACTTAGATCAATTTTGCAAAATCTATGACAGATAAACCAAGAACAATCAAAATAATTACTCAGATAAATAATCGTTTGGACAAAGAAATTTCCAACCAACTACCCGAATACTCCAGATCTTTTATTGGTAGTTTAATTAAAAACAAACAAGTTTCAATAAATAATAAAATTATCAATAAGAATAGTTACAAAATAAAACAAAACGAAAAAATAACAATCAACATTCCCAAAACCGAAATATTAAAAGTAGAACCCAAAAAAGGGGATCTCGATATCATATTTGAAAATACAGATTTTCTTCTAATCAATAAACCGCCTTTCTTGCCGGTTCACACCAGCCATGGTCACCAAAACGACACATTAATAAACATTCTCCTTCATCACTATCCCAAATTTGCCAATTTCAAACCAATAAACAACATATTTCGTCCCGGAATAGTTCATCGTTTAGACAAAGACACATCCGGCTTGATTCTAATTGCCAAAAATCAAAATTCTCTCAATTTTTTTCAGAATGAAATCAAAAATCGACATTGGATCAAAAAATATTACGCCCTGGTTATCAATAACAATCGAAAGAGTAGGGGAGTAATCACAAAAAACATCTGCCGCGATCCTCATCATCGCCAAAAATTTACT
>DAIRGB010000002.1:0-34522 GCA_036794765.1 Patescibacteria group bacterium | reverse complement strand
ATTTAAAAGTCAGTTTGAGTAGGATTTTTGTTTATTTAATTTAGCAGTAGGTCTATAAATTATCAATAAAAAATATCAATCACTCATTCCCATCTTGCATCCTAAAACTAAAACCTGAAACCTAGCACCTAAAAACTAATCATTCCTTCGCCAGTCTTCTAAACCTCCAATATTCAATTAATCTCAATCCCGTCCAGCGACCCAAAATCAACAACAATGGAATAGTCACCAACAACCACTCAGGATAAGAAACTACAAACACTCTCAAAGTCTGCCAACTCAACAAAAAGTAACAAATCGCAGCCAAAACAAAAGTTTCGACTGTCAAACGAAATGCCAAACCAAAACCATATCTTATCTGCGCCGAAACAAACTTTTCTGTCAAAATTACCATTGTCAGTAATGGCACAATAGATAAATTTTTCAACCCGGCAATATCAAAATACGCCGCTCCCACCATCATTACCAACATTCCAAAAGCAACTACTGTCAAAATCAAAGCCACCCGAGGCAAATATAATATTTTTAGCTTCCGCAATATTATCCTGGCCAAAGTTCCGGTCAATAAAACCACCAAAAAAACCAAAGCTCCATATCTAATTCCGCTCTCCAAAAACGCAATAGTTATCAATGATGGTACATATATTCCAAACGCTCTGATACCCACTACTTGTTGCGAAAAAACAATCAACAAAGCAATCAAGGGTATTGTTAGAATCAAAGATATTGTTGACAATGGTACTCCTTTGAATAAGGAAAAACTCACCATTCTCGACATCAATTGCCAACTACTATAAGGTCTGATTTTGTATTTATCTTTTATTCCAACCAATTGATAACTCACCTTATCTTCTTCCAATTTATCCACCAAAGACTGAATATCCACCAATCTATCAATATTTTCCAGCGCATTTTCACCTACCAAAACCAAAGAATTAGGAGCAACCAAATTAAAAGCCGAATCAGCAGTTTTCAATAAACTGGATAAACGCCCGCCAGAAACTACCGCCACATTTATATTATTAAAATTGCTAGCACTCCTTTGCTTCAATTTTACCAACAAATCCAAACCAAAATCACCTCTTCCCCAGATTATTAAACCCTTGGCTTTATTTAATATTTCTTGATTGCCTACCACCATATCTGCCACCCCATCGGTATTATCAAAAGTTTCACCACCCTCCAACACCCACAACAATTTTCCCTGATCAAAAACCTTTTGCTCAATTTCAGCCATTTTCTTTCGATCAACACTATTATCAATCACTCCCAACAACAAATCTTGATAAACATATACATCGATTTTTTTCTGAAAATTCTCCTCATTCTCCTTTACCAGTTGCAAATTCACCTCATAGTATCCTGGTTTCACATAACTATGCAAAACTCCTAAACCTTCCGCACTCCCACCATCAGCAAAACTCCAATGAAACTCCTTATATTCACTCGCCCCGGGAAATATCTCTCCGGCATCAAAAACAATCTGTTTACCAACTTCGGTCAAAATCTTTTTTCTTTCTTCACTATCTAACACCTCCTGAGCATTGGCCACTCCAAACATAAACAAAAAACCAACCACAAATATCCATCCCCACTTCCCAAACATTTTATTCATATACAAAATTTAAACAAATACCAACCAAATCATATTATATTTACACAAATAATCAATCAATTTTATTACCAAAAAATACACTAAAAAACATATAGTGTATTATCAAAAAAACACAAGAAACTACCACCGCCCTGTCACCTACAACGTTTCCAATCTATATTCTCTCGCTTTTTGATAAGCTCTTTCATACTTATCCACCGATTTTTCCCAAGAAAATCTCTGAGACATATTTTTCTTAACCAAAGGGATCCACACGTCTTTGTTCTTGTAATGTTCCAACGCTCTAACTATTGCTCCATAAAAACTCAAAGCATGATAATTGTCAAAAACAAATCCATTTCCTTCCTTTGTTATTACGTCAAAATCAGAAATAGTATCTGACAACCCTCCTACATTATGCACTATCGGTACCGAACCATAACGTAAAGCAATCAACTGGCTCAATCCACACGGCTCAAATTTTGAAGGCATCAAAAACATGTCACTTCCGGCATATATTTGACTTGCCACTTCCAAATCCAATTCCAAGTGGGCGGCCAGCTTTTTCGGATATTTTTTTGCCAACTTTTGAAACAAACTAACATATTGTCTTTCCCCCGTTCCAGTCACTACCAGTTGCACCGGCAAATCCAATAAAATTTTGATCACTCTGCTTACCAAATCAAACCCCTTATGTCCAACCAAGCGACTAACCACTCCAAACAAAGGAACATCCTTCTCGATTGGCAATCTAAATCTCTTCTGTAATAATCTTTTACTTTCTTCTTTACCTTCCAAATTATTTTCGTCAAAATGGACTTTCAAATATTCGTCCACCATCGGATCAAAACGAAAATAATCAACCCCATTAAGTATTCCCATCAATCTCTTTTTTCTCTTATTCAAAATTTTTTCCAAACCCATACCCAGCTCATCCGTCAATATCTCTTCCGCATATTGATCACTAACCGCATTCAACATATCCGCATTCAAGATCGCTCGTTTGGCAAAATTTAGTTTTCTCACCGAAGACAAATTTGACTCAATCCATTCAATTCCATCATCATCTCCGTATCTCACATAATACTCATGAACATTCGCTTTTTGATAAGCCAAATTATGAATCGTATACAATGTTGCAATATCCTCCAATTCACTAAATTGATCATCGTATCGCAAAAAATATGGGATAATTCCACTATGCCAATCATTACAATGAATTACTTCCGGTCGCCAATCGATTGTTTTCAGAAAGTTCAAAGCCATCCGACTCAAAAAATAAAATCGTAAGTTATCGTCTATATAACCATACACTTTTTTTCTCGAACCAAATAATTTATGATTATGCAAAAAATAAACATCTACTCCTTCGTAAGATGTTGTTTTGTAAACATCAAATTTATATTCGACCCTACCCACTTTCTCGGTCAAACCTTCCACCACCAATTCCATCGGAAAACTAGTTTTATCAATTACGCCATGCAAAGGCATAAAAACCCGAATATCAACATTTCGTTTCTTTAGTACTGCCGGCAAAGCTCCAGCCACATCGGCCACCCCTCCAGCCTTTGCAAATGGAACCGCCTCCGCCACCACATACAATATTTTACCAACTTTCTTCATTATTTTTTAAATAAAACTTTATTATTTCCCAATCTAAAACCTAGAACCTAACACCCAAAACCTAATTTACCATCAAACAATAACATACTGCCAACGCATCTGCCGCATCATCAGGCCTCGGTTCCTCTGCCAAATCATAAAGTTCCTTTACCATAAATTGTATCTGATTTTTCGGCGCCAAGCCATATCCCACCACTGCCTGCTTTACCTGTCTCGGTGTAAACTCAAAAAAATTCAATCCGGCTTGTTCGCATGCCAACAATACCACTCCTCTTGCCTGCCCTACCAACATCGCCGTTTTTTGATTATTACAAAAAAACAAACTCTCTACCGCCACCCTTGTGGGACCATATTTTTCGATAATATCCTCAATTCCTTGATAAATTTCTTTCAACCTTTTCGACAATTTGTCTGCCGGATTAGTATCAATCACTCCGTAATCCACAACCTCCCAATTTCTAGAACTTTGTGCTTCAAGTTTCAAGTTTAAAACTTCAAAATCCACCACCGCATAACCAGTAGTCCTCAAACCAGGATCTATCCCCAATATCCTCACCATATATCCCTTTACCCTATATTATTTTCTTCTCCCTCTTTCCAACTCTATTTCAAATCCGAGGATAAATTTTATATTTTTTACCTGTCCCGAAGATCAAAAATAATTGGTTCTAACCTTTGATCAAGTTTAAAAAATATAAAATTTATCCTCGGACTTGAAATAACCCCTACAACTCCACATTCGTCTCCACCTTGTCCACATCATCCAAATCCTCCAAAGTCTGCACCCAATTTATCACTTTTTCCTTCTTTTCTTCACCTTCTATTTTAACCGTATTTTTCGGCAAACTCACCATTCCCGCCGACTCGATCACAACCCCCTTGCCATCCAAAAATTCTTTCATTCTCATCAAGTCATTTATCTGACAATAGAAATAAACAATTCCTTCGTCCGGCTCTACATCTTCTGCTCCGGCATCTATCGCTTCCAAAGTTATTTCATCAATATCTTTTATGCTCTCTGATTTAACCTCAATCACTCCCTTTTTCTCAAACATCCAATTTACCGTCCCCATCCCTCCCAAAGATCCACCTAGTTTCGCAAAAACACCTTTTAGGTCGCCCAAAGAACGATTTTTATTATCAGTAAAAACAGTTATTAAAGCCGCTGACCCCTCCGGACCATAAACCTCATAAACAACTTCTTCAATCTGCAAATCATCCTTTCCACCACCAGCCCCTCTTTCAATCGCCCGTTTAATATTATCCGATGGCATATTTACCTGTTTGGCTTTATCAATCGCCAATTTTAACTTAAAATTTGTCTCCGGATCACCGCCACCGTCTTTTGCCGCTACTGTAATCATCTTGGCATATTTAGTAAACACAACAGCTTTTTTGGCATCTTGCACACCCTTTCTTTGTTTAATATTCGCCCATTTACTATGTCCGGACATATTTTTTTCGTTAATATGTAAATATCATCTAAATTATAATCCAAACCCCCATTTTTTGCCAAAACTACCTCTTGTCCTTTTACTAACAATAATTTTTTTATTACAATAAATATTTTTTTGCCATTTTTTACTTGTTTAAGTTCAATAGTCTCTTCCATAAAGATATTGTCCGAGTCTAAAAAATGGCAAAAAAATATTTATTGTAATAAAAAAATCTCACAAAATCGCCATAAACCTTGATTTATCAGCATTTTTATGATATAAAAAAGACAATAATTTAACCAAAAAAATTAATAAATACATTCAAGTATGGAAAATTTCCCCCAAAAAAAATTCGAAGGCAAACTCAATACAAGAGATTTTAATAACAACCCTTCTTCACCCAAAGAAATTATCAATTTAGACGCTAAACTTAACGAACAATTTCCCAAAAGTTTTCTTGATAAACATATTGGTAATACCTGTACTTACTTGAACAACCTCGAAAAAAAATACCCCGTCATTGAATCTCTCGGATTAAAAAAAGCTGTCGTAACCGCAATTATCGCATCACAATTCATCTCTCCAACACCATCATTTGCCAAAAATCCCGATTACACCAATAATACATATCTTAAACAAAACACCACTGTTTCCAGCAATCAATTTATTCCCAAAGATTTTCCCAATCACAGTGAAAAGATAAATATTTTGGAACAAAAATATGATGGCCCTTCAGTCAAAATAAATAATATCCCATCAGGAGTAAACTGGGTTATGCCGGACAATATGTCCAGTTCTAGCAATCCTGACTACAATATATATTCCGAAGATTGCGGTTGGATTACTCTGAATAACAACAGTCGCAACATCAATCCCTCAATAAGTTTCAATAATTTTTCGATAAATTTTGGAACGGCTGATTCCAACCAATCATATATATACCGCGTTGGCATCAAAGTATATGACAAATTTGGTAACTTGATCGCCCAAATCTACGGAGAAAGCCCAATCTGCAATAAAGACAATTACAACAGCTTCAATGTTGGTTTTTCTACCAATCATTTTTCTACCGGATACAGCCAATACGGATCAGACGGCGAACAATACGTTGATGAAAACACAAAAAATACAATATATCTTCACACCGCCAAACAACTTGCTTTTGAAGCCGCTCTTAGAAACCTTCCCGCCCTCAAACCCCTCACTCCTCCCGCCAACTCCTATCAAGTAAACAACACCAACCAATACCCCTCCCAACAATATTCCACTCAATATTCCACTCAATATTCCAACTACACCCCAAACAATACATCAACAGTTGAAAACCAAACTATTTCAGCCAGAAAGATCAATATCAACAACGGTTTTGATCCATATCTAAATAACACCGATATACTATATACAGATTATGCCGGCTGGACAGAAATTATTCTTCTCGACAAAAATGGCAAAGCCCAAGAAACAATCAAAAAATCATTCCAAGCCACCCCTCAAGCACCATTCAATATTATGGAAATTGTTAATCAAGAATTTAAAGAAGAATTGGAAAAAACTTCATCCTGCAACTTCAAGATAAAATTTTATTTAACCAATTCTACTAACCCTTACTCCTCAAACTACGTCTCAATCAAAAAAACCAAATGAAACAACGCCTTGATCTCGAATTAGTTTCGCGCCAACTATCATCTACAAGATCCCAAGCCCAATTAACCATTCGCTTGGGTCTTGTTTTTGTTAACCAACAAAAAGCGATTTCGCCTTCCCAAACAGTTGATCAAAACTCAATTATCACCATTAACCAACCACTAAAATACGTCAGCCGCGGCGGTCTCAAACTCGAACACGCTTTTAAAGAATTCAAAATCAAGCCCAAAAATTACGTTTGTTTGGATATTGGTGCTTCTACCGGTGGTTTCACCGACTGCTTACTACAAAATGACGCCAAAAAAGTCTTTGCGCTCGACGTCGGCACCCACCAACTCGCCGACAAATTAAAAATCAATCCTCGAGTAATCAGTCTGGAACAAACCAACTTCCGCCATTGGGACAACTTACCTGAAAAAATCGATCTTGTAGTCATCGACACCTCCTTTATCTCCATAATCACAATATTGACTCATCTAAAAAAAATCTTCTCCAAATATCTCAACCAAAATTGTTTAAAAATTAAAAATTATAAATTAAAAATTGTTTGCTTATTGAAACCCCAATTTGAGGCCGGACCAAAAAACTTACGTAAAGGTGTTGTCAAAAACCCCAAAATTCACGAACTCGTCAAAAAAAACTTCCGGCAATTTTGTCAAGAAAACAATTTTTCCATCATAAACGAAACCACCAGCCCCCTCCTCGGCCCCAAAGGCAATAAAGAATTTTTATTATATATAAAACTCAATCAAAATCTCTAGGTTGACTAATAAACAATTTAATGTTATAAAAACATTGTTTACTTATTTTAGTTTAAAATCTACTTACACAAATCATGGACACTTTAGAAAGAAAAAATATCGTTAGTTCAACAAACCCTAGCAGCAAAGAAATTATCGAAAATGCACACAAAAAATACCTTGAAAAATATCGCAAACAGTGCGAAAAAGCAATCGAAGACAAAAAAAATAGTAACGCCAAAAAAACTCCAACACCCGAAGTGAAACTAACTCTTAAAAGAATCGAACAATGGAAACAAAACATCGAAGAAATGGAAGAAAAAAAATCAATGGAAGAAAAAAAATCACAAAAAAAAATTCAAAAACCTTCCTCTAATCTGATCTGGAAAAACGAAGATCATATTGAAGGCTTCAAGCAACAAGATCAGATATTCTCAACACGAGAAAGTAGACAAAACAAAGATGGACTAATTGTTACAACCAGACAATATCGAGAAAGATTCAGAAAAACGAGCTAACTAAGCACATCAATTATTATTTAAAAAAGAAAATTATTTTTATAATTTTCTTTTTTTGTTGACCAATAGACCTTTTTCAATTACTATATAAAAAGTATAACTTTTCTTACTTTTCTAAAACACAATATCTATGCTACCAAAAAAACCCCAATGTTATGGCACCACCACCGTCGGTCCCAAAGGCCAAATCGTAATCCCAGCCAAACTTCGCAAAGAATTGTCCATTAAAACCGGTGAACAATTTATCGTGTTCAAAAATGAGCATTTTCACGGTATAGTATTAATTAAGACAAACGAGATCAGTCAATTGTTAAAGACAATTAGCGATGAACTAGCTACTCTGGAAAAATCACAAACCAAAAAACATTCTATATAATCCCTTAATCTGCATCAAAAATATTTTCCTTACACAACATTAATTTATATTATCGTTAAATTACCTAATTATGGCTCAAGATCAAAATAATCAAGCAAACGACTTTCTCAAACCCAGGAAAAAATCCTGGTGGTGGCTCTGGCTCATAATCATCATAGTAATAGCCGTTATCGGTATCGGCTATTGGCAATATTCCAAACCTCAAGAATCACCTTACATTACCGAAGCAGCGAAGATTCAAAATATTCGCCAAAGCGTAGAAGTAACAGGCACCATCAAACCAGCTGACGAATTAAACTTAAACTTCAAAGGTGCCGGTAACGTAGAAAACATTGACGTCAAAGTTGGTGATTCTGTGAAAAAAGGTACGGTTCTGGCTAGTTTGGAGTCAAATGAAATAACCAGCCAACTAAACCAATCTCGCGCTTCCATCGCCGTTGCTCAAGCTCAACTCAAGCAAGTTCAAGAAGGTAACCGCCCCGAAGAAATTTCAATTCAAGAAGTGAACGTGCAAAACGCCAAAAATACTCTTGATAACGCTAAAAATAATCACGAATTAACCAAAAAGGAAATCGAAAATAGCAACCAACAAGCCCAAACTAATCTAAATAATATTCAAAAACTACTCAACGAATCACGCACCAATCTTACCAATATCAATAACCAAACATCACAAAATCTGATTAACACTATCGACAGCAATCTAAACCAAATCAATATTATTCTCATCAGCGAATTGTCAGCCCAGGCCAATATCGAGGAAATATTTGACAACAACACCTGGTACAACATTTTCAAAAATATTGATTTTATCCGCACTGCCAACTGTGATAATTTGCTTTCAGACTCCAAATTCAAGTATCAAACCGCGTTATCTAGCTATAATCTTGCTAAAACCACCAAAACGGAAATCGACACCCAAAAAGCCACCGACGACACCATCGCCTACATCAATACTGTCAGTCAAATTCTAAACAATACCAATTTCTTTTTATACTCCGAAAATGCCAAATATTTCTTTTCCGCTTCCGATTTGGCCACTCTCAAAAGTCGGCAATCCAGCAATGAAGCTACTACCAATTCCAATCTGACCAGTGCCCAAAATCTTTCCAATGCCATCGAGAACACCAAAATGAGTAATCAGACCTCTATCGACAACGCCAAAAACCAAGTCATATCATAAGAAAATCAAACCAAAACTGCTGAAGAAAATATTGTTACTACCAAAATTGGTAACGAAACCAAACTAAACAACTCTCAAGAACAAGTTAAAAACGCTGAAGATCAACTAAAAACTCAACAAGAACAACTCAAACTAAAAAAAGCCGGTCCTACCGCCGCTGCCATTGCTGTCGCCCAGGCCCAAGTCGCCCAAGCTACTGCTGCCAGTAAAGTTATAGAAGCACAACTTTCCAATCTTCAAATCGTCGCCCCTATCGATGGAACAATTACCCAAATCAATGTTAGTCTGGGAGAACAAAGCACCTCTGCCAATCCCGCCATCCAACTCCAATCCAATGCTAAATTCGAAATCAATGCCGACATCGCCGAAACCGATATCGACAAAATAAAAATCGGTGATAAAACCCTAATCGACTTTGATGCCTTTTCCAAAGACAAACAATATGATGGTACAGTTGTCAAAATCGACCCCGCCGCCACTATCATTCAAGGCGTTGTATATTACAAAACCAAAGTAATCTTGGAAAGTCAGGATGAAAAAATAAAACCGGGTATGACCGCCAATATTGAAATTATTACCGCTGAAAAAGAAAATGCTTTGGCCGTACCCAATCAATCAATCAAAAAAGAAAATGGACAAAATGTCATCGAATTTATACAAGATCAAAAAACAAATACAACAGCAACCAAACCAGTCGAAATCGGCCTACGCGGCAACAGCCTAACCGAAATTATCAATGGTCTAAAACAAGGAGAAGAAGTAATTATTCTTAAAAAATAAAATAAATCCCTCACCTATATCTATTTATGAACAATCAAACACCAGTCCCGGTTATCGAATTGGACAACATTACCAAAAATTATTACCTGGACAAACTAACAATAAACGTTTTAAAAGGAATAAACCTAAATATTTATAAAGGTGAATATGTCGCCATTATGGGTCCTTCCGGCTCAGGAAAATCAACATTGATGAATATCATTGGTTTCTTGGACCGAGCATCAGGCGGCACATACAATTTTTTGGGACACAATACCAATAATCTTTCCGATGACGATCTGGCTTCCATTAGAAACCAAAAAATCGGTTTTATTTTCCAATCATACAATCTTCTGGCACGCACTTCTGCCTTAGACAATGTTGAATTACCTCTGATTTACGCCGGTGTTCCTGCCAAAGAGAGACGAAACAAAGCATTGACTGCCCTAGAAAGCGTCGGGCTTTCCGACAGGTTATACCACCTCCCCAATGAACTATCAGGAGGTCAACAACAACGCGTAGCTATCGCTCGCGCCCTGGTCAACCAGCCGGATCTTATTTTCGCTGACGAACCAACCGGCAACCTGGATTCAAAAACCGAAGTCGAAATTATCAATCTATTTGAAAAAATAAATCAATCCGGCAACACCATCGTCATGGTCACCCATGAAGAAGATATTGCTAATTGTGCCAAAAGAATTATTCGACTGCGAGATGGAATTATCCAAAAAGATGAAGTTGTTCCCCATATCAAAAACGGGAACAGACAAGAAATATCCACTTCAAGTTTAATCAAAGACAGCAACCAATAAGACTATTCAAATCATATAAAACTTATCCCCAATTTTTCCACAAGTAATTTTTACTTAAATATTAATAAAAATACCTTGAACAAAGATCCCCAACTAAAAAAAATATATCAGTTATTAAAAAAAGAGCAGGCCGAAATTAAAAAAAGCGTAACCGACAAAATGTTTACTCTCGCCACTTCAGCCTTTGGTCTGGTTGCTGCTCTGGCTTGGAACGACGCTATCAAAGCATTTTTTGAAATCTATTTTCCCACTCAAGATCAATTATTCGCCAAAATCTGGTACGCCCTCATCGTCACTACTCTCGCCGTTGTAATTACTTACTACCTGGGAAAATTTAGCGGCAAAGACAAAGAACCAAAACCAAAAAATTAAATATTTACCATTATCCAAATATTACTACTCCATGCCTTTTTCAGTCACCCTAAAACTAGCCTTGCAAGCCTTGTTATCCAACAAAAGTCGGACTTTTCTAAGTATTCTTGGAGTGGTTATCGGCATCTCGTCCGTCATTATTCTTATGGCCCTTGGTGATGGCGCTCAAACTTATATCCTGGACAAAGTCCGTTCTTTGGGAAGCAACATAGTAAATATTTTCCCCGGAACACCAGAAGAAGAAGGCTTTTCCGCCCCCGCTTCCTTTTCCGGTATTGTAATCACTACCCTTACTTACGACGACGCTTTAGCCCTCAAAAACAACCCGCTAGCCCCCAATATCTCCGACACCACTGCCACTGTCGGTAGCCAAGTTGCCGTGTCTTCCGTCTTCAACGAAAAACTAATCCAATTTTATGGCACCACACCCTCATATTTTTCTATTCGCAACACCAAAATTGTTTCCGGCCGTTCCTTTGAAGAAAGAGAAACCGAATCTTTAAGCCGAGTTGCCGTCCTGGGCCCAAAAGCCAAATCAGATCTCTTCCCCAACAGTGACGGTATAGGCGAAGACATAAAAATCAACAACTATAATTTTAAAGTAATAGGCATCACCGAAGAAAAAGGTCAGGGCCAATACGGTGTCGATTTGGACAAAATTGTTTATATTCCAATCACCACTGCTCAAAAACTAATTTTGGGAATCAATTACGTAAATAGTATTTCCGCTGTAGCCGATTCGGAAAACACCACTGAACTCGCCGCCGACCAAGCCAAAAACATCCTACGCAATCGCCACAACATTAAAGACGGTGAAAAACCTGATTTTATTATCAATGACACCAAAGAAGCTCTTTCCATCGTCAACAATATCACCAATGCCTTTTCCTTATTTCTAGCCGCCATCGCCTCTATTTCTCTCTTGGTCGGCGGCATCGGTATTATGAATATCATGCTCGTTTCTGTCACCGAACGCACCAAAGAAATCGGCTTGAGAAAATCAATTGGTGCCAAAAAAAATGACATCCTTTGGCAATTCGTAGCTGAAGCGGTCTTTATCACTCTCCTAGGTGGAATTATCGGCATTATCGCCGGCGCCAGCATAACTTTTTTAATCAGTGCCTTTACGCCATTAAAAGCCTCTGTGTCATTATTGTCTATTTTCCTGGCTATCAGCGTTTCAACCATTTTTGGTTTAGTCTTTGGCATATATCCGGCCAACCAAGCCGCCAAATTGAACCCCATTGAAGCCTTGCGTTTCCAATAATTAAATTTTATGGACCTACTATCATTAATAAAAATATCGGTCAATGCCATCTTCAAAAATAAAATTCGTGCATTTTTGACAATTTTGGGCATTGTTATCGGTATTTTTTCCGTTATTACTCTCATGGCTCTCGGCAAAGGCGCAGAAAACTATATTTTGGACCAGGTAGCCACTGTCGGTGACAACCTGATCGTAGTCGTCCCGGGGAAATCCGACAGCGAATTTTCCGCTCCACCCTCTCAACAAGGATTAAGTATCACCAGCTTGACCTACAACGACGCCGAAGCTTTAAAAAATTCCTCGATCGGCACCGCAATAGACTTAGTCGCCCCCGAAGTTCGCGGTCAATTCAAAACCTCCTCTCCCCTGGGCGAAATGAACGCCACAGTTTTTGGCAGCACAGCAGAATATTTTACCATTCGCAATGTCAAAATTGTCGAAGGCAGAATATTTGATGAAAAAGAAGTTAATAGCTTAAGTCGTTTGGCTGTAGTTGGTCCCAAAGTAACCACGATACTTTTTCCCAACCAAAAAGCCATCGGGCAAACCATAAAAATTAACCAAATCAATTTTACAATTATCGGGATTACCGAAGACAAAGGCAATGAAGACGGAGTGGATCTAGACAAAGTCATCTATTTACCTGTTACCACTACTCAGAAACAACTGCTAGGTATTAATCATCTCTTTGATATCAATATTCAAGCCACCAACAGCAAATCTTTGGAAATCGCCAAACAACAGATCGGCACGATTTTGCGCAATCGCCACAACATCACCGACCCAGCCAACGACGATTTTACTATTTATGATATCAAACAAGCCCTGGACATTCTTTCAGAAATCACAGGAATATTATCAATCTTACTTGGAGCCATCGCCGCTATCTCTTTAATCGTCGGCGGCATTGGTATAATGAATATTATGCTCGTTTCTGTCACTGAACGCACTCGTGAAATTGGCTTGCGCAAAGCCTTGGGCGCCACCATACCTGATATCCGCACTCAATTTTTAATCGAAGCTGTCATCCTAACTATTATCGGCGGAGTTGTGGGTATCCTTCTTGGATATTTTACAACCTTGATGGTCCAAATATTTTCGACTCTCCGCCCCGAAATTACTCCTATATCCGTGATCTTATCCCTCGTCGTCGCTTCTATCTTTGGAATAATTTTCGGATTATATCCGGCCAACAAAGCCGCCAATCTCGATCCAATCACCGCCCTCAGGTATGAGTAAATTTTTGCTAAAAGATAACAATTATGTCAAAATAATCTATAGCAATAATTTTTTTATACCAGATGGATCTAATTCTTTTTATACTTTGTCTAATACCCGTCAGCGTCCTTTCCATCAACTTTTTTTCCGTTATTCTTACCTGGTTTTACCAAAAACATCACTATCCGAAAACCATCCGACCCAAATTTGATCAAAAACTTAAACCATTTTGTTCTCTAATTATTGCTGTCAAAGGAACCTCTTCCACTCTCGATAAACACCTGAAAAGCTTTATCGCCCAAAAATATTCCAACTACGAAATAATCTTTGCCGTTGAAAGCAAAACCGACCCCGCCTATCAACACATCAAAAAAGTAATTTCGGGACATCGGCATGCCAAACTAGTTGTCGCTCATTCCTGCCGCCTCTGCAGTCAAAAAAATCAAAATTTACTAACTGCTCTCAATCACACCAATCACCCAGAAATTCTGGTTTTTGCTGATGCTGACATTACCGTCCAAAACAACTGGCTTACCGAACTAATCCTCCCTCTTTCCGATCCCAATATTACCGCCACCACCAGCTATTACTGGCCAAAAATCTCCTTCAATAGCATCGGAGAACTATTTTTTCTTTTCAATAGCACAATTATCTTCTCCCTACTTTGTTTTGCTTCATCCTTCATGAAATTTTCATTACTTTGGGGTGGATCTATTGCTATCCGCCACAAAACTTTTGAAAAATTAAAAGTAGCCAAATACTGGTCTCGCTCCGTCTCCGATGACACCAGTCTCTCCAAAATTTTGTCAGACAACAACCATCAAACTCTTTTTGTTCCAACCGCTGTCAGTCTATCCACTACACATTCAGCTGATTTCGACACTTACAACCGTTGGTTCTTTCGCCAATTAATGTACCTCAAACTCTATCGCAAAAGAATCTGGTTTTTTATTTTCGGGCTCCTCAATCTATATTATTTTATTTTTTATTTTTGGTTTGTTATAAGCTTTAGCCTTAGTCAATTTGACGAATACACCTTTAGGCAATTTGGCGGCTACATTCCCACCGTATTTATTGCAATTGAAATGATCTTGGCTTCTCTCCATGCCCTATTGGGACCAATACCAAAATACCCGCTTTACATAATTCTTTCCCCATATTTTCGCCTGGTTCAAATCTTCGGCTACATGACTACCTACCTCACCAACCGCATCACCTGGAGTGGAATTACCTACCAAACCACCAGTGATGGCCGAGTCATAAAAATCAAAAAATAATATTTTCTATCATCTCAACTCAATATTTGTTTTTAATTTTTAATGTTTAAGCCAATTTGTTTTAAAAATTAAAAATTAAAAATTAAAAAATTATTATCTATGCTTGATCAAACAAAATTCTCGATCGCTTATTTTAGTATGGAAGTCGGAATCAGAAACTCCATCCCCACTTATAGCGGCGGTTTGGGAATATTAGCCGGAGATACTATTAAGTCTTGCGCCGATCTGGAGATACCCCTAGTTGCAATCACCATGCTCAACGAACATGGCTATTTCTTCCAACAAATTGACAAAGAAGGCAACCAAAACGCTCAACCTACCAATTGGAGCATCAATGACTATTTGAAGCTAATTCCCACTCAAACCACAATTTTTATCCAAGATCGGGAAATCACCATTCAAGTCTGGGAATATATTGTTAAAGGAGAAACCGGCTTTGAAATTCCCGTCTATTTCTTGGATACCAACATCGCTTCCAACAACGAATACGATCGCCATCTCACCAGTCATTTATACAAAGGCGAAGATCAAGACTACCGATTAAGTCAAGAAATCGTCCTAGGTATCGGCGGTTTTGAAATATTGGAAAAACTGGGATTTAATAATATTAAAAAATATCATCTCAACGAAGGACACTCCGCCCTTCTCACTATCAAATTAAACCAAAAACTCAACAACTCTCGCCAAATCGACCTGTCATCTTTAAGACCGCATCTCGTTTTTACCACTCATACTTCCGTCCCCGCCGGTCACGATCTTTTTCCAATCGATATCGCCAACCGCTATCTCAATCATTACATCGACGAACTTCCCCCCACTACTATCTCCAACAACCTTTTTCACCTAACTCAACTGGCCTTGCAATCATCAGGTTTTATCAATGCTGTCAGTAAAATTCATGGCGAAGTCTCCCGCAATATTTTCCCTTTATTCAACATCGAATACATCACCAATGGAGCCCACCCCGGATCTTGGGTTTCCGCTCCCTTCGCCAAAATCTTTGACCACTATGCTCCCGAATGGCGATTAAAACCTCAGCAACTCTCCAATCTAACCCAAGCTACCAATGAAGAAATTGCTAAAGCTCACAAAGAAAACAAAAAAGCTTTGATCGACTTTACCAATCAAGTTACTAACGCCGGAATGGACAATGATTATTTTACTATCTGTTTTGCCCGCCGGATTACCGGCTACAAACGACCCGACCTGATCTTATTAAACCCGGAAAGAATCTGCCAAATTTGCAACATTCGACCTATCCAAATTATTTTCGCCGGCAAGGCTCACCCCAGTGATCTGGAAGGACAAGAAATTATCAAAAAAATATTTCATACCAAAAACAACTTCAAGGACAACCTCAAAATCGCTTATCTTGAAAACTACAACATCAAGGTAGCCAAATTTTTAACTCAGGGTGCAGATCTTTGGCTCAACAACCCCATTCCCCTCATGGAAGCTTCCGGCACATCCGGCATGAAAGCCGCCCTCAACGGCATCCCATCGCTTAGTTCTATCGACGGCTGGTGGGCCGAAGCCGAAATCGAAGGGGAGGGAACAACTGGCTGGTCGATCGACAATCACAACGACCAAAATAATCTTACTGTTGAAGAACGCGATCACAAAGATGCAAACAACATCTACGACAAACTAGAAAAAAACATCGTTCCTCTCTTTTACAACCATCAAGACCAATGGATACAAATTATGAAAAACTGCATTGCCAAAAACGGCTCCTATTTCAATTCTCACCGCATGGTTCAAGAATACTGGGATCGAGCCTGGTCCAAATAAACAATTGTCAAACACGATTAAAAAAACCGCTGAATCATATCAATATTTCCGCGGTTTTTTTATTTTCTACTTATGCTAAATATTTTTATCAACCAACTTTCGCTTTCGCTGTCACCAATATTTCTTCATTAATTTTAGTCGGATCATATTCCAACACCAAATTCTGTAATTCACCCGGAAAAATATCCTTGATATCTTCCAGGTACAAAGAGCCATCACGAGGAATTTTGTGACTAAATTTTTCCTGATCAAAAAAAGATAATTCATTTGGATAATCAATCATTACCGGCAACGAAGAACCGCTATTTTCCTCGACTTTATCCCCATTTTTTGTAAATTCTCCACAACGCACCCACAAATAGTGCGGAAACAGTTGATTACTGTCCAGCCTTTCAAAAACGCAAATCTTCTCACTCCCTTCCACCGTCTGCCAACAAAAATCCTCTTGAGACCTCAAATACTCCCGCACAGCTATATCCAACTGTTTATTACTAAAAGAAAAATTATCATCTTGATTTTCATCTTTATATAAACCAGTACAACGCCAATTGATCTCCGCTTTTTTAGTTTCCTGATTTACCACGCAGGCCGGATTACACCCCTCACGCACCGAGTTCAAATTGGCATCAAACCACCAGGTCTTGGAATTGGGATTATAACTCCCCGACCCCAACGCTTCCCCACCCTTGATACAAGTTTTCTCCGCTATTTTTCTTGCCTGTTCTTCCGTCATTTTTTCTTCCCTCCCGCCACAACCAGTCAAACCAACCAACAAACAAAAAACAATTAGTAATTTATTCACAAAAATAAATTAATGATATTATACTGACAACTTTTTCATTACCTCGGCAAATTCTTCGTCAGTCGCTTGTTCACCTCGCAATACCGGACAATCTTTGCCCTGCCAATAGCTTTGTGTATTCATATTTTTCCGTGTAATTTTTTCCGCCAAATTTCGATCATTACCAATTTGACTGATAAAAAATTGCACTCCGCCCTCAAAAATTTCCTCACAACTTTTAACACTCCCATCTTCATTGACACAATACAAACAAAACCGGGAATTTTCATCCCCACCGGCAAAATCCTCCGGTTTAGTCAACGGCATTCCACACGCTTCACAGTATTTCATTTTTTTCTCTCCCTATAAAAATAAATAAATTTAAAATTATCCTACATTCTCTTGGCCAAACAAGATTCTTTTTCCAAAATTTTGACCAATTTCTTTGTATCATAAATAACCAATTTTTCTTTCCTGTTTGATTCCAACAGCTTTATTACTTGATCAATAAACTTCCATGCCAGCAATATCTCACTGGAATTGGTACAAGTTAGTCGATCCTGACAAAACAAATCCTGCAAAGCATTTTCATACGAGTCTTTCAAAATAAATTTATTGTCCTCAAAACCAAAACGCAACACCGTCGGAATCGCACATTTGGAAGCCGGGTCAAACTCCGAATTGAGTTGTAAATGAATATCATTATGCGGTTGGATATTTATTCTGATTTGATTATTTTTGATTTGACACCGATTTTGATTCCAAAAACAATGCTCAATATTTTTAAAATTGATAATAATATCTGTAGTTTTTCTTGCCATTTTCTTCCCGGAAACTATGTGTATTGGAACCCCCCGCCAATCTTCATGATCGACTTCCAAAACCATAGAAACAAAAGTTTCTACCAATGATTTTGGGTCAACATACTTCTCCTGCCGATAACCTTGATACTGCCCAATCATTACCGGCATTCCCCGCCCACAAGTAAATAATTTTATTTTCTTAAAAATATTCGTCTTGGCTATATCAATATCGTTATACGACAAACTTTTTGGCCTTTCCATCAAAGTCAAAGCCAACAACTGCAAAGCATGATTTTGAATCATATCCTTGATCGCTCCGGAATTTTCATAATATTGGCCACGATTTCTAATCCCTTCCTTCTCCCAAATATTAATCGTAATGTCCTGAATATACCGATTATTCCAAACCGGCACAAAAATCGGATTGGCAAAACGCAACGCCAAAATATCCTGCACCAAATCCTTGGCCAAATAATGATCAATCCGATAAATCATTTCTTCCGAAAAAAACCTTCGTAAAAAATTATTCAATTTTTTCGCCGAGTCATAGTCAAACCCAAAAGGTTTTTCAAGAACAATCACGCTTTTTTTTACCAACCGATGATGATCCAAACCCTCCACAATATTTTTTATCAAAACCAAATCAGATGGTATTGCCAAATAATAATAACGAAAAACATTTTTCTTCGTATGCTTAAGCTGAGCAATACCTTCTGCATCATACGAACCACAAATATAATGAAAACGACCGACAAACTCGGTCAATTTTTTCAAATCGGCCTGCGGATATTTTTTGAGCACCGCCTCTCGCACTAGATTTTTAAATTCCTCATCAGAAAAATAAGTCCGAGAATAACCCAAATATGAGAATTGTTTTTCCGGATCAAAAACATTGAACAAAGCCGGATATATTTTCTCCCTCGACAAGTCTCCACTTGCTCCAAACAGTACAAATTCAACCGGATTATCTTGTTTATTCATATTTTATTTTCCTAAATCAATATCGGTTACTAAAAGCACGTCTTTTATATTATAAATAATCCCCGCCGGAAATTCATGTTTTGGCAGCCTATTTTCCTTTAATTTAGTTAACGCTTCTCTTTTTTCTTCTCCGCAAACATAAATATAACTTTTATCCAATAAATCAAAAAAACAAAATGTTGTCGTCACTCTTTGGGGAAAATTATTCTTACCAAAAACATTGTGTGACACAATAAATTTTTTATTATCAAATAATTTGGCAAATAAATCCGGATCTTCCGGATAGGGGAATATGCCAGCCGTGTGTCCATCCAATCCCATTCCCATGATTGCTATCTTTTTTCCCTTAGGATTAGTTTCCAACCAATTTTGTAAATTTTTGTCCAACCTCCTGGAAAAAACATCCAAATCTTCACCAGGTAATACCCGACTATCAACAAACCGAACCCCCAAATCCCTAACTTTCACCCACCAATCCAACTGCAAAAGTTGAGCAAAATTACTATCAGAATTATCAATACTATATCTTTCATCCAGAAAAAATAGTGTTACTTTGGTCCAATCCGTAGTTTCTATATATTCCAACACTTTTAGCGTCGATCCACCGGAAATCAACAGTAAAACCAACTCATCGCCCATCCTCGCCAAATCATCCGAAATGTTTTGACCAATAATCTTGGCTGCCTTCACTTGATCTTTTGCTACCCGCCAATCAAAATTATTATGTTTTTTCCTTATTCCCATTGATGGTGCATAAATGGACCATTTATTTCCGTCTGAAACGTATGTGCCCCAAAAAAATCCCGTTGCGCTTGCAACAAATTGGCAGGCAATCGCTCACTTTTCATTGAATCAAAATATACCAAACCAGACATCATCGCCGCCATCGGAATTTGCGCTTGAATTGCAGCTATCACCACTTCTCGCAAATTACCACTTTCTTTCAGTAATATATCTTTAAAATAATCCATCTCCATCAGGTTTTTATCCTCTCCACTTTCCGCCAATACCTGAGCAATTTTTTGTAAAAATTCCGCCCGAATAATACACCCCCCTTGCCACAAACTCGATATCTGAGAAAAATTCAAATTCCACCCATACTCTTTTCCAGCAAAAAACAACAATTCATAACCTTGAGCATAGGCCAAAATCTTAGCCACATACAAAGAACTTTCCAATTGTTTAAAATCAATTTGACTACTCTCTGTTTTTCCTCCATTTTCATACTGCGACGAAATAGCCAACCGACGTTCTTTATGAGCCGAAACATATCTGGCCAACACCGCCCCGACAAAACCAAAAGATGGAGTACCCAAATTCAAAGATTCGATCGAAGTCCACTTCCCGGTCCCTTTGTTGCCGGCACTATCCAAAATCGTATCAATTACATAAACACCGGATTCGTTTTTTTTGCGCAAAATTTTGGCCGTAATTTCAATCAAAAAAGAATTGAGTCGCCCTCGGTTCCAATTCTCAAATTGCGCAGCCATCGCTTCATTATCCAAACCCATCACATTTTTCATGAGCCAATAAGTCTCCGCAATCAACTGCATATCGATATATTCAATTCCGTTGTGCACCATTTTTACATAATGACCGGCACCATCTGGGCCAATATGCGCCACACAAGGATTACCATCAAAATCTTTGGCCGCGATTTTTTGCAATATCGGCTCCAACTCTTTCCAAGCCAACTCACTACCACCAGGCATAATTGCCGGACCTCTTCTCGCGCCTTCCTCTCCACCGGACACGCCCATTCCGACAAAATTTATCCCGCTCTCTCGCAAATATTTTTCTCTTCTGATTGTATCTTGAAAAAAAGAATTACCCCCATCCACGACTATATCACCGGCTTGAAGAAATGGTTTCAATTGTTCTATCACCAAATCCACCGGGTTACCGGCCTCGATCATCAAAATTATCTTTCTAGGTACAGACAAACTCTCGACAAATTCCGTCAATGAATAACAAGCCATCATATTCTCATTTGCATAACTCCGTTTCAAATTATCCGTTTTTTCCGAAGATCGATTGAAAACCGAGATATTAAAACCATGATCGGCAATATTCATCGCCAGATTAGCCCCCATCACCGACAATCCAATTACTCCCACTTCATTTTTTCGTTCAAGCATATTTATTTCCTCTATATTCAAATTATATTTTCTACTCACCCTACCATCGTATTATTATTCCCAATGATATTCCACTATTCCCCAGATTTTAAATTAGTTAACAATCAAAGCCCCTGTTAGTTTTCTAAAAATATTGGATAACAATATTTGAAAATAAAGAAAAGGTCTATAATAAAATCAGATATTGATTATAAAATTAACAATAAAATTTATGCTAAAGAAAATTATTGGGATAATTTTATTTTCTCTTTGTTTTCTACCCACTCATACTCCGGCTGCCAGCAAATACGATGGAGAATATACCGGCATTTTAACTGCCAACAATAATTCCTTTACCAAAGAAATAAATGTCTCAACCAAAATAATTAACTCGAATTTTACTATCAATACTGGTTGGGAAATGATACCATTCGAACAATTATCCTTATTAACCGTTCAATATGACAACAATATTGCCGGCCAGATTGACCAGAGTGGCAAAATCAACGGAAAACTATCAGGTCGGATTGGTTTTTGTGTCTATGGCATAGAACTGGCTGCCTGGAATATTGATTCCAAAATAACTGGGACAATTGATCAAGGCACCATGAATCTTTCGGCAAGTGATATTCCAGAAAATACCAAATGCCCTTGGGAAGGAAATTGCGGTTCAGCAGAAACAATGAATTTCTCCGCCGTTTTATCCAAAACGGCCACCAGCGACATGAGTTTTTCCGACCAATCGGCCAACGATGATTTCAATCAAAGAATTGATCACTCCCTACCAATTATGGAAAAAGTGATTGGCGAAGTCTCAATCAGTGACTCAAATAAAAAGACCGGTTTTCTTGAAAGCCTCAACAATCATTTAAATTTCGGCGAAGGCAATACCAATATCAATGGTCATTTAGTAGATTACGATCGAGTTTGGGAAGAAGGTCAAAACGGCGCCACCTTGAAAGAGGGAGACGAAATCAAAACTGGCAACGGCCGAGTAATTTTAAAATTTTCCGATGGCACCAAATTTATCCTGATGGAAAATACCCTGCTTCGCAAAACATCTGATGGTTTTAGAGTAGAACACGGAACTGTTGCTAGTACTTTTTGGAAAACAGGCAACAAAATGCGACTAGTCACCCAGCATGGGTCTTTTATGGTCAAGGGAACAAAATTCGCCGTAGCCACCGGTAAGCAAAATTCAGTCATCGAAGTCTATGAAGGAATAGTCCAAACCACCCAATCAGCCGACCAAACAGTAGATGTCACTGCTGGTTATTCAGTTACAATCGACGATCAATTTATTACTCCCACCGAACAAATTGACGCCCAAACCAACCTAAAACAATGGAATGATATTGAAAACGAAATCACACAAAATTATACCAACAATTCATCTTCAAATTATTTTTTCTATCCAGCAATAATCATTGCCATTATTGTCATTGTCTTTGCTATTGTACTTACAGTAGTGGCCATTCTTCTTCTGATTCGTTTTTTTCGCAAAAACAAAACAATCACAACTCCCC
Organism: Patescibacteria group bacterium; assembly: GCA_036794765.1. Lineage (GTDB taxonomy): Bacteria > Patescibacteriota > JAHJAL01 > JAHJAL01 > JAHJAL01 > DAIRGB01. The sequence continues at coordinate 11,704 of DAIRGB010000002.1, read as the reverse complement.
AAATTTAGCAAAATATTATTATTTCCTTTCATTTTTCAATTCCTGTTCACTAAAAAACAACCATCTCAGGTTGTTTTTTTGCTCTTCTTCCGCCGTTCGATTTTTCCTATACACGAACCCGTAATCCAACCAATAAAATAATCCGACAAATTCGCCGCCACCAATTTTTCGATTATCTCATCATAATTGGTCCATTTTATCTTGTATTTTTGTCCAATATCCCGAAAAGCCTCTGTCAAATTACCATAATTCAATATCACTGAATAAAAAATATCCGGATGTATTTCCCTGATTTTTTCCGATTTCCATCCAATATACTGCAATATCTTTTCCCGCAGCTGCTTTACTTTCCAAAATTGCCCTTCAATTCTCATTCCATGACTATCTTCTCCCTCAATCCGATATTTCAACTCTTGCCAACACAAACGTCCATCAAAAATCGGATTTACTCTCTTTGGACCCCTAGCCGCAGGATCAACTGTAAAACAATTTTTAGAAAAACTGGCCGCACCATTTTTTCGACTAAAAAAATCATCCGTCAAATCATAACGCCCCCGACAAACTCGATCATGGCAATCGCCAAACAACCTTAATTTTACACCATGCACAATCTCGATCGCCTTGGCCTTATCTAGCCGTATCCTTGCCTTTTCGTTCTCCTCCAATTCTTTTTTTCCCTCCCTTATCTCCCATTTTTCCAGCATACCGCACCTTTATAAAAAAATATTTTAAGGATAAATTCGCGAAATCAGGCGAGGAAAGGGAATAGTCTCCCGAATATGTTTCACCCCGCACATCCAAGCTACCATTCTTTCCAAACCAATTCCATAACCACTATGCGGTACACTACCATATTTCCGCAAATCCAAATACCATTGATAATCATCCAAAGGAAGTTTTTCTTCTTTCATTCGCTCCAACAACAAATCATAATTATCTTCCCTTTGTGAACCACCGATTACCTCACCATACCCCTCAGGCGCAATCAAATCATTGTTCAAAACCAATTTTGGATTTTCCGGATTGATTTTCATATAAAACGCTTTGATATCTTTGGGCCAACGATCAACAAAAATCGGCACCTCACTTTTGGCAGTCAAAATCGTCTCATCATCCGCCCCCAAATCCTCGCCATATTGAATATCCGAGCCATTGGCTTGCAAATAAGCAATCGCCTCTTCATACGACATAATTTTGAAATCATTATCCGCTTTTTTCAAAGCTTCAATATCTCGCTCCAAAATTACCAACTCCACCTGACACTTTTCCAATACCCGACGAATAATATGCCGCACATTCCCTTCCTGAATTTTCATACTTTCCGTATGTTCCACATAAGCCGCCTCCGCATCCATCATCCAAAATTCCGTCAAATGCCGTCGGGTCTTACTTTTTTCCGCCCGAAACACCGGCCCAAAATCAAAACACCTCCCAACACTAAAAATCGCCGCCTCAATATACAGTTGCCCCGACTGAGTCAAATAAGCTTTCCCCTGATCAAAATAATCCAATTCAAACAAAGTTGTCGTCCCCTCACAAGCATTGGGCGTCAAAACCGGCGCATCTATTTTGATAAAATTCTGCTCATTCAAATACTCATAAATGGCGTTGATCACCACATTCCTAATCCGCATAATCGCCCACTGTTTTTGACTACGCAGCCACAAATGTCGATTGGACAGCAAAAAATCCGGCCCGTGTTCTTTTTTTCCAATCGGATAATCCACACTCGTCCCCACTATCTTCAAACTCACCAACTGAACTTCATATTCCTCTTTCCTTGGGTGTTTGCTCACCCGTCCCGTAAGCTCAATCGAAGTTTCCAAAGCTAATTCTCCCAATTTTTGCCAAATTTCCGCCCCCACCTCATCCTCACTCGCCACCACCTGAACAAACCCATAACCATCCCGAAACTGCAAAAACATAATCTTGCCACTGGAACGAAAATTATATACCCACCCTTTCATCGTCACCTCTCGATCCAAATAATCCTTCAAATCTTTCGTCAAAGCATACTCCATTTTTTTCTCCCCATAAAAATTTTATCTTACCAATTATTTTTAAATTAAATTATCTATGATCAAGTAAAGGATTCCAATTGAATATTATTTATTTAACTTCTTTACCGTTAAGCTCTTATTGGTCCCAACATTTCGTTTAAAAAAGTTAAATAAATAATATTCAATTGGAATCCGGCCTCAATACCTACTAAAGGATTTTAATTTGATGCAATTATTTTTAACTTCTTTACAGTTAAGCTCTTATTGGTCCCAACCTCTTGTTTAAAAAGTTAAAAATAATTGCATCAAATTAAAATCCAACCACAACCAACAAATTTCCAATTGTCACAAAAAAACCGAGCTAAAGTCGCCCGGTAAAATATTTTTTTAGAAAACAACAATTTACCCAGCAACCTTAGGCCCAGTTATTATTAGCATCAAAATTATTGTTTCGTTGAGTTTTCATACTTAAAGACTAACAAATATTAATAATAATTGTCAAACCAGTATAATAACCCAAAAAAAATGACCCGGATTTCTCCAGGTCTAAAAAAATAACAAAAACTATTTGTATTTATCTTTATTTATAATATTATTTTTGTTATTTTTGTTATTTTACCGAGAGGCGTATCTGGATCATAGTCCGGAAGCTGGTTTCCCGCCCCTCGGCTATACTTTCGTGTACCGGTTTTCAAATCAAACTCACTATACGTTAACGAGTACTTCTTTTTGTCGTTAACGTAGTTCATCACACTAATCGGTAAATCGGGTGAATCCCACCCCAAACTTTCAAAGGGGTGATTCAACCCAATCATATGACCTAACTCATGCCGAATAGTCCGGCATGAGTATTCATTCAAAGACAAGTCCTCGTCCCTGAGGACTATTTTAACGGCAACAATTTCGTTGCCAGAGTATGATAACTCTGCAAACGAATTTGTCGCCGCATTATCCATTGAAATAACAACCTCGCCCTGTTCGGGCTCGGTTGAAGCTGTTGATAAAATTTCTGACTCGGAAACTTTAATAAAATTCCCGGTCAGAGCAGATACTTCATTAATAATTATTTTTTTAATAACCGCCGCTTGCGCGGCAGTTATATTTTCATTGATTCGAAACTTAGGAATTTTTAACCAACGTTTCGAATTTCCCCTTATAAAATAAGAGGAATATGAAACGTTGTTCATATCGGCACCAACAAGCAAAATTTCCAAGGTAGAGGAGGTGACTGGAAAACTATAATCATAATAGCCTCCCATTTTTATCACCATCCTCCCCGTTGTTCCGGCAATTAAAAAATTACCCTGGGTATCCGTTGTGCCAGATTCACTACCCAAGGTAACACTAGCCCCGCTGACCGCGGAACCGAAAAACATCCCCATAATTTTTCCAGTCACAGACGGAGAAATTGCCGTCGGAGCCGCCGTTTTAGTTACAGTAGCGGTCACAGTAGCCGACACTACTGTTGAAGTCATGGTTGCCCCAGCCGTCGCCGAGGCAATAGGTGTGAAGGTAAAAACAGGAGTAGAAAATGTCGCAGTAAATGTCGGTTGAGGATCAGCAATTGTACTGCCTCCCCCACCTCCGCCTCCGCAACCATTCAATAAAAAAATTGACAGCGCTCCAGCCGTCAGAAAAATTTGAAGAAATAAAAATATTTTCTTCATGTTTTATCACGCACCCTTCATGTGAATTCGCCTTGCATTCTAAACAAAGTTTTAAAAATTTTTATACTAAGTTTTTAAATAACAAGGCACTATAAATAATAATTTCAAATTAGTATTTTAACAAGCCTATATTGCATTTTCACTATACCAGACCATCTATCCAACAAATAAGCAATACTTCTAACCAAATTTATAAACAAAAAAATAACCCGTTACCGGATTATTTAATTTATCCCAACAAAATATTGTTTCACCTATCCCTCAACAACGCCCCAAACTTATCTTTCAACACACTATATATTTTTTCCATCAAACCATTAACCTCCTCATCCGACAAAGTCCGATCCTCCGCCTGCCAATAAAAACGCAAAGCCACACTTTTTTTTCGCCCAGTATTTCCTTTCAAACTTTCAACATTAAACTTTGAACCATCAATCTCAAACTCATCAAAAACTTCCACTTTTTTAAGCAAATCTTTGTCCACCGCTTCGGCTTCTTTTATCAAATCCCTCGCCATCACTTCCCAATCAACCAAAAACGCCGCGTCAAATTTTGACACCGGAAATTTTGACGATTCCTGATATCGATACATTTCATCAAAATTTTCCACCAGATTATTCAAATCAAATTCACCATATACCAAATTTTTTTTCAATTTTTCATTTCCGCATATTCTCGGATGTAGCAAACCAAATGAACCCAAAATCCGCCCATGCTCATCAACAATCACCAAACTATTCACCGGGTGTAAATATTCGATCTGTTCATCAATCTGTTCCGCCCGTTTCAATTCAAACTGCTCGATTTTCCTTCCCCCTAGCGCCAATATACCCTCAACCAAACCTTTGACCGCCAAAAACAAATCCTTTGCATTTTTGTCCTCGCCCCACACCAGTCCTATTTTCGTCCTCTCTTTATCTTTATCCAGTTTGGAATAAACCTTCCCCCATTCAAATATCTGCACTACCTCATCATATTTCGACCACTTTCGATATTTTTCCACCAATCCCGCCACCAACGACTGCCGCAAATATTTCAAATCCTGATCCAACGGATTGAGTAACTCAAAACTATTTTCCAATTCAAAGCCCCAATCAACAACATTTTTCCCGGTCACAAAACTATAAGAATAAACTTCCGACCAGCCCTTATTGAAAAAATAATTTATTATTTTATTTCTATATTGACGCTTTTTTTCCGGCCGCGGCAAATCCACCGCCATCGAAAAAGTCGTTTCCAGCACTTTGTCATAACCATAAATCCTACCCACCTCCTCTATCAAGTCTTCGGCACCTTCCACGTCAATCCTGTCATCCGGAACAGTTACCGACAAAGATTCATCACCAAACTTCCCGATTTCAAATCCCAAATCCTTCAATATTCTTTTTACGTCAGTCTTTGGTACATCCACTCCCAAAAATGAATTCAAATATTCATACTCCAATTCAATCTCATTTTTCAACAATCTCTTTGAACGCACATCAATCATTCCTCGCACCACCTCGCCACCACAAATCTTTACAATCAAATACGTTGCTCTTTCTAAAGCTTTAATAGTCCAACTCGCCGGCAATCCCTTCCCAAACCTGATCGAACTATCAGTCGCCACACCCTGTTCATGACTAGTATTATTTATCACTTGCCTGGCAAAATTCGCACTTTCCAAAACAATAGTTTTGGTTTTATTTAACACTCCGCTATCCTCGCCCCCGATAATCCCCGCCAATGCCAAAGGTCTTTTTTCATCAGCAATAATCAAATCATGATCACTCAAAATCTTTTTCTGACCATCAAGCGTCACTATCCTCTCACCTTTTTTGGCCTTTCGGACAAAAATTTTATGTCCGATCAGCAAATCATAATCAAAGGCATGCATCGGTTGACCATATTCCAACATCACATAATTGGTAATATCCACCACCGCATTAATCGGCCGCATCCCGGCCACAATCAACCTTCTTTTTAACCACAACGGCGATTCTTTAATTTTTACATTATCAATCACTCGCGCTGAATATCGATGACAATTTTCCGGATCCTTAATATTTACCTCCAACATATTGTCTATCTTTTTGGCACTATTTTCTTTAAATTTGAATTTTGGCTCAAAATACTTTACTCCCGTCGCCAATCCGATTTCTTTCGCCATCCCAATCATTGCCATCCCATCCGGACGATTGGGCAATATAGTAAACTCCAAAGCCTCATCATCAAAAGTCAAAGCCTTATCCAATTCCACCCCTATCGGTAAATCCTTTCCCAAATCCAAAATCCCACTCGATTTTTCTTCCAAACCCAGCTCCTCCGCCGCACAAATCATCCCGGTACTTTTTACCCCTCTGATCTCTATTTCTTTGATCTCAAAACCTTCCTTCAATTTCGTCCCCACCAAAGCCACCGGCACCAACATTCCCTTGGCCAAATTATTGGCCCCACACACAATTTGTAATTTTTCTTTCTTTACATCCACCATCGCCACACTCAATTTGTCGGCATTGGGATGTTTATCAACTTTTAAAACCTTTCCAATCACCACTCCCGGCCAGGAAAATCTAATCTTCTCCACCCCATCGCATTCCCAATTGGTCAAAGACACCCTCTCCCCAATCTTCTCCGCCGTCCATTTTTGCTTTTTCAATTCCTCTTCATCCAAATAATCTTTCAACCAATTATATGAGTACAACATAAAATTCCTCTTAAAATTTTGCTATTTAAACCAATCTCATAAAATACGTTTGTGTAAAATTTTTTGGTATTTAATATTTTGCGAATGATCCGAGCGTCAAAAAGGTTCTTAGACATCGTCCTTCGCAGCGTTATCATGAGCAAAATATTAAATACCAAAAAATTTTACACAAACCACAAAATAACATTTCACGTCGCTATTAATTTAAAATTGCTCGATAAATTCCGGTTCACTGTTAAAGAAATGTCGAATATCCGTAATACCATAACGCATCATCGTCAACCGATCATATCCCGGACCATAAGCAAAACCTGTCCATTCATTTCTTTTATAACCTGCTTCCACAAACACATTTTGATGAATCATCCCCGCCCCCAACATCTCGATCCAACCATTGCCCTTGCACATTCCACAACCTTTACCCTGACATTTTACACATTGCACATCCACCTCAAACCCCGGTTCCACAAACGGAAAATAACTCGGACGCAATCTGATCGGCACTCTTTTACCAATAATATACTGCACCATATCCATCAAAGTCTTTTTCAAATTGCCAACAGATAATTTTTTATCAACTATAACCCCTTCAATTTGGTAAAAAGTATGTTCATGGGTAGCATCAGTCGCTTCCCGTCTAAAACATCGGCCCAACGCCACTGCCTTATATGGAGGCTTATTTTCCCGCAATATCCGATTTTGAAAAGCTGAAGTGTGAGTCGCCATACACAATCTTCCTTTATTTTTCTCTTCCCCCTTTACCCAAAACGTATCCCACATTCCCCGCGCCGGATGATCAGCCGGAATATTCACCCCTTCAAAATTTTCATACTCATTGGTCAAATTTTCCGTTTCATAAATCATATAACCCATCCGACCAAAATAATCCTCCAATTCCAACATTGTTCTGGTCAAAGGATGCAAATGGCCAATTCTAGCATCACGAGCTGGTAACGTCACATCAAACAAATCGGCCGTCAAAGATCGATCATTCTCTTTTTGTTGCAAAACAATTTTAATATTATCCAAAGCTTGCTCAATCTCTCTTTTTATCTCATTGGTCTTTTGTCCAATTTTTGGCCTCTCCTCCGGAGAAATTTTTCCCAAACCCCTCAGCAATTCCGTCAACTCACTTTTTCTCCCCAACCACTTTATTTTCGTCTCGTCCAAAACCGCCAATTCCTTAATCTTTTTTATCTCACTCAAAGCATCCTGCCGAATTTTTTCCAATCTTTCCCACATATAGAATAATTTTAATTTATAATTTCTAATTTTCAATCAATTTTTAATAAGCCAATTTTCAACTTACAAACATTGAAACATTGAGTAATTTTAAATTGATTGAAAATTATAAATTGAAAATTTAAGAACACTGCAAAAATACTTGAGTAGCAAACTTGAATTATGTGAATTTAATATTTTTTACTGTTACAAACTCATCAATCCCAACATCTAGTTTAAAAAATATTAAATTCACATAATTCAAGTTTGCGGTCGCAAATCACAATAACTACTCTTTTTCCTCATCATTCTCCAACTCTTTAATTTCCTCAAACTTAAAAGTATTTATATAAAAACTCATTTCCACCAAAATCACAATAATCATCAACATCAAAGCCGTCCACCACCTCAACACCCTCATCGCCTGCATTCCGATTACCGCTGTCGAAAAAAAAGAAACCAGAAAAGCCTGACGCAAAATCACCGGCATTTTTTCATACAACTCTGCCACCGAATATACTCGTGAACGAAAATATATCAAAATCAAAATCACCAAACCTAAAATACCCAAAAACATACTGACAAAAAATGACGCCATACCGGCTTTATCTGTTACAAATGGATCAATATTGGTCAAAGTCAAATAAAACGCCGACCACGCCAAAAAAGTTGAAATTGCAATCCCCACAAAATAAGTCTTTAAAGACATATTCCTTTGATTAAATATACATCTACAGTATAAAAAGAAAGACACTCCAGCAGCAAGTGTCTTCTAACAAAAAATCATCCAATCCAAAACTGGTGGTAAAAATATTTTGCACTCTTAAAAATTTTACAAATGATCCGGGCGTCAAAAAAGATTCTTAGCCATCGTCATTCACAGCGTTATCATGAGTAAAATTTTTAAGAGTGCAAAATATTTTTACCACCATCACAATATCTATAAAATCGGGGCGGAAAAATTGTCTTCTTTTAATTTTTCCAATACTTCCATCTCTTTGGATTTTTCCCGACTGATTTCTCTTTCCGCTTCTTGTCTGGTTTTACAATAATTTTGCTGTGTATTTTTTACAATCTCATCTTTGAAAGACGTAGTCACGGTCACCGCATCCAAAGTTCGTGCCGAAAATGCCTCTTTTACCTCATCATTGATTGATAATTTTAGATAAACCTCCTGCACACCCAGATTGGTAATATCAGCCGCTTTAAAACGGGGTTCAAATTCTCTTTCCAACAACAATGCATCTTCCGGACCCAATCGAAAAGAAACAATCGAACCAACATTCCCAAACACCGTTTTACGCACCACATCAGACAACTGCGACACATACTGGTGAGCTATCGTCAAACTCAACTTATATTTTCTCGACTCAGACAAAATATTGGCAAAAGAATCCGTTGCAAAATTTTGAAATTCATCAACATACAAATAAAAAGGAACGCGCTGACTTTCCGGCACATCCGCCCGCGCCAACGCTGCCTGATATATTTTGGTAATTATCATCGAACCCAACAAAGAAGTATTTTCCTCTCCCAATATTCCTTTTGGTAATTTTACCAACAAGATTTTCCGATTATTCATGATTTCCGAAAAAACCAGCTTATTCTCTTCTTGCCCAACGATATTTCTAATCAAACCATTGGAAACAAATTGACCAATTTTATTTAATATCGGCATTATTGCTTCCGAATCAAATCTTTCCGACCAACTGGCAAATTCATTTGTCCAAAAATTCTTTACCACTTGATCATTAATCGTTTTAATGACTTCCTGACGATACTCTCGATCAGTCAACAATAATAATATCGACATTACAGAAGCTTTCGGAGCATCCAACAAAGCCAGCACCGTCATCCGCAAAACATGTTCCAGTCTGGGTGACCAATTGGCCGCAAATACTTTTTTAAAAATCTCTATAAAACCGATTGCCACTTGTTGCCGATAAACCGGATCAACTTTTTCGATCGGATTAAAAGATATTGGAAAAGCCTCATCAGCCGGATTAAAGTAAATTACATCTTTAATCCGATTTTGTGGAACAAAAGGAATAATATCTTCAATCAAATCACCATGTGGATCAATCACACAAACACCATGACCGTTTTCAATATCACTTTTTATCAACAATTCCTGCATTTTCGATTTTCCTGAACCAGACTTACCAATAATATACATATGTCTGGCCCTATCTCTTCTTTTTATTCCAAACAACTCCTTGATATTTCGATAATTTGTCCTGGCAAAAACACACAACTCTTCCGCCGGCGTATTATCAGGAGTTGATAAACCCAACGGTGGCTCTGCTTTTGGAGACAAAATTTTGTACAAATTCGGCACCGCATCCGTGTCAGGCGGAAAATGATAAAAAGTACTAATCTCGTCCGCCGTCATATACATTGATTTTTTACTAAAATTCAACGAAGTAATTTCCTCCAAATCAACCCTAGTAACCGGTTTTATTTTATAAGAAAATTCATTGAATTCACTTTCCAATTTCTGAAAAACTTGCGCAATCGGCTCCAACTTCGCCTGCGCCATCTGGTAATTTTCCGCAAAAATCAATAAATCAATTTCGGTATAATATAAATTTTGCTTATTCTTCTCCTTTGCCGCCACCAAAGCTTTATTACGAACTTCATTCGATGATTTTTTAGAAAACAATATATCCAAAAAATTAAATCTTTCTCTAATTCGCTTCAATGTCAAAGCCAACGACCTTTTCATAACAAATATCATTTGGTCGTTATCCATTGGCCTTATTTTTACCTGAAAATAAAAGCCATCTGTCACCGCCAACCGATTAAACTGATTATAAAAATCGGCTAAAAACGATCCTTCCAACTGATTAAACAACAAAAACGGATAAAAATCCCCGTGTCTCAAAGTCAAAACCGCTCTTGCCACCCCTTCAATATTTTTCGGACTGATATTACGTTTAACCTCTTCCAATTCAATTTTTGGAAAAACCGAATACAACTGGTTTTCCATAACGCTATAATACCTTGAGGACACCTTTACCGTATAAAAAATCCTCTTATTAATCATATTTAGAGTCCAGGAAAACGGCACACCCTTCAAGATTTTTGACAAAGTATTCAAAAAATCACTAAACACCTCTACCTGAAAACTAGTCTGTTGAGGCAATTTTACAATATATTCTTTTACTTCTAAATTGTTATCCAAATTATTCATCAACTTTTTTAACCAAAAATTGAGTTAATATCAAAAATATAACAGAATTATACAAAAAATCAAGATTATAAAACTACAAAATCATCAACACATACCGATTTTAAATTTGATTTTTTCCACAACTTTTTCCCCCACAATTTCTTCATATTTTTCCAAAACAATCATTTCCAAAAACTGTATCTCCATCATCGTTCCTGAATGACTAACACCTACAGTCAACAAACCATTTTTAAAACTCAAGGCCTTACTTTCTGTCACATATTTATTGTCTATATCCGCCATTACTTTATCCCAAAAACTGCATATAGTAATACTTTGCATTTGAGACAATGTTAAGGCCGACTTTTTTTGGTATTTTTTCTGTAAAATATCCCCAATTTTTTCCATTTTTCTTATTTATATTATTCAACCTTTATCATAACAATTTTGGACAAATCCAGCATCTTATCAATTTCGGTAGTAGTAATAATTGTTTGTTTGTCCTGCACATATTCTATCACTTTCATTTTATTAATTTCGTCCAACTCCGAAAAAATATCATCCAACAATAAAATCGGATAATTTTGTTTTTCTTGAAAAATATAATCCGCCTCCGCCATTTTTAAAGACAACAACGCCAAACGCATTTGCGCTCTGGAACCAACTTGATCAATTTTCTTCCCTTGTAATTTTATTATTAAATCATCACGATGCGGACCAATTAATGTTGAACCATATCTCAATTCTTTATCAATCATACCGGACAAAAATTCTACCAAAGTTACACCACTTTCCTGCCAATTAGCTCTCATATACTCCACTTGCAAATTTCCACCACCAACGAATAATTTTTCAAAATATCCTTTTGCCTTATCATTTACAAATCTGATAAACATTTTCCGTTTCTTTACTATCCTCACCGCCAATTCTTCCCATTTTTTGTCCCAAAAAGACAATT
>DAIRGB010000065.1:0-5556 GCA_036794765.1 Patescibacteria group bacterium | reverse complement strand
TTTGGACGATAAAATCACGGTTGGATTCATTTCCAATCACATCTTTTTCGGTAAAAGATAATGATTTTTCCTGAAGCCATTTTTTTAAAGCCTGACAATGACTGCAAGAAGGTGAAGTGTAAATAGTGATTTTGGGAGACATACAATAAAAACTAACTTCGTGAAACTCTTATAAACTCTTATAAACTCTTATAAACTGGGGAATTTGGTTTAAAAGGGTTTATAAGGGTTTTTAAGTGTTCGAAAGGGTTTTTGTTTTATTGTTCTTCCCATTTTTCCAGGGCTTCGGCGGCGGCGTTTTGTTCGGCTTCTTGTTTACTCAATCCGGATCCCTGTCCATATTCATTATCACCGATTTTGACCGCCATGACAAATTGTTTGGCATGATCGGGTCCGCTTTGAGAAATCAAATAATATGAGGGGGTCAGATTGAGTTTCTCTTGAGATTTTTCTTGTAAACGGCTTTTGGCGTCTTGATAAAGGTGTTGGGCCAAAATTTGCGGCAGACGAGTGATGATGTATTTGTGAATAAATTGACTCGCGTATTTTATTCCTCGATCAATATATATTGCCCCAATCAATGCCTCGACAGTATTGGCCATGATCAGTTCCCGTTCGCGACCACCGCTAAGTATTTCTCCCTTGCTCAGATTGATGTATTGACCTAGATTGAGAACCAAAGCCACTTCTTTCAGGGTAGCTCCGCGTACCAAAGCCGCCCGCCAATTGGTCAATTCGCCTTCCGGGTTGGGATAATTGCGATATAAGTAATCTGTGACAATTAATTCCAAAACTGCATCACCCAAAAATTCCAGTCGTTCATTGTGATCAAGATGATAGTCGGAATGCTCGTTGAGATACGACCGGTGTGTTAAGGCTGTTTTGAGCAAATCGAGATTTTTGAATTTAATTTTTAAAATTTTTTGCAGGTTATCGGGAGTCATAGCTTGATTTAAAAATAATAATAACAAACACTTTGAAACTCTTTGAAACTCTTTGAAACTCTTAAAAACTATAACTAATTTAGTTTAAAAGGGTTTATAAGTGTTTTAGAGAGTTTATTAAAATTGTTTTTATCCTACTGCTTCTTCGGAATACCAGTAGCTGTCGTCAAAATAACCAGGATCATAGTCTTCGGGATAGTAATCGGTGGGAGCGTAACTGTAGGCGGGATATTCGGACATGTCGTGAAAATTGTTATCAAAGTCGAAAAAGCCTTCGCCGCTGTTTAAAATATAATTGCCATAAGAGTCATAGTAGCCATCTTCTCCGACGGCGTCGTTGGCTGGTACTCCGGGAAAGAAATTGTTGTTTATGTCATAATAACCACTGCCGTCGTTGAGAATATAGTTGCCATAGTAATCGAAATATCCGTCTTCATAGACATAGTCGGGATAGGTTGGCCAAAAAGAGCCGTCAGGGCCGTAGGAGCCGGAACCGTCATCCAAGATCCAATATCCGTCATCGGAGAAATGACCGGGGCCATAAGTAGTGGCGGGATCATTGGAAAAAGAAGAATGAAAGGTGCCATAAGGATCATAGTAACCGGAACCGTCGTTTAGGACATAGTTTCCATATTCGTCATAAAAACCATCCGGTTCGTAATTGGACCACCAATTGCCTTCGGCATCGTAATATCCGGAACCGTCAGCCAAAATATAGTTGCCGTCGGCATCAAAAGAACCGTCACCATACCATTCTTGCCATAACCAGAAATACCCGTAGGAATCATAGAAACCGGTACCATCGTAGAGAATATATTTTCCATATTGATCATAATAACCTTCTTCAGCATAGTCCGAAGCCCAGGTTTTGTCCCACGGCCAAAAGTTGCCCCAGATATCGATGTAGCCGGAACCGTCATAGAGAATATATTCGCCATAGGAGTTGAAGTATCCTGGCTGATCATAAATACTGGTTGGTTGATAATTACTGTTGTAAACGGCAAAGGGTATGGTAGTAAAATAATTTCCATTGAGATATATCTCCAACCAGTAACTGCCGCTATACCAGAGATTTTTGTTGTTGTTGAGGACGAAAGCCAGATTCCCGGTACTGTTGTTTTCCACATTGATGGCGGAATCGGCTAAATATTCGCCGGAACCGCTAAAACCTTCCCAATACCAAACTGCCCAGACACTATCTCCCGCTTTTAGATCCTGCCACTGGGTTGAAGCGGAAAATGATTTGGCGGTATCGTAATACCAGGAAGTCGATGACTGGCAAGTATTGTCGTCTTTTAAGGCAGTACAAAGTTGTCCATTGATAAAGGTAGGGTTGCTAGCAGTTTGGGGGGTGACAATTGCTTTTTTGGTTTCGGCAATTTGGGCGGGATTGGATTTAGGTTTTTTTAGATCGGTTTTGTTGTTGTTGGTAACTGGTTTAGCTTGAATCGAAGATTTTGACTGAGGGACAATTTCTTTGACGCCCTTATCTTTGTTCAACTTTTCTTGTTTTTTGTCATACAAGAGATTTTTCTTGTCGCCAGCTAGAACGGAAAAGTTTTTTTCGCCTAGTTTTTGATTGTCCATGAAAACCTGGATAATATATTCTCCGGAAAGCCAGCCGGTAGTAGGTTTTTTGAGATTAAAAGTATCTTTATTCCCAGCGCTGATTTTTTTGGTTTCGGTCTTGAGGGGGGTTTGACTATTTTCTTTTTTCCACTCGACTTTAACCTGATGTTCGCCCTTACCATCCAAATAGACAGCAAAAATTATTTGTTTGGCGGCGGCGGAAAAGCCGTCGGGGCTATCTTGTTGTTTTACCGTCTTATCATCAACTTCGGCGGCAATCATTGTTTTGTTGATTTTGGCCTGTCCGCCAGTTGTCATGGAACCAAGTGAACAGCCGGAGAGGAAAAATATGGAAACAAATATGCCTAACAAAATTTTGGAGAATTTGTTCATAATATATTTTTTAATTTTCAATCTATAACTTTGTTATTAATAGTTTGGAGAGAAATAGTGACTTATATAGTGAGATGGATCCTGGATATTGGAGCGAATTACCTTCCAAGTTCTAAGGATGACACAATACTATTTATTATGAATGTTGTTTTTCGTCGATGATGACTTCGCTGTCGGTTTGTATCTCTATTTCTTCTATGTATTTTTTTTCATCAACCAATTTTTCAACCGGTTTTTGATTTTCAAAAATTGAGCCCAACACTCCGTTGATAAATTTTGAGGAGTTGTCGCCTCCATAGGCTTTTCCTAATTCAACCGCTTCATTGATGGCGACTTTGGGAGGAATATAGGGGTCAAACAATAGTTCATAAATGGAAATGGAGAGTAAAACACGGTCGGTAACAGGTATTTGATCAAGCGGCCATTCGGGTGCATATTTTAAAACCAGATTATTGATATCCTCTTGGTGAGCGGCAACACCGGCAAGAAGATTATTCAAATACTCCCGACTGGTGACATCGGGTAGTAATTTGGCCATGTTGCGATCGACGATTTGCTCAAGTGTCAAATCGTCGCGAAATTCTTTTTCATACAAAGACTGCATGGCGATAATGCGAAATAGGTGCCTTGATCCTTGGGACATGGTAAATTAGGCTTTTTTAGTGGATTTTTTGGTTGCTTTTTTCTTGTCCATAACTTTTCTTTTTTTGTAAACGCCACAGACTGCACAAACATGATGAGGTCTTTTGGGTGACTTGCACATGGCACAGATGGAAATCGAAGGTTGAGACAGATTCTTGTTGGCACGACGCTGGTTACGGGCGCTCTTGGTATGACGTTTCGTTGGGACAGCCATATAAATACTCCTAAAGTAATTAGATTTTATTGTTCAAGTAATAGTTTACTGGTTTTAGAGATATACTGCAACCCTAGAATAAACTTAGCAAATATATCAAACTTAACAAACTAAAACACTTATAAACTCTTATAAACACTCATAAACCCTTATAAACTCAATCTAAGTTTTCAAGGGTTTAAAAGAGTTTCTAAGTGTTTCTAAGAGTTTGCTATGTTTATTAAGTTTGTTAAATTTGATAGGTTTTTCTCACCATCCTCCCCCGCCGCCGCCGCCACCGCCGCCGCCGGAAGAACCGCCGCCGCCGGAACCTGAAGATGATGGAGAAGACGAGATAGTGCTGGCCATAGAAGAAGAAAGACTGGTAATGGAGTTGGAAAAATCGGAGACATTGAAGGCGGAACCGGCCATCGAAGTGTACCAGACGGGAGCGTATCGTCTTTCCCAATCTTGGCCGTAGATTTCGGCCATTTTGCCGGCCCATTGTTTGACGATACCAAATACTATGGCATACGGAAGAAATTTTTCAAAGATATTTTCTTTTTCGTTGAAGGCTTGGCGATATTTTTCAGCAGTTTGCATAAACAATTTAAAACCGGCGGCTTGCCATTTGTAATCAGCGCCTTGGGGAGTAAGTTTAGTCATCCAAGAGGCAAAAAGCAAAATAATAATGAGACAGACAAAATCAGAGATAAACAAGACCGGCATCAGGAAAGATAAGAGAAAAATTGCCAAGAGACCGATGTATAAATAGGTCTGGATTTTGAAACCGTCTTTTTCAAATATTCTTTTTTCGGTCAATTCCGTTTGGACATGGCGTTTAAGATCGTCGATTCTTTTGTAAAATTTGTTGGTCAATGAGGAGAGAGCAACTTCTTTTTGGCCGGAGAAAAGATAGTCCAACAACATTCTTTCACTCATATCCAGAGCCATTTCACTGGGACGTCCGTTGTTTAGAATCAATTGGTAATCTTTATTTTTGAAAAAGAGAAATTTGGTTTCCGTCTCTTTGATGGTGAAGTATTTTTTCACGGCGAGGTTGATAATGCTAGCAGTGATGGCGGTACTGGAGAGATTGCCATGCGAGTAGAGAAAACCTAGTTGCATAGGGTTAAGTTTGGCGGGCGGTTCGTATTGGGCGATGACCGTTTTGTTTACGACCGGATCGCGACCGTATTTTGACCAGTAATAGTAGCAAATGCCAAAAACCACGATGGGCAAGATTATCCCCAATATACCGCCAACTACAAACAAGGAACCGATTAAGCCGGCAAAGAGCGAGGCGATACCGCTATAGTCGCCGGTGGAAGCTTCGTCGGCTTCGGTTGGCACAACGGCGGGGGGAGTAAAAATATTTTTGGGAAAAGTAACCGAAGTCGTGATGCCTTCCTGTTTGGCCAAGCCGCGAGTAGCGGTGTAGGTAATGGTGTTGGCATCAGTCCATTCATATGTGACTAAAGAGCTATCTTTGGAGCCAAAGGCGCCAGCATAGTTGTAAATTTCAGTGTTATTTTTGTCCACACCGGGTGGAAAAACCACTTTGGCGCTAAATTTGTCGATTTCCATATCCCAAAAAGCTCCATTGATGTTCCAATAAAACTCATCAAATTTTTCGTTGTCAAAAATAATCGCATTATCTACTTTGTAAACGATTTTGTAATTGTTGATGCCGGTAACGGTTTTGTTGGCACTACCGATTTTCCAGGTGACAGTATGTTCGGATGAATTGCTGGTAGTGGAATATTCGTAGGCTTGGTCATTGAAATCGGTGATACTTATCAATTCAATCGGACG
>DAIRGB010000064.1:0-5703 GCA_036794765.1 Patescibacteria group bacterium | reverse complement strand
AGGGCAAGTTGGTTCGTGTGATCACCGGGGAAGTTCTGGATGTTGCTGTCGATTGCCGGCCGGATTCACCCACTCCCGGTCAACATTTTTCAATTATCTTAAATGACCAAAACAAAACCCAATTTTACATCCCGCCCGGTTTCGCCCACGGTTTCGCCGTTCTTGGTGACCAAACGATTTTCAGTTACAAATGCACCGCTTTTTGGAATAAAGAAGCCGAGCGAGGAATTGTTTTCAACGACCAAGATCTCAACATTGATTGGAAAATAGACAATCCGATTTTGTCAGCCAAAGATTGGGAGAATGGGAGTTTTAAGGATTTAATATCTGAATTGAGAAACTGTAACTAATGTGTCATCCTGGAGCCGAAAGCGTAATCGCGATTCGACATCCAGGATCCAGAAAAAAATAATGAGCAAGTGTTATTATGTTTACATTTTGGCTAATGGGAAGAACGGAACTACATATGTTGGTATAACCAGTGATTTGATTGGGAGAATCTGGGAACATAAAAATAAAGTAAATCATGGTTTTTCCTCAAAATACAATATAGACAGATTGGTTTACTACGAAATTTTTAATGATGTAAATGAAGCGATCGATCGGGAAAAGAAATTGAAATTATGGAAAAGAAAATGGAAGATAGAATTGATTGAAAAGAATAATCCTATTTGGGAAGATTTGTCTGATAAATTGGATATATTGGATTAATTTTTTTCTGGATCCTGGATATTGAAACGCCCAGTAGGGCTTTCAGTTCCAGGATGACACAATACGATCATTGATCATTAGAAATTTTTTGGAAACTGGAAATTGGAAATTTCATTCTGGATCCTGGATAAGAAGCGTGATTTCCAGGACAACACCTTTTTATTTTGTATCTTATTGTTCATTATTAATTATTAATTATTAATTCAATGAAATTGCTAATCACCGGCGGGGCTGGCTTTATCGGCACCAACTTTGTCCGTTATATTATTAACAAATATCCGGATTACCAAATTATCAATCTCGACAAATTGACTTATGCCGGTAATCTCGACAACTTGCGTGATTTGGAAAACAATTCCAACTACCAATTTGTCCAAGGCGATATTTGCGACCAAAAATTGGTCACAGATTTGGTTAAACAAGTTGACGCCATCGTCCACTTCGCCGCTGAAAGCCATGTCGATCGCAGTATTGTCGGCGCCGAAGAATTTGTCCGGACCAATGTTTTGGGCACCTTCACTTTACTTGACGCCGCCAAAAATGCCGGCGGTAAAAGATTTCACCACATTTCCACCGATGAAGTTTTTGGTTCCCTGGGCTCCACCGGCCAATTTGACGAACAAAGCTCCTATGATCCCCGTTCTCCATATTCCGCCTCCAAGGCCGCTTCTGACCACCTGGTCCGCGCCTATTGGCACACTCACCAACTTCCTGTTACCATTTCCAACTGTTCCAACAACTATGGTCCTTACCAGTTTCCCGAAAAATTAATTTCCTTATTGATTACCAATTTACTGGAAGGAAAAAAAATCCCGATCTACGGTCAAGGTCTCAACGTTCGCGACTGGATTTTTGTCACCGATCATTGCGCCGCTATTGATTTGATCCTCCATCAGGGAAAAATAGGAGAAACCTATTGTGTTGGCGGCAATAGCGAAAAAAGAAATATCGATATTGCTCAAGAAATTTTACAAAAAATGAATTTAGACGAAAAAATGATTGAATATGTCGAAGATCGCAAAGGCCACGACTGGCGCTACGCCATTGATTTTTCCAAAATAAAAAATGAACTCGGCTGGAAACCGGAATATGACTTTGACCAGGGACTGGAAGAAACGATAAATTGGTATACTGAAAATAAAGAGTGGTGGGGGAAGCTGAAGAAAACTTAACAAACCTAGCAAACTTATCAAACGTATCAAACCAAAACGCTTTGAAACTCTTACAAACTCTTACAAACTTAATACGCGAAAAAGTTGTCATTCTGGAGCCGAAAGCGTAATCGCGTTTCGACATCCAGAATCCAGAAAGAAAAAAATATAATATATTAAGGAAATGGATCCTGGATATTGGAGCGGATTACCTTCCAGTTCCAGGATGACACAATACATTATGGCTATTAGAAATTTATTGAAAATTATAAATTAGAAATTAAAAATTATTGTATGAAAGGTATCATCCTCGCCGGCGGATCCGGCACGCGTCTTCTCCCCATGACCAAAATTACCAACAAACATCTTTTGCCGGTTTACAATCAACCGATGATCATGTATCCGCTGCAAACCTTGATCAACGCCGGCCTTACTGACATCATGATCGTTTCTGGCCGCGGACACGCCGGTCACTTTCTCGAACTGTTGGGCTCGGGCCAAAAATTGGGTATCAGACTAAATTATGCCGTTCAAGAAGAAGCCGGCGGCATCGCCCAAGCCTTGAGCCTCACTGAAGATTTTGCCGACAATGACAGTATCGCCGTCATCTTGGGTGATAATATTTACGAAAATCAAATGGATCTAAACAACTTCAATTCCGGCGCTCGTATTTTCTTAAAAGAAGTCCCCGACGCTAGTCGCTTCGGCGTGGCTACTTTAAACAGTGACAAAGTAGTTAAAATCGTCGAAAAGCCCACTAATCCGGAAACTAATTACGCCGTCACCGGTTTTTATGTCTATGACAACACCGTCTATCAAAAAATAAAAACCCTCAAACCATCGGGCCGAGGCGAATTGGAAATCACCGACGTCAACAACCAATACATCGCCGAAGGCCAAATGGATGCCCGCATCATCACCGGCTTCTGGTCCGACGCCGGCACCGTCGAAAGCCTTTATCGGGCCGCGACGTTTGTCCGCGAGCGGGGAATGGGTGCCAAATAATCAATTTTCCGACTCGTATATAGATTATTCTTGTAAAAATTTCATTTTTTAGTTATAATTAAGACTGATTTTAGTTAAAAATAACTAAAAAATGAAATATATTGATATAGCCAATCGGTTTGCCGATTATCCTTTGATTAGAGTGAGCGATATAAAAATGCTTTATCCCGATTTTGATCATCGGCGTTTGTATGAATGGCAAAAAAAAGGATATATAAAAAAAATCACTAAAAATAATTATTACTTCGCCAACCGAAAATACAGCGAAGAAGAATTGAACTGGATTGCCGGTGAACTGATTAAACCCTCATACTTGAGCTTGGAATATGCACTAAGTTATTACTCTCTCATCCCGGAAACAGTTTATTGGCGAACATATATAACCACCAATCGGACGAAAAAAATTGTCACTTCTTTAGGTAATTTCCAATACAAAAAGATCCAGCCCTCAATGTATTTCGGTTTTATCCTCAAAAAAACCACCAATAACCTTTATTATCAACTTGCCGAACCGGAGAAAGCTGTTTTGGATTGGCTCTATCTGCGATCAGATATAAAAAATTCGGACGATCTAGAAGAACTACGCTTTAATAAAAGCGAATTTTCTACCAAAATCGATCCAGTTAAGTTGTTGTCATATGCCAAAAAAATCAACAAACCTGGTTTAATCCGAAAAATAAAATTACTTCTAAAATTTACCAAATCATGATCAATCTAACCGAAATTAAAAAATTTTATCCTACCGTCCAAGGTTTTGATCGTGGAATCTTGCGCGAGTATTTGCAATACAAGATTCTTGATATATTATTTTCTCACCCGTTGGCAACCAAATTATCATTTCTGGGAGGTACCGCTATCAAAATTTGTTATGGGAGCCAACGCTTTTCCGAAGATCTAGATTTTGATAATTTTTCATTATCCGTGGCTGATTTTCGTGTTTTAACAGATCATCTACAACAAAAATTAACTGCCGAAGGATTTCTGGTTGAGAGCCGAGTCGTCATCAAAGGAGCATTTCATTGTTATGTAAAATTTAGCCAAATCCTTCAAGAACAGAGCTTGAGCGAACTATCTGACGAAAAAATCATGATTCAGATTGACACAGTCCCTCACGGTTTTATATATCAACCGGAATCTTGGATCATGCAAAAATTTGCCATCTTTCGTCAGATTTTGGTAACGCCAAAAGATGTTATTCTTTCCCAAAAAATCGCCGCTCTACTGGGTCGAAAAAGAGCCAAAGGCCGCGATCTCTATGATATTGTTTTTTTGCTTGGGCAGACTGATTTTAACTACGATTATTTGCAACAAAAATTGAAAATAAAAAATCAATCAGAACTAAAATCCGTCATCTTGTCCAAAATAGAAAACTACAATCTACCGGATTTGCTCAATGACGTTCAACCATTTTTACTCCAATCTGATGATAAAAATATGGTTTTATTATTCAAAGAATTTATCAATCAAAAATTATAGAACCAAAACATAAGCAACTTCATAAAAATCATTCAGTATTCCAGTTTCCAAGCGTTTGTAAGTATTTATAAGAGTTTAAAAGCGTTTATATTATTGTAGTATAATAAACTAGTTATAAAACTAGCCGCCAATCCGTCATGTCAAAAAAACATCAAATCTTGCTCCTCAACTACGAATTCCCGCCCCTTGGCGGGGGCGCTGGTAATGCTACATATTATTTGCTAAAAGAATTAACTAAACATCCGGAGTTGCAGATAACCCTAGTTACCTCTTCAGTGGATCAATATCATGAAGAACAATTTTCGGACAATATCAAGATCTACTATTTGGATATCGGAAAAAATGGAAATATTCATTACCAGTCGAACAAAAACATTCTTACTTACTGCTGGAAAGCATACAAATTTTGTCAAAAACTAAAAGAAAATAATCATTTTGATCTTGTGCATGCCTGGTTTGGTATTCCAAGCGGCTACATCGCCATGAAATTAAATATTCCTTATATTGTCGGTCTTCGTGGTTCTGACGTTCCCTTCTACAACAATCGATTTTTTTGGCTTGATAGACTTGTATTTAAAAATCTCAGCAAAACTATCTGGAAAAATGCTGATTTGGTCATTGCCAACTCAAAGGGTTTAAAAGAATTGGCCAACAAATCTGTCCCGGAGCAAATAATAGGGGTTATCTACAACGGAGTCGATATTGAAGAATTTTATCCTGATCATCAAAAACATCCTAAATTCACCATTGTATCCACATCCAGGCTCATTCAAAGAAAAGGCATAGAATATTTAATTGCGGGTTTCGCCCGTTTTGCCGAACAAAAAGACGATGTTCAGCTTCATGTTATTGGCAGTGGCGATCTGGAAACAAAATTTCAAAAGATGGTCCAAGAAATGGCTATCGAAAAAAAAGTAAATTTTTTTGGCCCTGTAGCTCACGACGAGATCAACAAACTCTATCGACATTCCGACGTTTTTGTCTTGCCTTCATTGAACGAAGGTATGTCCAATAGCTTGCTTGAAGCCATGGCTTCAGGTTTGGCTGTTTTAGCTACTGATACGGGTGGCACCAAGGAATT
This sequence comes from Patescibacteria group bacterium, assembly GCA_036794765.1. Taxonomy (GTDB): domain Bacteria; phylum Patescibacteriota; class JAHJAL01; order JAHJAL01; family JAHJAL01; genus DAIRGB01. Next base: position 279 of record DAIRGB010000064.1, on the reverse strand, counting down.
GGTGGATGATAGTAATGGGATTATAATTGAAAAAAACAGTACAGAAAGCATTTATCTGGCGCTCCAAAAACTGTATAATAATCGACAGATGCTGATAGATATGAAGGGGCAAAGTCGCGGGAAGGCGGAGGGGTTAAGTTGGGGGAAGATGGCGGGGGAATATATAGAGATTTATAACAAGTAGTTAATGATAATAAAAAATAAATTTTTGGCTCCGATTTTTGACACTTTCGATCTACCGATTCGATATCTTTATACACATGCCGGACCGATCAGTAC
>DAIRGB010000063.1:0-5712 GCA_036794765.1 Patescibacteria group bacterium | reverse complement strand
CTCAACTGTACCGGGCTACGTTTCTTTACCGTTTACGGTCCCTGGGGACGTCCCTATATGGCTTATTTTTACTTTACTCGAGATATTCTCGATCAAATACCGATCAAAGTTTTTAATCATGGGCAGTTGCAACGCGATTTTACCTATATCGATGATATTGTCGCCGGTATTTTAGCCAGTCTCAATCATTGTTATCCTTACGAAATTTTCAATCTAGGCAACAACAAACCAGTCGAGCTCGGTCGTTTTATTTCCATTATCGAAAAAGAATTGGGCCAGGAAGCTCTCAAAGAATATCTTCCCATGCAACCCGGAGATGTATTGATGACTTGTGCGGATATTAATCATTCCCAGGAAAAACTAGGATACAACCCAAAAACCACTATTGAAGAAGGTATAAAGAAATTTGTCACTTGGTATAAAGAGTATTATTTACTAGAAAGTGATAGTTTAAAAAACTACCAACAACAACCAATTTGGCAAAAAACCAAACAAGCCATTATCGATTTTCAAAATCTTGCTTCTTTTTGGCCAAAAATAGAAGCCGAAAAAATCAATCAACTATTTTTGGATTTGCTGGTTGATTTGACTCAAGATATTGTCACTGGACAAAAAGAAACCAACAGTCAAATCATGGCCAAAATAGCTGCCTTGGAATCTATTATCTTAATGGAATATGATCTCAATCAGGTAGAGAAGCAACGCCTAGATTTGATGTATAAAAATATTCAAGAAATAAAAAACGCCAAATAATTTTCCTTATCTGTCCATGAAAAAAGCCAGGTCTAGTAAACGACCCGGCTCTAATTTTGTAGGCGGAGTGGCACCTTTAATTTTATATTAAATTTTTAGAAATCTACTGCTGCGGTATTACACCGCTTTTTAGAAAATCTACATCGAAACCGGCCTGAGAGAGCAGGAAATCCTGCCTCTCTTTTTTTGAGCGCATCTTCTGAAGATGGCGCTCGAGCAATTCAGGATCAGTGGGGAGGATGTACTCCCCGAAACTTTCCGGAACAACAACTGCAAGACTCTGGCCGAATTCCTGAGTTAGCCGGGCGAGAGGAATTACTTCCTCTACGCCCTGGATTCTTTTTATTCCTGCATTTTTAAAAGCTTCATCCTCGGAAGGAGTCAGCTTTTTTGCGAGAAAATCAAAACCGTTAACGGAGAGTAGTGGCAGGTTGTCCCACATTAGGAAGGTGTTTGCCAAACGGCCTTCCTTTATCGATTCTGTCAATTCATTAATTGCCAAGCCTACGGCCTTGGCACCGGAATCGATTTTTTCAATCATTTTGCAGATTATCTCTGATGTGAGATAGCTATTGGCATCCGGTGACAAAATCATAGAGTAATTTATTCCCTTAAAAAGTTGTTTGCTGATCCCGTAGTTTAAAATACCACAGAACAAGTCAAAGTTTTTAACCTCCTCAACCTCTACTGCGGAAAATTCGGCGAGTGCTTCTGTTAAAGCGGGTGCAGTTTTTCCGCAATCCGCATCTTTAAACCGGTTATTGGCCCACACCAGAACATCAATCTTTGAAAAAACTTTTTCGCCGTCTACTTCAACAGCCAGCACTTTCTTTACTGTTTCTCCGACCATTTTTACTCTTTTTTCTACGTCTGATTCCTTCGTGGCATATGTTCTCAGAATTACACCATACTTTTTGTTTTTACTACACATTTCAAAAAATCCCCCTTTGATTTTTTTGGTAGACCCTTCGGCAGAAAAGATTTACCGAAAGGTATCAAAACATGAAAACACTTTGCGACCACTCTCACTCATGTTTTCATTTTTAATCTTTGTTTTTTTAACGAACAAAAAACTCCAGCGCCCATAAGTAACCAATACGAAAAATCGCAATTGATTACTTATTGCTGGAGGTTTTTTGACAACAAAATTACTACAAAATACTTTTGTAATTTCTACTCATTGCCAAAAAACTTCCAGCAAGCAAGTAAAAATTACAACACACCATCAATCAAGCCATTTTTTAACCAAGATGGTTTTTTATTTACCGAATCCAACATAACGGCCTGTCTTTTCAGCTTGGTTGCCATCTTGGCAATATGTCGCAGGTATAATTCAGAATTAGTTTTAGGATCAGGTATCCGATATTTCTTTTCCCCTTCCCCGATTGGAGTAATTGAAGCCAAGCATTTTCCGTATATCTCTATCAATCTCACTAATGGAATAATCTCTTCTGTCCCGGATAATTGATAAAAAACCTTCCCGTGTTTTTCATGATGACCTTCGACATATGCCTGTTTTGAAGATGAAGTTTCTTCATTATCCTTAACTGGTGGAAGTTTAGCGGCATGCAGATCAAAACCACCGACACTCATCAGTGAAACATTGTGCCAACAGCAAAAAGTATTGGCCAATCTCCCTTCGCGCACCAAAGGGGTCAATTCATCTACCTCTACTCCGATCGCTCTGGCTTTTTGATCAATCGCTTGTAACATTTTATCTATCGTTTCCTGATTGAGATATGATTCCGCTTCCGAAGACATAATAACCGAATAATCAACTCTGTCTCTTAGTTGTTTAGCAATTCCGTAGTTGAGCAAAGTACAATATAAATCACCATTTTTCACTTCCGAAACAAAAACTTTTTTTTGTTTGTATAATTCATCTCGTAAGCTCCTAGCGGTCAAACCACAGTCCGCATCATCAAAACGACTGTCAGACCACACCAAAACATCGATCCTCGAAAAAAAGGATTGGCCATCTCGACTAATTTTTTCCGCTTTCTTGATCGTCTCAACAACTTGGTTGACCCGATGAATTACATTTTCCGGTTTACTCGAAAAGGTTCTCAAAACCAATCCAAACCGTTTATTCTGTACATTTTTCATTATTGATCCTTGGTAGTCTCCGAATCGTATGTGTGAAAACTCGAAGAATTAGACTAATAAAATATCTTACTAAAATTAATTGTATGTTTCAGTTAATCAATTTGTCAACTTTAACCAAATTTTTCCAGTATTAACTATGATTAAAGTTATCATTACATTTTGCGTAATTCTCAAGATTTATACGATATTCATCCAACGCAAACCGGAATTTTAATTCAGTGATTATCTTGTTATTTTCTTGTTTTAAGTATGGTAAAACAGCATATTCCAAGACAGAAGGAGCAATATTCATTGAATTCATTATCCTGGTTTGTCGCCAGGGTTTTGATTCAATTTTTGACTTCATGCGTGTGTATTCCGCATAATCAACCTCTTTCGCTACTGAACGGTATTTGGCTTCAACTTTTGGAAAGATTGGTGCAATGCATGGTTTGATTATCTTTTGATTATTTTCATTTAATTCCGAATTATTTTCAATAATGCCTACTAGTGGCCTTATTTCTTCGCAACCCTGAATCGGATATTTATACAAGCCCAATTCGGGCGAATAACCAATAATATAATCACGACTATCAACCTTGATACCTTCGGAAATACTAAAATAACCCGCCTTGCATAACTGTTCAATATTCCACATGCAAAAAGTATTTGATAAATATCCTTGTAAAATCGAATACCGATAATACAAATCATTATTATCATTTATTGCTAAGCCTGACACATGCGCCCCTCGTTCAAAAGCTTCAAACATTGGCCAGATATTTTCTCCTTGAAAATAATCGGCATTCTCCGGAGAAGCAATCAATACATTCTCAGTTTTCTTGTCCAATTTTCTAATCACATTATTCAAAATAGCAGAAAACGGATCACCTTGATTTTCATCGTGAATCAAAACTTTTTGTCTTTGAACTTTCGCCGGATTGTATAAAGTATATTTTTGTTTTTGCAATAACGGAATTGTCTTTCCACAATCTGAATTTTGATAATTTTTATTGGTCCAAACCGCAATATGAACTTTGTTAAATGGCGACTTGTTATCAATTTTAATTTTCTTTATATTTTCAATTGAATCAGAAATATCTTTCATCTTTTTTTCAACTTTATTTTCATCGGCAGAATATAAGCGAAAAAGAATATCGGTCTTGGGCAATTCAGTTTTCATTTTTTCCGGAACAAAAACCGTTCGATATATTTCCTGTTTAGCGAAATTTTTATCCGAAAAAGATAAACAATGTTCTTGCTCATTGTATTCGATTTTCTTAGCAGCAATCGTATTTGTCTGACTTTTTCTATCTGAAAATTGTCGATCAATGTATTCTTTCGCCTTTATTTTATTGCCTTCAAAACAAAGCGCTGCCAAATGATCTTTCCAAATATCTATATCCGTCCAAATATCAATTTTTTTCTTTTGCGCTAATTTTGACAATACTTTCAAATATGATGTCGTAGAGATTTGAATCCCCAAATTTGGGTTAAACATTTTATCAAAAAAGTCATGCCAGAAATCCATATTATTAGCTTTTGTCAGACAAATAGCTCGATCAGGCAATTTTTGCCCTTCAGATATATTTTTCTGATAAGATATTTGTTCAATATTATTTCGGTCTTCTTCTTTGATTTGTTTATCGAATTTAATTTCTTCCAACATAAATTTCCTTGTTATTTTTTCGCATTGCACCCGTCAACTATATCGATAAATACAGTATTGTCAATCATATAAATAGTCAAAAAATAACAATTGTAACAATTGTATATATACTCACAATTCAGTCCAAAAATTGAATTGATTGATTTCTCAATAAATTGCTTGGCCTTTTTCGTTGAGTTATTATGACCTTATAGAGTGTTTGTAACATCTATAAAATAAAATATTTTATAAACATGAAAATTTTGATCACCGGCAGTCGCGGTATGTTGGCGACTGATCTGATAAATATTGCAAGCCAAGCAGGTTATGAAACAATTGGTCTGGACGTTGACGAATTGGATATCACCAATCAAAGTCAAGTTCAAACAAAAATAACCGAAATAAAACCCGACGTCATCATCAACTGCGCCGCCTATACCGCCGTCGATCAGGCCGAAGCGGAGCAGGAAAAATGTCGCGCCATCAATGTTGATGGTGTAAAAAACCTAACTGACATTTGTCTTAAACGGGATATTATTTTGGTCCAAATCAGTACGGACTATGTTTTTAACGGTCAACAAGAAAGTTACAACGAAGATGATCCCAAAGATCCAATTAATTATTATGGTCAAACCAAAGCCGAAGCTGAAGATTATATTAGGAAAAATTTAATTAAATATTATCTTGTCCGCACCTCCTGGCTCTATGGAAAAAATGGCAAAAATTTCGTTGAAACCATCAGCAAATTGTGCGCTGAAAAACCGGAAATAAAAGTAGTCAACGACCAAATCGGCCGCCCCACTTTTACAGGTGACCTCTCCCGGGGAATATTAAATTTATTGGAAAATAAAAAAGAATTTGGAATATATCATCTCACCAACGACGGTAGTTGCAGTTGGTTTGAATTTGCCCAAGAAATCGCCCGTTTGCAAAATTTATCCTGCAATATTTTACCCTGTACCACCGCCGAATTTCCAAGACCAGCTAAAAGACCGCGGTATTCGGTTTTGAATAATAATAAAACGGAAAAATTGAGAGAGTGGAAAGAAGCGTTGAGGGAATATTTAGACAGATAAATTTCCGATTCTCGAACAAAAAGATGTCATCCTGGAGCCGAAAGCGTAATCGCATTTCGACATCCAGGATCCAGAAAGAAAAAAATATAATAAAATAAGGAAATGGATCCTGGATATTGGAGCGGATTACCTTCCAGTTCCAGGATGACA
>DAIRGB010000062.1:0-5868 GCA_036794765.1 Patescibacteria group bacterium | reverse complement strand
CGGTCACATTTCCACAGGTAGCTGATAAGAGTTTAGGTCTAATATCATCACTGTCGCCACAATTTTTTGTTCCTCCGGTACAAATCCCACCACAATTATCTGTCCAAGTAGTGTTCGGACAATGTTTTGATTCGTCGCAAATTGGAATACAAGGCGGAATTGGATTTTCTGAAGTCCAAATTTCGATTGCAACTTGCGCCCATTTTTCTATATTATTTTCGAAAATTGGTGTTTGATCAGCGTTGCGACCAATTATATTATCACAACTTAGAAGAGGTCTTTGATATCCTCCAGTGATGGTCATTTCCATATCATCCTTTTGCAGTGGCAACGCTTCATTAGATCTTATTTCCGGAACCCCTCCATTGAAATGACAGTTTTTGTACTTGCCACCGGCCTTCCAAGAAAGTTTACCGTTTGTTGTGCCGATTGGAATAGTAATCTTTTCGGTTATGGAACTTCCGGCAGAATTGATTATTGCGGTTTTAGTGACGCCACCAGCCTCCAAAGTTAGGCTTAGTTTTTCATCGTCGCTTTGGGCGCTGACAATTTTTATTCCTACCATCAGACAAAAAATTGCCATTATCGATAAACAATAAACTCTTGATTTTACTTTCTCTTGAATGATTTTCATTTTTATTGAATTAAATAATTATCAAGGTTCTAGACCAGATAAGAAGCATCTAATATGCTAAGTATATGGTCAAAAAGCGGCAAATAAGCAAATATAATGTGAAAAAAATAATACAGTGTTTCTGTTTGGATTTAACAACTACTCAAACCAGTAAACTTTTAGAATTTAATCGCAAAACAATTAACAAGTATTTTAATATTTTCAGAAAATTAATTGCAAACTAACAAGAAGAGGAATTTAGACACTTTGTCGGAGAGATAAAAATTGATGAAAGTTATTTCGGAGCTAGAAGGATAAAAGGAGTAGCCACCAAACGAGGAAGAGGAACTCATCGCAAACCAGTTTTTGGTATCTTTGAAAGAAATGGTCGAGTTTACACAGAAATGATTCCGGATTGTAAATAGAAAACTTTACAACAGATAATCAGAGGGAAAAAAGCAAAGAAAGCGTTATTTATTCAGACAAATGGCGCGGATATGATGGACTGGTTGATATCGGTTACGACAAACATTTTCGGGTTAATCACAAGAAAAATGAATTTGCTAAAAATCACAAAGTAAACATTAACGGTATTGAGAGTTTCTAGAGTTATACTAAAAGAAGATTAACCAAATTCAACGGCGTTAAAAGAAATTCAAGCTGCACTTAAAAGAATGTGAATGGCGATGGAATAAGTCAGACAAGCAATTGAAGCAAGAATTAAATCAATTATTTCGATACTAATTTATTTATCTTAAATGGTCTAAAGCCTTGTTAATTAGTTTGTTATTCGGCTACGGATTCAACTGCAAATTGGCTATCATTTCTTCTTCCATCTCTTCCAAACTCTTGCCATAAACTTTGGTAAAACCTTCGGGGAATTCTTTTTCTTTGGCAAGATTGATATATAAATCAATACCGTATTTATCGACGAGATATTGCGAGAGAACGCCGACTTCGAAATATTTAATGTCGCCTTCCAGGAGTTCCCAGTTGACACTCATTAAATCTTTTAGTGGTATAAAATGATTTTGGCGAAGCATTCCCAGATAGTCACGATTGGTTTGATCCATCATGACGGCTATACCTTCTAGAACAAATCGTTCTTTGACTTTACCAAATGTATTTTGAAAAATAATTTTGGTAGTCTCATAACCGAAACTCTGGTGGACGTCTTGGCTTTCAAATAAAATATGCATTTCTTTGTTGTCCAAGTCGGAAAAACTATTTTTAGCCAAAGTATAGATTTTGACTTTATCCCAGGAGGGATAGAGATAGACGTTAATTTTTTCTTTCCAGTTGATCAACATTTTGTCATTGATACTTTTGAGAGCATTTTGAAAATTTTCTTGAATAAAACTCTGATCTTCTGGCGTAAGACTGGCCCAACCGTGAAAGATAAAATTGGCACTTTCAAAAGTAGTAAGTTGATCGTAGCTTTCGAGATCAAACTCGGGAAGCAGGGCAAAACTTTGAACAAATTGTTTGAATACTGTCTGGTTTTGGCTGAAATCTTTTTTGGGAACAAGAATACTTAGTTCATAACCAAAATAATATTTTTGCATCAAGACGGTAATCTGATAAAAATTGTCCTGCTCGAGGGCAATGATCTCCGACTGGTTATTTTTAAAATTGATATCCGATTTGGTAGCCAATATAGTTGTTTTTTGATCAAGATCAGTTTTAAATAGTTCTTCAACTTTTTGCAAATAGTTGGCCTTGGGATATTTTTTGACGGTCAGGCTACTATCTCCCGAAACCAGTTTCAAATCAGCATTGGATTCAATTTTTTCCCAACCGGTGGGAAGCATTATTTTGTAATGATTGTCCGGATCAAGATATTCCTGCTCGGGAGCCACAGTGAAATCTGGTTCATGGGCAATGTCAAAATTATTAAGCAGCAATTCGCCTCTTTTTTGATTGACTTTGGTCAAAAGATCCAAGGCTGGTTGATAATCCGGAGACATAGCCAGAATCTCATCCACTTTGGTTTTGGCCGGTTCAAATGAATTTTGATTGTAAAAGTCCTGGGCTTGTTTGAAAGCCAGCTCGATTTCAGTCAACGGACGATTAAATAGTTTTTCTTTGATGAGATTGATCAAGCCAAAGCTGGCAAACAAAAGGATGATTATTACCAGCAAACTAATAGCACCGCCGATAAGCCAGGCGATAGATTTACCACGAAAAATTTCGTTTTCTAAAATAGCGCCGCCTCCGGGGCTAAGCCAGCTATTATTTTCTTTTTTGTCCTGTTTGGTGGCAGCGGAGAAAAATTTTTCGGCTAATTTGGAATTGGTTATTGAGCTGTGCGTTTTGGACATTTCTTTGTCGATAAATTCCTCGTCGATATTTTCTGCCAACCCTGCTTTTTCTGTATTTTGCTTGTTTGAGTCTGTATTCTCAGCATGAGAATGATCATCTTTTTGTTTGAAAAAGATGTTAATTTTTCCATTTGATTCCAGCCATCTATTGAACCGACTCCACAAATCATTTTTTTGCGGTCCAAGCTTGATTGGTTTGGATAAATTGGCCAGGTTTATTTGTTTTACATCCATGGATATTGGTTTTTATTTAGATATTATTTTTAGATTAAATCCGTATATTGTAGCATACCTCAGTCAGATTTGTCAATCTTGGGACACAAAAAAATGTAGGGGCTTGCGATCGCAAGCCCCTACGATAATATTCAATTTGCAGACATGGGACCAAAAATTGTATTTAATTAAAAACACAATCCCTCAAATCATGTCTGCGTAGGCCAGTGTATTCTTGTCGGAAGTATTTAGCAATAGTTTTTATAAGATTACATCATGCCCATATCGCCCATACCGCCCATTCCTCCCATGCCACCCATCCCAGGCATGCCAGGCATATCATCTTTTTTGTCTTCAGGTTCTTCGGCGACGATAGCTTCGGTAGTCAAGACCATTTCGGCGACGGAAGCGGCGTTTTGCAGGGCGGAACGAGTTACTTTGGCCGGATCGAGAATACCTTGGGAAATCATATCAATATATTCGTCGGTCAAAACGTTGTAGCCAATACCTTTGCCTTTGGCGATTACATTGTTGACGATCACGGATGGTTCCTGGCCGGCGTTGTAGGCAATCATGCGAAGTGGTTCTTCCAGGGCGCGGCGAACGATGGCGATACCGATTTCTTCTTCACGGTTGGCGGCTTTTACACTATCCAAGGCATCCAGACAATCTATCAAAGCCGTTCCCCCACCGGGGACGATTCCTTCTTCGACGGCGGCGCGAGTGGCGGCAAGTGCGTCTTCGATACGGTGTTTCTTCTCTTTGAGTTCGACTTCGGTGGCGGCACCGACCTTGATGACGGCTACGCCGCCGGTCAGCTTGGCCAAACGTTCTTTCAATTTGTCTTTGTCATAATCTGAATCGCTGTTTTCGATTTCCAGGCGGATTTGTTGTTCGCGAGCTTCGATATCTTTTTTGTTGCCTTTGCCGTCGATGATCAAGGTGGCGTCTTTGCTGCAAACGACCTTGGTGGCTTTACCTAACATTTCCATGGTCATATTTTCCAGTTTCAAACCTATTTCTTCACTGATCAATTGACCACCGGTCAAGACGGCAATATCTTTTAGCATTTCCTTGCGTCGATCGCCAAAGCCTGGTGCTTTTACGGCTATGGCATTGAACAATCCTTTCAGCTTGTTCAAAATAATGGTGGCCAAAGCCTCACCTTCAACGTCTTCGGCGATGATTACCAAATCTTTGTGACCAGCGGCAGCAACGGTTTCGAGAATATTCAACAAATCTTTACCGGCGGAGATTTTTTGGTCGGTAATCAAAATAAGTGGATTATCCAAACTGGCTTCCATGCGAGAAGCGTCGGTAATCATGTATTGGGAGATATAGCCGTTGTCAAACTGCATACCTTCGACAACTTCTTTGTCCAGGCCCATGGTTTGTGATTCTTCGACGGTGACGACACCATCGTTGCCAACTGCTTCCATGGCTTCGGCGATCAATTTGCCAACTACTGGATCATCGGCGGAAATAGAGGCTACTTGGGATTTTTCTTCGGTAGAGGTAATTTTTTTGGAATTTTTCTTGAGTTGTTTGACGACCGCTTCGACGGCTTTTCTGATACCATGGCGCATCATCATTGGATTGGTGCCGGCAGCGACGTTTTTGACACCTTCGAGAATAATTGATTGGGCCAAAACGGTGGCGGTGGTGGTACCATCACCGGCGACGTCATTGGTTTTGGTAGAGACTTCTTTGATAAGTTCGATGCCCATTTTGACGAAAGGTTGTTTTTTGGAGGCTTCGATTTCTTTGGCGATGGTGACTCCATCATTGGTGATGGTTGGTGTGCCATAACCTTTGTCCAAAACGACATTTCGGCCTTTGGGACCGAGGGTAACTTTGACCACATTGGCCAAAATGTTGACGCCTTTGATGAGTTGCTGGCGGGCGTCGTCGCTATATGCGATTACTTTTCCCATAATTTGCTCCGTTTTGATTTATTCAGATAATAAAGTAGATTTTTAATAATACAACCGTGTCATCCTGGAACTGGAAGGTAATCCGCTCCAATATCCAGGATCCATTTCTTTAATTTTTTTCTTTCTGGATTCTGGATAAGAAGCGTGATTACACTTTCTTTCCAGAATGACAAGATTCTGTGAATATGCCTAGTATTTACTCTTTGACAATAGCGATGACGTCGGATTCGGAGAGAATCATGTATTCGTTGCCGTCGATTTTGAATTCGTCGGGAGCGTAGCGGCGGAAGATAATAATATCGCCCACTTTGATGTTCATAGGGATGATTTTGCCGTTGTCATCCAATTTGCCCGGGCCGACGGCCAGGACTTTGGCTTTTTGAGGTTTTTCTTTGTCCATGGTCTCGGGAACGACGAAACCTGATTTACTGGTTTCGACAATCGCTTCGATAAGCAGGCGATCGCCTAGTGGGAGCAGTTTCATAAATGACTCCTTTCAAATTAAAAATGGTTAATAGATGAATAAAATCGAATTAATTTTAGCACTCAAATAATTCATGTGCTATTTTTAATTTTAAAAAAGTTTCTGGCAGCTGACAAGAGGAAGATTTAAAAACGCTTTTAAACTCTTGGAAACTCTTTTAAACCCTTAAAAACTGGTAGACTTGTCTGAGTTTATAAGTGTTTAAAAGGGTTTGTAAGAGTTTTTAAGAGTTTTGCAAGAAATTTTATAGTATATTTGAAGAGATAAAAATTTAGTGTTAAGATATTGTTGTGTGTTTATCGG
>DAIRGB010000061.1:0-6118 GCA_036794765.1 Patescibacteria group bacterium | reverse complement strand
CCGGTAACAGGAATACCATTACCGTTTATTAGTTCGGGGGGTACGTCAATGTGGGCGGTAATGTTTTTATTGGGTTTAGTTGTGTCTGTAAGCAGGCGTTCCGAATATAAAAATATTAGGTAAAAAAATGTACCGAAAATTGTATCAGACAAGAGGAATAATAATTAAGAAGAGAAATTATCGTGAAACCGATAAGGTTTTGGTAGTACTTTCAAGAGAGTATGGTCGAGTAGAAATATTAGCAAGAGGGGCGAGAAAAACGGGTAATGTTTATTCTGGATTGTTGGAGCCGATGATTGTTGGTGATTTTTATTTAAGTAAGGGTAGAACTTGGGATAGTATTAATGATATGACCTTGGTAAAAGATTATTCTCAGTATTTGGGAAAGAAGAATCTGGTTGTATATAAGGGGGTATCATTTATTTTGGATATTTTGTATAAAATTTCAGTAATTGATAAAGACGAAAAAAGTTATTTTGGTTTGCTTGTGACGTATTTGGAAGGACTAGTAAGTGATTTCCAAGTATTACAAAATTCTGATAAGATGAAAATGTATTTATGTTCGTTTATTTTGTCGGTGTTGGCTCTTTCTGGTCGTTTACCTTGTTTTTTGGGTTGTACAATATGTTCCGGTCAGGATTGTCGGGATGGAGATGGTTGGAATTTGTCTTGTCAGGGGTTGGTTCATAGATATTGTTTGGCCAACAGGGATTTTTTTGAACCAACTTTGGTTTTGTCAGAAAAAGATAAGGTGAATTTGGAGAATTTGTTGGTACTTCCGGGGGGAAAGTTCATTTTAGAAGATGTTGATCGGTATGAAATTGATAAGTTGTATTTGGTAAGTTCTTTCTTGTTATCAGCATATTTAGGAAAAGATGTTGGGATGGAAGTTTTTAATTGACTGTAAATCGGAGGGCGGTTTAGTTGTTGAGAATTTTTTTATGGAATATTTGGTTTTGTTGGGTGGGGGAAGGTCGGATGAAAGATTAATAGCAAAAAGAACTTTGCGAGATATTCGCCAAGTTTTGGAGCCGTTGGTTCCGGTTAAAATAATGTGGTTGGATGAGCATGGGGGAATGTGGATTGGAAAAGGTGATGGATGGCAGACGGCTTGTATTAATCAGGGAATGATTTTTGAGACAAATTGTCAGGAAATGGTTATTGGAAAACCGCCGGGAGAAAGAATTCAACAAGTGTGGCCGGTGGTTTTTGGAAAAAGTTATGGTTGGTCAGGAATAGCAAGTATAGTAAGGTTTGGAGGATGTCGTCAGATTGGTACTAGTAGTATCTTGTCGATTCTTTTGCGGGATAATCAGATTGCCAGTCGAATTTTGACGGAATATTCATTTGCTGAATCCGGATTTGCGATCAATAAGAAAGAGTGGATGGAAAATCGGTCGGTCGTAGTCGAGAATGCAATAGAGAAGTTGAAATTTCCTATAGAAATATGTGCAAAAGATTATAATCAGAGGGTGTCTTTGCCGGAAACTTTGGAAAATTTTTTGGTTCAAATATTTGAAGATGAAAATGATCTTGATAAAATATTATTAAAGGAATTAGTTGAGGGTGAAAGAGAAATAGTAATTGGTTTTGTGGGGCGCAAAAATTGGTTGCCTTCGAAATCGATGGTTAAGGTAAATCAAGAGTGGGATTTGTATGAGGATGTGACAGAAGGTCGTTTGGTTCAAGATATGATGATGGATTTTGTATCAAAATATGATGTAAGTGATTATGGTTTATTTTATTTAAAAAAGAATCAAAATAGTTTTTTTATCGATATGATTGAACTGTTTCCTGACTTATCGAGACAAGGGACATATGCGAAAGTGTGGCAAAAGTCTGGTTTGGAGTATGATGATCTTATCAAAAAAATCTATATGGAAAGTATAAAATAAGGAGTTGGTTATGACCGAAATTACTATGGAAAAAATTGTGTCGTGGGCAAAACGAAGGGGTTTTGTCTTTCCTTCATCTGAGATATATGGCGGATTTTCTAGTAGCTATGATTATGGCCCATTGGGGGTGGAGTTGATAAATAATATCAAGAATTTGTGGTGGCAAAAGATGGTTCATGAAAGAGAAGATGTAGAGGGTATTGATGGTGCAATCATTACGCATCCGAAAGTATGGGAAGCTTCTGGTCACGTTGAAAATTTTACTGATCCCTTGGTTGATTGTCGTAGTTGCAAAAAGAGATTTCGGGCTGATAAAATACTGGAAGATAAATTTGGGGTGGAAAGAGTGGCTGGAAAGTCTTTAGCGGAAATCGGGGAGATGCTCAGAGAAGAAGAAGTGCCATGTCCTCATTGCGGATTAGTTGATTGGACTGATGTCCGAAAATTTAATTTGTTATTAGAGACAAATATTGGAGTTACGGAAGAAGATCGAAAAAAAATATATTTACGGGGAGAAACTTGTCAGACTATATATTTAAATTGGGAAAATGTTTTGAATACTTCTAGACAAAAACTTCCGTTTGGAATTGCTCAGATCGGAAAAGCGTTTAGAAATGAGATTACCCCGGGTAATTTTATTTTTCGTACGAGGGAATTTGAACAGATGGAGATGCAATATTTTGTTTCTCCTGAGTCGGCTGATTCCTGGTATGAATATTGGAAAAATGAACGGACCAAATACATGATCGAGGAAATTGGTTTAAATAAAGATAAACTTCATTTGAGACAGCATGCCAAGGATGAAAGAGCTCATTATGCTAAGGATGCTTTTGATTTGGAATATAATACTCCTTGGGGTTGGTGGGAGTTTGAAGGCTTGCATCATCGAGGCGATTGGGATTTGAGTCGACATGGTATGTTTTCTGGAAAAAAAATTGAATATTTTGATCAAGAAATGAACAAGAAATATATTCCTTGGGTGATTGAGACTTCCGGGGGAGTAGGACGTTTAGCCTTGGTTGCAATGTTGGATGCTTACACTGAGGAGGAGGTCGCAAATGGAAAAGAAAAGGAGGTGAGAGTGGTGATGAAATTTGGTAAAAAAATTGCTCCAATCAAAGTTGCGGTTTTGCCGTTGATGAAGAAAGAAAATCTTGTTGAGTTTGCTAGGAAGATATTTGACAAATTGAAGAAAAAATATGTTTGTCAGTTTGATCTTACTCAATCGATTGGCAAGCGATATCGTCGTCAGGATGAGATTGGTACTCCATATTGTGTGACGGTTGATTTTGATAGTTTGGATGACAATATGGTGACTGTGAGAGATAGAGATTCGATGCAGCAATCTCGAATAGAAATAGGTAAGTTGGATGATTTTCTTTCTGAAAACCTCCGTTAATATAATTTTAGTTTGAAATGGTCCTCGGATTTTTTTCGAGGACTATTTTTTGTGATAAAAATAAATGATTTATTGATGGAAAATTTTTTCTGTGGATAAAATCGTTAATAAATGTGTTGACGAGTGGGGAATAATTAAAATAAGATAGATATGAAGTGGAGTAAAGTGGTAGGAAGTGGTAAATAGTGGTTTAAAAATACAAATATGTTTTTGGGCGAATTTTTTCATAGTGTGGATGATAAAGGTAGGGTGGCTATGCCAGCGAAGTATCGTGATCAAATCGAGAAAGGAGCAATTTTGACACGAGGAAATGATGCTTCTTTGACGATCTATCTGATAAACGAGTGGGAAAAATTGGTGGAGAAGTTGATGAAGTTGCCGCAGTCGAAAACAGATGTTCGAAATTATGCTCGTTTGGTATTGGCGGGAGCGGTGGAAATCAAATTGGATAAACAAGGTAGAATAAATATTCCTAAGTATTTGTTGGATTTTTCTCAGATCAATAAAAAAGTAGTATTTGTGGGTTTGTATGACAAGGTTGAAATTTGGGATGAGCAGCGCTGGATGGATTATCGGCAAGAAATTGAGAGTCAATCGACTGACGTTTTGGGGCAGTTGAGTGAATTTGGGATATGATTGATAAATATGATATTTAAAAATTTGATTTGTGATTTGAGAAAAATAATTAGTGGCTGTAGGTGGTAACAATTCACCTCCAAACTCCCCATCTATAGTTGCTAATTATTGTTTTTAGCTCACAAGAATAATAGTTATTATGGATAAAATTCATGTCCCGGTTTTATTGGAAGAGGTTAATCGTATTTTGGATTTAAAAAAGGGTGATAGTTATATTGATTGTACTTTTGGAGCAGGAGGTCATGCCGAGGAGAGTTGGAAAAGAGTAGGGGTGGAAGGTAGGATTTTGGGTTTGGAAAGAGATAAGGAATTAATGAGTCAAATTGTTCCTGGATGGAAGAATAGAAAAAATGTAAAGATAGTCAATCGTTGTTTTTCGGATTTGGCAAAAGTGGTGGAGGAAGAAAAATTCGGTCGAGCTGATGGGGTGTTGTTGGATCTTGGAGTTTCTAGTTGGCAGTTGGATAAGTCAGAAAGAGGATTTTCATTTGCTCGTTCGGCGCCGTTGGATATGAGGATGGGAATAGGAGGTTTAACCGCGGCGGATTTTTTAAATACGGCTGATCAGGAAGAGATGAAGGAAGTCTTTTTTAAATATGGTGAAATCAGAAATTGTCAAAATATTGTTGATGCAATTATTAAAAATAGACAGATTAAAGAAATAGAAACTGTTGATGATTTGGTAAAATGTTTGTCGGAGTTGAAAATTAAAAAAAATAGTTCTAGGAATTTGTTGGCGCGGATTTGGCAGTCAATTCGGATGAGGGTAAATAATGAAATAGATGAATTGTTGAGTGTTTTGCCGCAAGCTGTTGAAGTGTTGAAACCAGGAGGAAGGTTGGTTGTAATCAGTTTTCATTCGGGGGAAGATCGGATTGTAAAAGATTTTTTTAACAAAATGAGTTGTGGTTGTGTTTGTCCTCCGGATTTTCCGAAGTGTGTGTGCGAGACTATGCCGGTATTGAAGATTTTGACAAAGAAGGCCATGGGGCCTACGAAAAAAGAATTGAGTATAAATTCTCGCTCTAGCAGCGCGAAGCTGAGAGCGGTTATGAAAATATAAGGAGAGGGAATGACAAAGAATCAAAAAGAGATGGAACAGATGTTTTCCGGGGTACAGAAAAACCGGATTGCTTCCAGATTTGCCTTGGGTCCTGTGTCGTTGCAGTTTGTGACAATTGTCCTACTGGCAATGTTTAGTTTATTTTATTTACTGCAAAATAATCAATTGACGACCCAAGGTTATAAAGTGGCGCAGATGAAAGATGAACAGGTCGAATTGTTGCAGGAAAATGAAAAGTATCAAGTAGAAGCGGCAAGATTGCAATCATTGGATGCGATTAAGGATAGGGTGAAAAATTTGGAAATGGAAGCGGTTGGTAGTGTAAAATATTTGGCGGTAAAGTAATATGTAATATTAAAAAAATCGAAATTGAAAGCAACTATCTTTTTTTGCATAATGGGGAGAGGAGATGATGTGCTTTGAGCTTCGATTTTTTTGTTTATGGTGAATATTCAAATAGATCATATATCTAATCGGATAAATCTGGCGGCAGCGGCGGGGTTGTGTTTATATTTGTTATTGGTTGGAAAAATATATACCAAACAGATTATGCAGCATGATCATTATTTGTCTTTGGCTACTAGTCAGCATTTGTGGCAGGAGGAAGAAAAAGCTAGGCGGGGACAAATTTATGATATAAATGGTTATCCGTTGGCGGCCAATTTATCATTGCCGGCTTTAGAGATAATCCCAAATCAAGTCGATGATGCGGAATATACGGCTAGAAAAATATCGACGGTAATGCATTTGAGTCGACAGGAGGAGAGCGATATTAAGGCAAAAATTGCAACCAAGGCTTTGTATATGCCTCCCATTAAACATAAGTTGACCGATGAGGAGACTAAAGAAATAAAGGCATTGGGTTTGGGGGGGGTGTTGTTGTTGCCTGAAGACTGGCGTTTTTATCCGGAAGGTGGCTTGGGGGCGCAGGTAGTCGGTTTCTTGGATTATGAAGGTGAGGGACAATATGGCATTGAGGGATATTTTAATGATGAATTGATGGGAAGTTCCGGTTTTGTTCAGTCATACAAGGATTTGACTGGTAGAGAAATATCTGATAGTCAGGAAGTATTGGAAAAAGTGAGACAAGGATTGAATTTATATCTAACCATAGATCGTACAGTA
>DAIRGB010000060.1:0-6279 GCA_036794765.1 Patescibacteria group bacterium | reverse complement strand
TTAAATAATTAATGATGATTGGTGATATTAGGATTTCTTAATTTATTTGGCGGTTTGTGGTTAGATTTAGTGTTTGATGTTCGGTAGTGTTCAAAACCAGACTGCTCCCTTCCACCGGGCAGCCTTGGGTGTAAACGATATCTTGGTGGATGTCGCTGGTGATTTGGCCGCCGAGGTGGGAGCTGGTGCCGTAGGCGATGTGGAGGCCGACTTTTTCGTCTTCGAGAATATTTCCGGTGACAACGGCTAGGGGGTTGCAGCCTAAACCTAGTTCGGCAATATTCAAGCGGGTGGGATTTTGCCAGAGGTATTCTCTGAGTTTGGTGGCAAGCGGGTTGTCTCCTTGGATTTCCGTGATTTTATTTTCTTTGATGACAAATTTTATCAGTTGATCATTTTCTTTATACGGTAAAATCCCGTTGGTTTGGCTCGGGCCAAATTGGGTTATCTCGCTTTTGACGGCTTCGTAGGGAACTTTGAAAGCTTCGCCGCTGGGGAAGTTGATAAATTGGCCGGGGGTGGTGCATTCGCCTTTGTCAGCTTGGGCGGTGCGGTTTCGTAGATCAAGATGGAGAGTGTCGCCGGTGGAAAAAGTGATATCGCAACTATCGGATTGATTTAATAATTTTTGGAGAGCCAAAGCGTAGCGTTTGACGAGTTGGTAATCGGCTTTCAGGGAAGTTTCTTCCATACGTTTTTCGATGCCGGGCATGCTGGCGACACGAAATTGCAGATTGGGTTGATTGCACAGTGGTTTCAAAGAAGAAGAAGCGGAAAATTCGGTGAGGGCGCAGACGAGGTTGTATTCGGAAATTTTGTCCAGTAGTTCGGGAGGGAGTGGAGAGTTGTTGATGCCGGTGGCGGGAAATTCCAGGTAATCGACAACGTGGTCGGGAAATTCGTTTCTTTGACCGATGAGTTGGAACAATTCTTGCCACTCGTGGGCCATGTTGATTCTTTCTTGCCAGCCGGGATTGACGGTGATTTGGTTGTGCGGAGTGTCAACGAGGATGAGAATTTTTTCTCCAGGTTGCGGGGCGAAGACGTCGGTGATTAGTTTGATTTTTTCGGTTTGGTTCATATATATTTATTAGTTTTTAGGTTCTGGGTGCTAGGTTTTAGTAGAAGCAAAAGAATTATAGCCCCATTTTGTATGAATATATAATATAGCCGATAAAGATAAGGATGATAATTACGAGCGCTGTTAGCCAAAAGGATCTGGACATAAAAATTGGTTATTTGTTTCTTTGTTTTATTGTAACAAATATTTTTTCGGTATGCAGAAAATGGATTTTTGGTAAAAAAAGAAAATACTATTTGAAGTATTTTCTTTAGGAAAATTTTGACTGGCCGGGGATGGTGTTTATTTGATTTGATTGAGTTGTTCCAAATATTTTTCAGTGTTCCAGTCATCAGTGCTTTGAACTATTTTTTCGCCCTTGGAGTTGATGATGATTTTAGTTGGTTCGGCGGCGACTTGGTATTGAGTGGCGATTTGGGATTCGGCGGCGGAAGAGTCGGGCGAGTTGTATTTGAGACTAAAACCGATCAGATTGGGCAGATCGAGTTGATTGAAGGCAGAGATGGCATTTTGCATCTCAATCAGACAGACGGTGTCATTTTGGTTGCAAAAGATGAGAAAGATATTTTTTTTATCAATTTGTGCTTTTTGATAATCTTCGGGAGTAAAGTTGAGAAGAGGGGCAGTGGTGCCGGCGAGAGTAGAGCCGATGTAGGGGGTGCCGTTTTTGGTGACGTTGAGGGACAGTTCAGTGGAAGTGGAACTGGTTTGGTTTTCTACTGGTTCTTTGACTTCTGGGGCGACGACAGTGTCGCAACCGACGAGCATGGTGATCAAAAAAATGGAAAAGATTGTGAGCAAGGAATATTTTTTTGTCATGGGTTGTAAATTTAGTTTTTAAAAATTTTTGCTTAGGTTTATTATCCAATAATTTGGAAAAAAAAGAAAATATTTTGTTCGGTAGGTTTATAGTATTTTTTTTAATTGCTGGTGGGAGTTTTTGTCCAATTTGGCCAGAGACTCGATGAGAAAAAAATTGCCGATTGAATCTTTGACGATCAAGCGGTCGGCGGTAATATGAGTGATGTGACGGGAAGGGGTGCGCATGGCGAATTTGATCGGACCATGATCGGTTTCGACGGTCCAATAGCGGGTGCCGAAGTCGATATCGATTTTGAGAATTTTGTTGATGATTGGCAGAAAATATTTTTCTTTGATGGCTTGGCGAATGATTTTTTGGTTATTTAGACTGGTTTGATTGATATTGGCCAGAAAATATATTTCTTCTTTTTTTTGGTTGGTAAAGACGATGTCCTTGTGGATGGAGATGAGGGGTTTTAGGACACTGATTTCCACTTTTGTTTTTGGTTTTTGACCAAATTGAATAAAAAAATCATGGTTTGATTCAGACAAAATTACGTTTTGGTTTGGTTTGAAGTCGTTGTTCATGGATTTTATATTATTTTTATTCATGCAGTATTTCTCCTTTGATACGAGTGAGGCGGGATTGGATAGCGACCAGTTTGGCGTATTTACCATTTTTTTTCATCAGGTAATCGTGTGTGCCAGTTTCGATGATTTTTCCGTCTTCGATAAAAACTAAACGGTGGGCATTGCGGAGGGTGGAGAGGCGGTGGGCGATGGCGATGGTGGTGCGGTTGTTTATCAGGATATCCAGGGCGTCTTGGATTTTTTTCTCGGTTTCGACATCGACGGAAGAGGTGGCTTCGTCCAAGATGAGGATGGGAGGGTTTTGGAGGATGGCCCGGGCGATGGAAAGTCTTTGTTTTTCGCCGCCGGAGAGTTTGAGGCCGCGTTCGCCGATAATAGTATTATAGCCGTTTTCTTTCTGGATGATAAATTCGTGAGCGCGGGCGGCGCGGGCGGCGGCGAGAATGTCGGCAAATTTGGCTTGATAATTGCCGTAGCGAATATTGTCGAGAATGCTGCCATTGAATAAAAATGGTTCTTGTAAAACTAGTCCGATATTGCGGCGTAGGAAATCCAGGGGATAGTTTTTGATATTTTTGTCGTCAATCAGGATTCGGCCGCTATCGGGGTCATAAAAGCGGTTGATTAGATTGATGATGGTGCTTTTGCCGGCGCCGGATTTTCCTACCAGTCCGATCATTTCGCCAGGTTTGATGTTGAATGACAGGCCCTTGATTACTTCTTTGCCTTGTTCGTAGCTAAATCTGATGTTTTGAAAAGTGATGTGTCCAGAAATTGGTTTTGGTTTGACGGAGGTGGGTTTGATTTCTTCTTCCGGCAGATCAAGGATTAAAAATATTCTCTCGGCGGCGGCCAGGGCGTGGGTGAGCCAATTGAGGATTTGAGTGAACCATTGGAGCGGTCCGTAGAATAGCCAGATGTAACCGACGAAAGCCAAAAGATCACCAAGGGTCAAATCTTGGGAAAAAATTATTCTTTTGGTTGCAAAAAGCCAGACGCCGATGATGCCGATTTGCATAATAACGTACATGATTTGCCTGAATCCAATCCAATATTGATCGATGCGATAATTGCTGGTAAAAAGTTGATTGCTTGAGGTTTGGAATTCTTTTTCATGGCGGGGTTGTTGGGTAAAGGCTTTGACTATTCTTATGCCTTCAATCGATTCGCCGAGGATAGTCATAACTTGATCGCGGACGCTGCCACGATAATGAAATAGGGGGATCAGTTTTTCTAAAAACCATTTGGAGCCAAAAATTAGAAAAGGAACGGGAAGGAGAATGAGCAGAGTGAGTTTGTAATCAATATATAGTAAAATACCGGCGATCAAGATGACGGAAAAAATGTTGATAACAAGGTAAGACAAACCGTCCATGAGAAAATGTTCGATTTCGTTGGTGTCACTGAGGGTTTTGCTGACCAATTCGCCGGAAGGGAAACGATTGAAAAAGGTCAATTTGATACGAAGGATTTTGGAGTAAACTTGTTCGCGGAGATCGGCGATAACGCGGGTGGCCAACCAGGTAGTTTGAATTCCGGAAAAGTAACTACTGACAAAATAGATGATATTGACGGCTAGCATCATGATGATCCAGAAATTGAGATCATTTATTTGGCCGTTTTTTATCACGTCATCGACAATTTTTTTGGTGATATAGGGTGGGACGGTTTGAGCGGCGACCATGATGCCGGTGATAACCAGGAGATACAAGGTTTGAAAGCGATATGGTTTTAGAAGACTGAAGAGTCGGGCCAGGATGGTAATTTTGGGTAAACAGATGGGGCAGTTGCTGCCTCTTTCCGGAAGGGGATTGCCGCAACGGGTGCAGTGGGAGTGATGAATACGGTCGGGGATAAGAATAGTTGTTTGTTTGGTAAGAAGGTAGAGATTGGTTAGACGGACGATGGTGCCAAATTGAGGAGCGAGATTTTTGGTGTAGTAGAGAATTGTATCGGTTTGATGGGAGGTGAGAGCTGATAATCTGGTGTGATTGAATAGTTCCTCGACTTTTAATTTTTTGATTTTTGAAAGTAAAATTTCAGATATTAATTTTTCTGAGTCGATGACCAAGAGGCGCATATCGGTAATTATCAAATAGTTGGGATAGAATTTTTTTTGTTGATTGAGGTCGGTCAGTTGGGTATAGATTATTTTTTCACCTGGTTGTAGGAGTTTTGTGCTAAGGAGTTGGAAAGGTTTTTGATCGAGGTAAAAATTGTATTTGGCGGTGCGCATAACGCAAAGATGCCTAGAGGGGAGTCACTAGACATTTTTTAGAAAATAAAAATTTTAATTGGTTATATTTTAACCAATGCATGATTAAGCTGAGATTAAATGTAATTTTGTTGGTATAATTGAGTTGGTAGGGATAAAGTGTTTTACTGATTTTTTTATTTGCGATATTAATCAGGAGGTTTTATGGATGAAGGTAATTGTTGCGGTTGTCAGTGCGGGAACAATAATTGTGTTTGTCAGGCTTGCAAAATGCCGATGAAAAAAGATGAAGATTTTGGGACTGAGGCGGATGGTAGTCAAAATTGTGATTATTGTATTCATTGTTATCAGAATGGAGTTTTGATTACTGAGGATGATAAGGCCTGATTGATAGATTGGAACAATAAAAAACATCACCGAAAGCAGGTGATGTTTTTTTGATACCAATGTTTTTTAGAAATTCTGGAAGAAATCGGAAGAAAGAAGGGTGCCAAAAATGCCGAAAGCGAGAGCGGCCAAGATGATGCCGATTATTATAATGATACCCACGATGGCTAAAATAATCATCCAGGTTTTGGAAGATTGGGGAGTGCTATCATCAGGTCGGAGTTCGGTCAAATTTTTGTAGATAAGATAAGTGTAAATAACGGGTATCGGAGCAACAAAAATTGAGAGTAATCCTTGCATGATGTTGGCAATCCAACCGAGGCCGATAATTCCGGCGGTAAGTCCGATGGGGGTGACGATAATACCTATGACTGCATTTAGTATGTAAATAATGATTCCGATGATTATCATGCGGGCAAGTATATCCCACCAACGGCCGGAAATAATGCTTTTGCTTTTGGCCAGGGCGTCAAAACCAAATTGATTTTTGTCCAACATGGTCCAGTGAGCCAGTTGAAAGAAGACAGAAATGATTATGCCGGGGATGATGAGAAAGGCAAAACCGGGTAGGCTGACCAAGGCGGATATAATACCGATCCAGATAAAAGCGAAAATATAACGAAATCCTTTTTTGTAAAGGGCGAAGGTTCCCAATTTTTCCTGGTCTAGGACGGCGAGCATGAGAGCGGATTGAAACCAGGATCCTAGAAGAATGGCGACGATAATAATAAGAATGATGGTCAAGATGAAAACGATGGTTAAAACGGTGTTTAAGAGGCCGGTGGTGGAGTTGAGGGTGGGGGCAAGGGCTAGAGCAATGATAGCAACAATGATACTTAAAATCAGCGTCGGGACGATGGCAACTAGTTGGACGGTGATGCAGGAAAACAATTTTTCCTTGTACAATTGCCAGGTTTGATTGATTAATAGACTGATGTCGGTCATGTTTTTGTGAGGAATAGCTTCGACGTGGTCGATTGAATTTTCTTTTTGGTTCATGAAAGGAGTTAATAAATAAAATATTATTTTGATAAATATTGGCTGATTTCGGGATGATCTTGAGCTATCAACTGAAGATGGCTGATTGGTGGTTGGCCGATAGAAATCGTGTGGGTATTTTGCCAATATAGTTTTCCCTGGCCGCTAATGGTTAACTCAGTCCAGGGGAAAAATAGGGCGGGATAGCTTTTGAAAGGGGCGTTGA
>DAIRGB010000059.1:0-6326 GCA_036794765.1 Patescibacteria group bacterium | reverse complement strand
AAACCATAATGATCAAAGGATTGATAACCCCTCCAAAATCCTTAGCACAATCATCATTTTCTTACTCCGGATATTTAGCAAAAAACAACATCTATATCGAGATAAATCAACCTCAAATCACTATAGTTGACGACCAACCAAACAGCCTAGTCAAACATATTTACAACCTGAAAGACAGAATAAATTCCAATCTGAAAAAAAATTTTACCCCCCTAAACAGCAGCCTATTGTCCGGTATTTTACTTGGAGAAAAAAATGCCCTGCCACAAGAATCGTACGATAAATTTCGTCAACTTGGACTCACTCATATAATTGTCGTTTCCGGATTCAACCTGGCAATTTTTGCCAACCTATTTATCAAAAACCTTCGGGGAATAATCAACCGACACCTGGCATTATTTGTTACCATTTTATGTCTTATACTTTTTACCATTCTCACCGGCGCCGAAAGTTCAATCATTCGAGCACTGATTATGTCCATCACTGCAATCATCTCTCCCTACCTAAGCCGACACCCTTACCCAATCATTGCGATTTTTCTAACCGCCACAATTATGATTTTTCAAAATCCCTTGATTCTATGGTATGACCTGGGATTTCACTTATCATTTCTAGCTACAATAGGAATATTTTTTATTTCCAATCCAATCACTACTTTTATGGAAAACATCAATTTTAAACATCCTCTTATCAACAACATTTTGGAATGCATCGGTGCGCAAATAACCACCACTCCCTATTTGATATATCTATTTCATAAATATTCTCTCTTGTCTCTACCAGCCAATTTTATCATTGTCCCTTTAATACCCTTCATTATGATCTACGGTTTGATAAATATTTTCACAAGTATTCTACTACCAGAACCAACCCAAACCGTCATAGCACTACCCCTCAATATTATCCTAAATCTATGTCACCAAATCATAGAATTATTATCCCAACAAAAAATTTTTAACTTTTCTTTTTTTCCTGACAAAAAAATCATAATTATCTACTATTTTCTACTCTCTATTTATGTCTATCATCAAGCATTCCACCCAAAATCTCTCGACACTAAAAAAACTCAATAAAATATTAGCCACCCTCCTTGCCTTAAATTGTATTCTAGGCATCTGTTTCCTTTGGCTAAACCGATCAATCAATCCTACAATATCTTTTTTAGACGTCGGACAAGGAGACTGCATTTTGATAAATACCAAAAACCAGCAACAAATTCTAATTGATGGCGGACCAGATAATACTGTTCTAAGCAAATTATCAAATATTCTTTCACCATATGATCGGCATATCGAACTAATGATCCTCACCCATCCTCACGAAGACCACATCACAGGTCTTTTCTTTGTTTTCGAAAACTACCATATCGACAAATTACTTATACCCAAAATTTCCAAACCCAATTCACTCATGGAAAATCTAATATCTTTAGCAAAAAACCAAAAAACGGAAATATTTTACGGTTATTTTCCCCAAAAAATTTTATTCGACAAATACTCCCTAAACATCCTCTATCCATTTGACCAAAATCCACCACTAGTAAATGACCTCAATGACAATTCATTGGTTTTATTATTGGACAAAACATCTGAAGATAAAAAAATCCTGCTTACCGGAGATATTTCCAAAAACATAGAAATTTCCCTCACAAAAAAATATCAACAAAATATAGATGTTGATATTTTAAAAATCGCTCACCACGGATCAGAATCAGCCACAAGCAACAGTTTTGTTGAAACCACATCACCCGAAACTGTTATCATTTCCTGTGGTCAAAATAACCGATTCAACCATCCCAGTCAAAAAACAATCAATCTACTCAACAAAAAAAATATCCATATTCTCCAAACCAGTATAAACAAAGATATTATTTTTCCACTCTAACCTACTTTCCAAATCGACGCTCCCTGTTTTCATACTCTTCCAAAGCCAAAATTAAATCATTTTTTGTAAATTCCGGCCAGTATTTATCAGTAAAATACAATTCAGCATACGCTATTTTCCAAAGCATGAAATTACTTATTCTCTGCGCTCCACCAGTCCTAATCACCAAGTCAATATCAGGAATACCAGCCGAAAATAGATTTTTTTCAAACATTTCTTCCGAAATATCTCCAACATTTACTCCTCGCCGCAACAAATTTTGACAACATTCCACTATTTCCTGACGACCACCATAACCAAAACACAAACCTAAAACCATCTTTGGGTTAGTAATTTGAGTTTTTTCTAACAATGTAATCATCGCTTTTTCTACATAATCAGGAAAAAGACCCAACTTACCATATATTTTTACCTGAATACCTTGGTCTCTCAATTTTTGCCACCTGGTCTGGGCAAATTCGACACACAAATCAAACAAAGCCTTCAATTCTTCTTTCGAACGAGAAAAATTTTCTGTCGAAAAAGCATAAACAGTAAAATATTTGATTCCTAATTCCGCTACCGCCTCAACCATATCTTCAAGAGATTGCGCTCCCCATTTGTGCCCCTCGGTAACTTTTTCTTTCCCCTCTTTTTTGGCCCAACGTCGATTGCCATCCATGATTATTGCCAAATGATTTGGTATTTTCATATCTCAAATATTCCCTAAAAACCAATAAGATTACAAAATAATACTAGCAAAATATAACGGGAAAACCAAACAAAAAAATATCTTCGAGTTTTTTAAACCCGAAGATACATAAAATTAAAACAATAATTATTCTTTAGTCTCAATTTTTTTTGCACTTCCAGACAATCCTTTAGCCAATTTTTCCACCGGCCATTCTACAAAAGCAAAGTAAATTAACATAAAAAAATCCACAATCGGAATCACTCTTAGCAAAGCAAGCCAAGGACTATAACCCATTTTCTTTAAGTATCTGCTCTGGATCCAAATCCACACCACCCAACAAACTAAACAAATAAATCCAATCAAAATAATCGCACCAATTCCCAAAGCGCCTATACCTGCCACTATTCCAGTCACCATCCCCTCTATATCCTCTCCTCCCGAACTATAAGAAGATCCGTAAGTATCATACGCATTGTATGTGTCAAAACCGGAACTATAGCCATAATCATCCATACTTATTCTCCAAATATAAATAAATAATTAAGCAACGTCATATTGCCGATCCCAATCAAGATTTACCCCCTCGACTTGATCCAACTTTTCCTTTATAACTTTTTTAAGTTTTTCCAAACCCTCAACTGTCTTAGCTTCAACCCGAACAGAAATAATCGGCTGAGTATTGGACGAACGAATTAAAAACCAACCATTATACATATAACCCTTTATTCCATCCATATCTAAATACTTATCACACTTTTCTTTAAAATATTCCGTTACTTCCGCCACAATATTTTTTAATCTATCTTGAGGAACAGCCACTCGATATTCAGGAGTAGAAGGATAATCGGGTAACTCCAACATCAAATCGGAAAAAGTACGTCCCGAATCAGTTATGATCTGTAATATCCTGGCCATAGCATACATTGCATCATCAAATTTATACCATTGATCAGCGATATAATAATGACAACTCATTTCCGCCGCCAGAATCGCCCCTTCCGCATGCAATTTTTCTTCGATCAAAGTATGTCCCGTCTGACCAAAAATTGGAACACCACCCAACCTATTTACTTCTTCCACGACTGCTTCGGAATTTTTTAACTCCACGATTACTTTACTACCCGGATTTTTTGGCAAAATATCCCGCACCAGCAACATCTGAATCTTGTCCCCCAACCAAATATTTCCTTTTTCATCAACAAAACCAACCCGATCAGCATCACCATCAAACATGACTCCTAAATCTGCGCCAACCTCCAAAATTTTGGCCACCAACGGCGGATAGTTTTCATGTACTATCGGATCAGGTTGATGAGTTTTAAAATCCGGATCAATCTCACCATTGATCATAATTGCTTCGCAATTCATTTTTTTCAACAAATCCTCCACCACAGTAATTGCTGTAGCATTGGAAGGATCAACCACTACTTTTAAAGATTTCTTTAAAACCACCCGAGAACTAATCTCATCAATATAGTCAATACGTGCCTGGGGAAATTTTTCCTCTTTTCCCTCTCCAACCTCAAACTCACCCCCAACAATAATATCCTTTATTTCTTGGATTTTCTGGCTAGATAAAGAAGATTTCTGCCATGTCATCTTTACTCCATTGTGTTCAGCTGGATTATGACTGGCTGTTATCATCACCCCGGCATCAAAATCATATTTATTACTCGCATAATAAATATTTGGAGTCACGACCACCCCGGCATCAAATACGTCACAACCAGTTGACAACAATCCTCTCGTCACAGCCGCCGCAAAAACAGGAGATGTTTTTCGAATATCTCTTCCCAAAACAATCTTCTTTTTTCCATTTTTTCTTACAAACGTTCCAAATCCTTTACCAATCAATTCCATTATTTCCTCATCAAGATCAATTCCCGCTACTCCCCTGATATCATAAGCTTTAAAAATTCCCGGATTAATTTCTTTTTGCATAAAAAACTCCCTTGAAAACATTAAAACAAATTTACATTAAATCTAAACTGTTGGGCTCAAATCATTTTCCCCTACCCCTTGATCAGTTTGATTATCATTTTTTTTATCTTCTTTATTGTCAATTATTAATTGTTCATTATTGATTTCCTTTTTTACCTCCCCTTCACCCACTTTAAACTTTGCCGGCCAAGCTTGATAACGACTAAAAAATTCCTCTTTCTTTTCTTTCCCATCAGGCGTAATTATTGTTCGATAAAATATAGCATCCGCACCATAATGTGCGCTATCAACTTGATATTTTTCTCCCGCTGCCAAACTGGAAGTATAAATATAAACAGGAGCAGGCGGAGAAGTAATATTATATATAAAAGGCTCAGTTACCTCCACTTTTCTCCCATCTTTTTTCCCATAAAAATTAAACCTCAAGGTGTAATCACTCACTATTGATTCAATCAAAATATAATTACCGGTATCATTGACAAATTTCAGATCGGGACTTGGAACATAAATAGTCGCATCCATTCCCGCCGGTTCATAGTAAGATACTCGGTATTGATGAGGATGTCGTTCAGTAATCGGTAAACCGGAATTGATTGCCGCCCGATACATGGTAGTCGAAACTTGGCACAACCCACCTCCATATTCTGGCCTAGTTTCATTGTCAGCAATAACCAACTCCGGCAAAAAACCTTCCGCCGGGCCAACCATACCCAAACGTGAAGTAAAACTAAACTCCTCACCCGGAGCTATCACTGTACCATCAAATTTTTCCGCACCCACCGCAATATTATGAACTCGATTGACTGGAGACCAAGAATAATCCGATTCGCCAGAAGCCAGTAATTCTACAATACCCAAATCATCTATTTTTTTTCCATCAATGCCCGCCTTCGTTTCCTCTACCGGCAACTCCAATACCTTTAAATCCGAATCAGGCAACCTGTTTTCCAATAAATCCAAAAACTTAATTCTATTGATCATCAAACCATCTTGCCCCTCACTCTCAACTTGGACTCCCTGTTCAGTCATTTTCAACCGTGCATCCACCGGCTTAACTTCAAACTCATATGCCATTTCATTAAAATAGTTGTCAATCTTATTCAAATCATAAGTTAAAACATATTCTTCTTGACCATTGTTTGCTGGTCGTAACTCAAACTTGATCCAATCCGCCAACAAATCAACATTCAAAGGAATTTTCCAATCCTTGTACGTCAAGTCAACCTTTTCATGCCGCAAAACGTTCTGTACTTGGTCTAATTTCTCTTCCGCCATCAATTTTGTTACCTGCGGTTCTTCAACTATCGACCCAATATCTATCTTGTCAAAATTTAAATTTTTTATTGACGAAATCATCTGATCTTTCAATGCCTTTTCATCAACCACTTTTCCAGAATACCCCTCAACCAAAATAAATGTATTGCCATCTTTCTCAATAGAATATGACTTTGCCGGTTGATTAAGCTTTATTTTCAAACCATTTAGCCAATATAGAAAATCAAATTCATCAAAATACAAATCACACTGCACCTTTCTTTTGGAAACCAAAGAATCCAACCGCACTTTCTGCCGTTCGATAAAACTTGCAGATTTGTCATAATACAAAACTTTATCCTGACACGAATCCCAATCCAAATCAAAACCGATCTCTTCCCATCTAACTGTATCAACCTTCTCATCCCCCCAATACAAATCTACTCCACTAGTCATATTTTCTTTCTTTTCTGAAAACAAATCAGACAACTGTTCAGCCGTCATTCCGCCCACTACTTTGTCATCCAATTGCAAACCCCAAGCCACTCTATTGGCAAAAACCATTTCCAAACTC
>DAIRGB010000058.1:0-6374 GCA_036794765.1 Patescibacteria group bacterium | reverse complement strand
CATTCTTTTGGATATTCTCAATCGGCAAATTAAAACTTAGTTTTTCTCCGTCTCTACTCAAACCACCTTGCCACAATTGATCAAGACCGATCTTGCGCAACACCAATTTATAATCGGTCAAACTAAAATCGTCACCTTCTTTGATCACGTCAATATCACCAACCAAATTTATGTTGGCAGCCCTAACCGTTGATAAACCATAAAACAAAGAAAATATACAAAAAAGCAATAATAATATATTTTTTTTCAACATACCAATATCATACAATTAATAATTTTCAATTTCCAGTTTCCAAAAAACTTACCAACCTACATACGATAAATAAAAAAGGACAGAACACTGTTCTATCCTCGAATGCATTTATTATTTCCCATTAATCCCAACAAAATATTTTTTGAAAACTGCCAGGAGCAGTTCAGTCCCGTAAGGAAAAAAAATTGAAAAATAAAAAATATATTTTTTCCCTCAAACGGGGACACTCAGATTCGAACTGAGATCACCGGTTTTGGAGACCGGGATTCTACCATTGAACTATATCCCCAGACAAGAAACATAACAAACGCAGCAAACTTAGCAAATTAATCAAACTATATTAAAAAAGTTTGTTAGGCCTGTTATGTTTGATAAGTTTGCTATGTTTAATTAAATTATTTCGTCTCTTTATGTGGTGTTCTTTTTTTACAATGTCGGCAGAACTTTATCAGCTCCAATCTGGTAATCTGTTCACCGGATTTTGGTTTCATTCTTTTGGTGGTTTGATAATTCAATCGTCCACACACCGTGCATTCCATATTTATAACTTCACGATTTTCCTTAGCCATATAATTCAATTTATAATTTATAATTTTCAATTTCCAAACAACATCATTTAGAAATTAAAAATTAAAAATTCCCAAATCTTATTCTCTATAATAATTTCTTCCAAAAATTGTCACAGATTTTTTCTCGTGAAAATTGTCGAAGAAATTTTCACGAAGAGGAGGAATCGATCCGGTAGTGGAATGAAAGACAAATACTTTTGGCTTTCATGTAACGATAGGATCGTATTCCGACGAGAAAGCCTGGAACCGGGATTGAACCGGTGACCTCTTCCTTACCATGGAAGTGCTCTACCAGCTGAGCTATCCAGGCGCAACAAGTATTCTTGGCTCACATGTAACAATAGGATCGTATTCCGACGAAATGGGCAGGGGTGGATTCGAACCACCGAAGGCATAAAGCCAACAGATTTACAGTCTGTCGCGTTTAACCACTTCGCTACCTACCCTCATTTTTTAATTTCCAATTTTCAATGTCCAATTTCCAAAATACCATTTCCAGTACCCGAAAATCCAGTATTTTTTCCCATTTCCACTTACTTCCAAAAATTGTGAATGCTCCGATTGATCGGAGTGTAACGAGAATCAATCAGGAAATGAAAATTTTTGGAAAGAGGAGGAATCGATCCGGTAGTAAAATGAAAGACAAATACTTTTGGCTTTCATTTAACGATAGGATCGTATTCCGACGAGAAAGCCGGGAACAGGATTCGAACCCGCGACCCACAGTTTACAAAACTGTTGCTCTACCAACTGAGCTATCCCGGCATAAATCAATTTTCAATTTACAATTTTGAATAAATGCTCAAATATCTTACGCAAAATATGTTTGAAAATCAAAAATTATAAATTGAAAATTATTCCCTTCTACACCAACAAACTTTTAACCTCAGATAACAATTCTTGATATTGCTTTTGTTCTGGGTCTAAAGTAATCGCTTTAGAAAAATATTCGGCAGCCCGAGCATTTTCCCCGATAGCAGCATAAGCCAAAGCGATATTTACAAACCTATGAGCTACTTTGTCGTTTTTGGCAATAGCCTTTTCAAAAGACCTGATAGCGTTATTATAAGTTTTTTGATGAAAAAATATCACTCCCAAATTATTTTGCACCTTATCGTTATCAGGTTCTATCTTGACCGCTTCCAATAATACTTCTTTCGCATCTATCCATTTTTTTCTTTGAATATAATAAACAGATAATTTGATATAAGCATTAATATCTTTCGGATTCTTGTATATTCTCTCAATACATTCCTGCTCCATCTCCCCAGTCAACTTATCGATTGTCTTACGAGAAACAGGACCAGCTTGATCATTTGACTGACTTTCTTCATAATTTTCTTCCAAAGTCGTGTCAAAATTTAAATTCTTTTTTGCATCCTTGGCAGCTACTACCTCTATGCCATAATCAACCGATTTCGGCCTGCTAAACTTCCATATAATATATATCAAAATTACCGCGACCACCAAAATTACAATCAACTCGTACATACCATCTTATATTATTTGAACTATCCACTCAAAACAATAATAAATTATTTAACGTCATCAATCAATTTTACATCTTCCACCGCATATGTTTTTTTTGATCCATTTTCCATCTCCAACGTCACAGTCCGCATTAATACATTTCTCTCTAAAATTTTTCCAGTCTGCTTGTCATTCGTCATCACATTTCTACACAAAGGCGGCATCCCTTTTTTCAATTTCTTGTATATCTCCAACTCATATTCCAAACAACACAAAAGTTTTCCACATACACCAGATATTTTATTGCTCCCTACGCTCAACATATCCTGCTCCCTCGCCATATCCATGGTTATACTTTCAAATTTAGTTAAAAATCTATGGCAACACAATTGCTGACCACATACACCCACTCCTCCGATCATTCGAGCTGTATCCCTTGGCCCAATTTGATACAAACGTATCGGACAATTAAACTTCTTTGACATTCGAGTCAGTAAATCACGAAAATCAACTCTTCCATCGGCCGCAAACAAAAACAATAATCTACCGGATTCTTCCAATGATTTACTAACATCAATAAATTTGATCAACAATTTTAAACTCTTCGCCAAACTCCTGGCTTCTTCTAAATATTGTTTTTTTTCTTTGAAAAACAAAATTGTATTTTTTTTGTCATCTTCGGTAGCTAAACGAACTACTTTCAACAATTCAGTATCTTCCAATTGACTCTTATTAATTTCTTTTTTGGGATAAACTACTTTGGCCAATTCCTCGCCCTGCTGATTTTCAACCACTACATAATCACCTCTCTGCCAATCCCCACCATTGGGATCATAATGGTATATTTTTAAACCAGAAATAAAACGCAAACCAACTACCAGTTTTTTTTCATCTTGGTCATTCATATCATGATTCTAATAAAAAATTGAATATTTGTATCTTTTTATTGTAATTATTTGCAATCATATTTCTTAGATCACCCAACTGACCCAACAATCTCACTACCTGATCGCAAGTCAAATTACAATTATTATACCATTCCAATAACTCTTTCTCATGCCACCAACAAAATTTTTCCATCCCATGTTTCCACAACAAATAACTACGCAAACAAATCTCCCAGAAAAAAATCACTCCGATTATTTTTTCTTTTTCCAAAGATGAAACTTTTTTGGTAATTTCACTTTTTACCCAATAATCAGCCATCAACATCTTCCAAAAAGAAATCATTTTACCCGTAATTTCCTGCGCGTTACCGAAAAATATTTTTTTTATCAAACCAGGCTGACCGGAAATCAATATCGACCAATTTTTATTCAAATCAGTCTCCCCCCAAGCAATAACCATTTTTTCAATATCCGCTTTTTTTAACTTATCAAATCTCATCATTAAAGATCTAGATTTTATCGTTGGCAAAACACTATACGCATCAGAAGCAATCAAAATAAATACAATATTTTTTGCCGGCTCCTCCAAAATTTTCAACAATGCATTTGCGACGATCTTGCTCAATAAATGAATATTGTCCACAATCACCACCCGCAAATTTCCCGAAAAATCAGTTTTTTCCAATTTATCTTTTAAAAATCTCACTTCATCAATACTAAATATTTTTACCGTATCAGCTGCCACCAAAAACATCCCCCGTTTGGCAAAATCTTTACATCCCTCACATTCTCCACATGGAGCCTTGTCTGACTGACACCAAGCTACTCTAGCCAATCTTTCCGCAATCATTTTTTTACCTATTCCATCCTGACCGACAAACAAAAGACAATGGGGCATACCAACCGAAAAAAAATCTTCCAGTCGTCTCTTTTGCACTTCATGCCCAAAAATATTGTCCCACCTTATCTCTTTCATATTATGCAACCTTGAGTTGCGATTTTATGCATTTGGCACATACATACACTCTCGTACTTGAATTGTTTTGAGAAATCTTTTTCAGTTGCAAATTTGGATTAAAACGACGTCTCGTCTTTCTATTTGAATGACTAACATTGTTACCGGCCAAAAACCTTTTTTGACAGAAATGACATACTTTTGCCATATTTTTACCTCATTTTTTTATAAAAGAAAATAATGATATAATTTTATCTGAAAGCCTAAACAATTATAACACAAACCTTTTCCCATTCATAATATCAGATAATATGATACAAAACATCATTTCCGACCCTATTCAAACGATTTTTGCGATTATTGCCCTAATAATGGCAATAAGCATACACGAATATGCTCATGCCTGGACAGCCTATTATCTTGGCGATCCAACTCCCAAAATTCAAGGCCGAATCACCATTAATCCTATCAAACACCTAGACCCATTTGGAACTATCTTCCTCCTGTTGGCAGGATTTGGCTGGGGAAAACCAGTCATGACTAACCCCAATAATTACAAAAATCCCTCTCGAGATTATGTGATCACCTCATTTGCCGGTCCATTCGCCAACCTAATCATGGCCGCAATTACCTCCCTTCCCACCACTATAGCGCTTGCCCTTGGCTACAATATTGAAAAAATAGCTGCTCTACAGTTTACAGAAACCGTATATTATCTCAATTTATTACTTTTTACCTTTAACCTACTACCTATTTACCCCCTCGACGGTTCAAAATTGATCATGTATTTTATAAAAAAACCGTCAACCATGAAATTATTTATCACTTCCGGACCAATAATTTTATTGATAATATTATTACTACACCGACAAATTCCAATTTTGTCCTGGATATTTATTACAGTAAATATGATATTCGCTTATATTTTGCGCGGCTTGCCACTTACACTATTAACATAAATTCCTGCTGTATTCGAATGTTAACTACATTGAATCTGACACCTTTTTTATTGAGAGTCCTATATCTGTTTAGATTCTTCGTAATCTAAACCTGCGGACACTCACTTGGCCTTACCAAGGCTCAATGTCTAGCATACGGTACAGCGGGAACTATTTTTAACAATTTTCAATTTTCAACAAATTTCCAATGAATCTTACAACAAAAAAATTGTCGTAGAAATTTTTTTGAAAACGAAGGAATCGATCCGGTAGCGTAACGAAAGACAAGTATTCTTGGCTTGCGTGTAGCGGTAGGATCGTATTCCGAGCCGGGCTGGAGTATGACGGTAGTACGCGTCCATGGGGTGGATGTAGACAGGGTTCAATTCCCTGCAGCCCGATTTTTTTCACAAATTGTATATTTATGCCCAATAAAAAAAATAAAACTTCTGAATTTCTCCATGATAATCGATTACCATCAGTAAGTCTTCTAAAAATTTACCAAACCCTACAAAAAGATTTTAATTTTGAAGAGAAAATTATCTTCAAAGAAAAATTCAAAAATTCCAACGGAAAAAATATTACTTTGCCGTCTCTTTGTTTTACCTCAAAAATACCCGGTCCAGCTCTATGGCTAATCGCTGGTATCCACGGAGAAGAACCGGCCGGACCCAATTCCATTGCCAATAAAATAAAACTAATTGGATCACTATCTGCAAAAATTCCCATCGTTGTTATGCCTCTCTGCAATCCAAAAGGATATTACCTCGGATGGAGATACCCCAATCAAGCTAAATATTCCAATGATACTATTGGTCAAAGTGTAGGTGATAGTGAATATTTACTCCCCAATAATCAAAACCAACCTGACCGTCCTAGAGAAAAACAACCATCTTGTTGGCAATCCGAAGCCTTGACCAAACATATCTTAAAAATATCCAAATATTTTCCACCAATTCTCAGCCTAGATTTACACGAAGATAACATGTTGGACCAGGGCTACATCTATTCACAAGGAGAAAAAAGCGACCACGATCCCGTTGCCAGAGAAATAGTAAAAATCCTAACTCTATCCCATTATCCTCTACACCTATCCGGAAAAACTCGTTTCGATCAAACCATCATCAATGGAGTTATCGGAAAAAACCCGGACGGATCGATTGATGAATTACTAGCCGCCACCACAATATTTATCAACAAACAAACTACCACAGGCCCATCCGCCAAAAGCGTAATCGTCGTAGAAACATCAGCTCAAAACCAACCACTATCCCAAAGACAACTCGCTCACGAATTAATCTT
>DAIRGB010000057.1:0-6646 GCA_036794765.1 Patescibacteria group bacterium | reverse complement strand
TGGTCATTTCCATTTTCTTCTTCTGATTTGGAATCAGTTAATGACGTTTATATTTTGGATAAAAATTTGAAAGTTACTGGTGATATTAAAGATTTGGGAGTAGGGGAGAGGATTTACTCTGTTCGTTTTCTTTCCAATCAAGGTTATGTTGTTACATTTAAAGAAACCGATCCTTTCTACGTTTTGGATTTATCAAACCCATCCAATCCCCAAAAAACCGGCGAGCTAAAAATTCCCGGCTATTCATCCTATCTCCATCCCATTTCTGACAAGCTAATGCTTGGTATTGGCAAAGAAGACAGTAATGTCAAAGTATCATTATTTGATATTAGCGACCCAAAAAATCCGACAGAAATCGACAAGTACAATCTCAAAGAATATTGGTCGGATATTTTAAACAATTATCACGCATTTTTACTAGACGACAAGCATCAAATTTTCTTTTTACCGGGATCCAACAATGGTTATGTCTTTTCATATAAAAACAATAAATTGGTATTAAGCAAAGCTGTCAGCGACATTTCCGCCCGACGAGCAATATACATCAATGACAATCTGTATATTATCGGTGATAACAAAATAAAAGTGTTCGATGAAAAATCCTGGGAGGAATTAAGCAAACTGGATATCAAGTAATTTTGACAAAGTTAATTATTTTGGTAAAATAATCTTACAATCATATTTCCCAAGACAGTTGGCGAGCAAAAGCTCTTAAATATCTGCAAATTGCCAACCTAGGAACAACCCATAGTTATAAAACAATAACCTTGTTTGTTCAATTGTCTTGAGAAACAAGGTTTTTTTATTGGTCGATATTTATTCACTTTTAAAAGACAAAAATTATATGCCAAAAACAAGAGCGCAAAAAGAAGAGTCATTACAAAAAATTGATAATCATTTTTCCAAGAGCAAATCAGTGGTGATTACGGTCAATAAAGGCATCAATGCCGAACAAATGGTTGACCTAAGGAAAAAAATGGTTAAAAACAATTGTAAATACGCAGTTCCTAAAAAAACCATTCTCAGAAAGATTCTTGAGAAAAACAAATTGGTTTTACCGTCTGATTTTTCCATGGATGGAGCCGTTAATTTGGTTTTTAGTTTTGATGACGAAATAAACGGTCCCAAAACAATTCATGACTTTGCAGCCAATGTGGACAAAGTTGAAATAATCGGTGGTATTTACAATGGCCAATTTATTCCCAAGTCTCAAGTAATTGAGCTGGCAACTATGCCCTCAAAAGAAGAACTATATGCGAAACTGGTTGGAAGTATCAACTCCCCTATTTCAGGTTTTGTCAATGTATTAGCGGGCAATATTCGTGGCTTGGTAAATGTATTAAATGCTATAAAAGACCAAAAACCAGCCGCCTAATTTTGTCAGCTAATTTCAGTTCAAACTTTACAACAACTATATTAATTTTTTCAGGAGAATATTATGAGTGAAGATGCAAAAAAAGAAATTGACATGTCGGCCCTGTCCGAAGATTCTAAAAAGATGATCGAGCAAATTGAAAAAATGTCGGTCTTGGAATTGAGTCAATTGGTAAAAGTATTGGAAGAAAAATTTGGAGTTTCAGCCGCTGCTCCAGTTGCCATGATGGCTGCCGGTGCTGCTGCCGGTGCTGCCCCAGCAGAAGAAAAATCTGCTTTTACTGTTGTTTTAAAGGAGGCCGGTGCCAACAAAATCAACGTCATTAAGGCTGTTCGCAGTGTAGTGCCGGAATTAGGTTTGAAAGAGGCTAAAGAGCTGGTAGAAGGCGCTCCAAAAACCGTCAAAGAAAATGTACCAAAAGAAGATGCAGAAAAAATGAAAAAAACTTTAGAAGAAGCAGGAGCCAAAGTAGAATTACAATAATATTTTTCAAGCGCATAAAGACAATAGAGGCGCGATTTTTGGTCGCGTCTCTATTAAATCTTTTAAATATTTGTTAAATTATAATCAAATATTTTTAATCAAAGGGGTATGTTGCAAAAAATAATAATTTTTTTGTTATTTGAGGGAATAGGTTTCTTGCTTATCCTAAAAACCGATCCGATTATCAAATGGGTTGGGAGAATCGGTTTCGCAGAAAAATATCTTGGTCCAGCAGGGTCTTATGCTTTTTTGCGAATTCTTGGAGGACTAGCAGTAATAATTGGCCTATTATACATCACCGGTCTGCATACCAAAGCTATGGATCAAATGTTTGGTTGGCTCGCCCCGACACAGTTGATATTTTTTGGCTAATTATTAGATGTAATCCATTGTACAAAGTCCCAGAGGAAGGATTTGATTATCAATTAAATTTCCAATGATTAATTCTCATAATCGGCTACTGCTGACAACTTTAGACAAATACGCTATTTATTGTGCAATATTTCCAATATCAATTACAAAATAAGTTTGGAAATTGAAAATTTTGTGTAAGTTCTCGGGCCCTTAGCTTAGTTGGTAGAGCGCCTGCTTTGCAAGCAGGAGGTCACCGGTTCGAATCCGGTAGGGTCCATTTTCTATCAAATAACCCAACCACAATCAAGGTTGTTTATTTGAAAACAAATCTTCAAGATAAAAAAGCTAGTCAAATAAAATATGTCGACTGATCAAAAAAACAAATATATTCAAAAAATAAACCAAAAATTGGAAAAATACCAACTTGAATCGATAGGAGACCTTTCAGAAATTGTAGAAGATACAATAAAAAATAATGAAAACAACTTCCGATTTTTTTGCCAGACAAAAAATGATCACCATAAAAAATTTTTTTTAAAATTTCAAAGAGACAGATCTCGCCAAAAGAAAGATATAAGGTCGCGCCGCCAATACAATTTATCCAACGAAATAAATTTTTATCGAGAATTCAAAACAAAAAAATTCAAAAAATTGATAATTCCAGGCTACTACCATTCAGGAAAAAAGCCGAATCCTTGGTTAATAATCAAAAAAGTAAATCAAAAAGAAATATCCACATTGCCCGCCAACACTTTTTTTAGTAGAAAAAAAATACCACTACACTTTGCCCCCATCATTATCGATGGTTTGACCGAACTGCACCAACAAAAAATAAATTCCAAAAATTTTTACCGACAAAAAATGCGGGATTTGATCAACTGGTTTCAATTTTTAAGCCCATCGTTTAATGGAGAATTTTCCCCATTGGCTATTTTTGTCCCCAGAATCCTGGTAAAAAATGAAAAAATCTGGAATGAAAATTCTCAGAATATTGTTCATGGAGATCTGGTATCCGACACTTTTGCATTTTCTAACAAAAATAAATTGATTCTGCTTGATTTTGAAAAAGCCCAAATATCAAATTCAGCGTTTGATTTTTCCTCATTTGTTATAAATCCTTATCTCTCCACCTGGAACAGATATTTTGAAAAAGAAATAACTCGAAAAAATCCAGGCAAAACATTTAAAACGTTATTCTATCTCTCTTGGATTATGAGATTATGTCATTTGTCGGGAAACTTCCTTTCTGGTCGCCTTGATCACGTATTCAAACCAATTATTGGAGAAGACAATTTTTGCTCAACAAAAAATATATATTTACATTTGTGGCCCAAAGAAATATATCGCTTATTGGATCAAATTAATAAAATAAATTAAATGAATCACACTATTTCCCTGATAATAATTTTTTTTCTCATGATAATTTTGATCTGGGTTCTACTCTGGCAATTTAGTTTGTTGCTCGCTCTTTTATTTGGAGCTCCAGTGGTTTACACCAACAAAAGGGCTCTGGATGATGCATTTTCGTATGCTGGTCTTAAGCCAGGCAATCTTATTATTGATTTAGGCTGCGGAGATGCTAGTAGCTTGATTTTGGCCTCCAAAAAATATGGTGCCAAAGGAATTGGCGTTGAAAGATCACCATATTTTTATTTTTATTCTCGAATAAAAGTTTATCTGAGTGGAGAAAAGGAAAATATAAAAATACTATATGGAGATTTCAAAAAAGTGGAAAAATATCTATCAAGAGCCGATTTTGTTTATGTATATCTTTTGCCCAATGTATTGAAAAAAATTGAAAACTGGCTTTTTTCCAACATAAAAAATACAACAAAAATTATTTCCATGTCCTTTCTTTTTTCCCAACATCAACCGGTCGAATTTAGAGAAACGATCAATTTGGGAGATAAAACTAAAATCTTGCTTTACAAAAAAAGTGAGTAGATAACTTGTCTCCTTGGCATAAGTTAAACAATCTGTTAGAATAAAAATACGTATTTTATTAAACATACTTCCAACATATCCTTCTTGCTTTTTAAGCAGGTAGATTTGGAAGTAGAAGTAAAAAAGGATAAAAAATGGAAAATGCAATGGAAAAAAAGACTATGGTAAGTTTGCCCACAGTCAAAGAATTACTGGAAGCCGGCGTGCATTTTGGACACCAGGCCACTCGCTGGAACCCCAAAATGAAACTATACATCTTTCAGAAAAAAAACGGGATTCATATCATCGACCTCATGAAAACTCACCAACTCATGTTGAAGGCCTGTCAAGTTGTTTCAGAAATCAGTAAACGTAACGGTAAAATATTATTCGTTGGTACCAAAAAACAAGCCTGGCAAATTGTTAAATCATACGCTCAAAGCGTAAACATGCCATACATCAGCAACAGATGGATCGGTGGTTTATTGACCAATTACAAAGTTGTATCTCACAATATCAATCGATTAAACAGTCTTACTAAAGATTTGGCCAACAACGATTTTTTGGCAAAATATATTAAAAAAGAAATACAAGCTTTCAAAGAAGAACAAAAAAATCTATTGAACATTTACGAAGGCGTTCAAAATTTAAATAGATTACCCGATGCAGTTTTTGTTATCGATTCTCACAATGAAAAGACAGCTGTTGCCGAGGCAGTCAGAAAAAAAATTCCCGTTATTGCTATCATGGACACCAATGCCGATCCTGATCTCATCAATTATCCAATCCCGGCCAATGATGATTCCTACAAGTCACTAGATCTAATTATCAAAACAATTGCCGCCAATATCGGCGCGCCAAAATCTAATTAAAATGGAGGATATATGGCTATTCAAGCTACTTTAGTCAATGAATTGCGCAATCAGACTGGTTGTGGCCTGATGGAATGCAAAAAAGCTTTAGAAGAGACAAACGGTGATATCAATCAGGCGACAGAATTGTTGCGAAAAAAAGGTGCAGCCAAAGCCGCAAAAAAAGCCGAAAGAGCTACCAGCCAAGGTCGTATCGAAACATATATTCACGGCGAAGGCCGCGTGGGTGTATTATTGGAAGTTCACTGTGAGACCGATTTCGTTGCCAAAAATGAAAAATTTAAAGATTTGGTTCACAATATTGCATTACACATTGCCGCATGCAATCCGTTGTATATCTCTCCCGATCAAGTGCCTGCCGAACTTATAGCCAAAGAAAAAGAAATATATTCAGAACAATTAGTCAATGAGGGAAAACCAGCAAATATCATCGAAAAAATCGTCGAAGGGAAAATCAACAAATATTTTTCCGAAATATGTCTGACCCAACAACCATTTGTCAAAGACCCCGATCAAACAATAGAACAATTGGTCAATGACAACATTTCTGTAATTGGAGAGAATATAAAAATCGCCCGTTTTGCTCGTTTTGAAATCTCATCCGGTGCTACAATATGTAATTAATTAAAAGTCTTTTCTTGTATATAGATAAAAATAGGACAGAATAATATTCTGCCCTATTTTTTATAAAATAATTATTTGTTATTTCTGCTGATTTTTAATACAATTAACTAAATAATAAATAAAAAAATTAGGAGATATCATGACTACAGATGATCTGATTAAATCATATCGACCAAAAATCAATGAGACAATTGAATTTTTCAAAACCGAACTCGCCTCCATACGTACCGGCAGAGCATCAGCTGGATTGGTAGAAAATATTCGTGTTCCTTACTACGGGGCACATACCCCAATTTCTCAGATGGCCAATATTACTATTCCCGACGCTCAAACAATTTTCATTCAACCGTGGGATAAAAACTCTCTCGGTGAAATTGAAAGAGCAATTGGCAATTCTGACTTAAATTTAAGTCCATCCAATGACGGTGAAAGAATATTTATTAAATTACCACCACTAACCGAAGAACGCCGAAAGGAATTTGTAAAAATCGTCAAAGACAAAGCAGAAGAAATGCGCATTTCCATACGCAATCTTCGCCAGGATTTACTCTCGGAATGGGACAAAATCGAAAAAGAAATATCTGAAGACGAATTTGAACGAGGAAAAAAATTATTACAAGTTTTTATTGACGAAGCCAACAAAA
Organism: Patescibacteria group bacterium; assembly: GCA_036794765.1. Lineage (GTDB taxonomy): Bacteria > Patescibacteriota > JAHJAL01 > JAHJAL01 > JAHJAL01 > DAIRGB01. The sequence goes on along the minus strand of DAIRGB010000057.1, from coordinate 371 downwards.
ATATCGATGATTTGGCCGACAAAAAAGAAACTGAATTACTCACTATCTAATTATAAAAAATGTTAACACCCCTAATATTTCTGACAATTTTAGGTATTTTGGTATTAGTCCATGAATTTGGACACTTTATTGTAGCCAAATTATTTAAAGTAAAAGTTGAAGAATTTGCTTTTGGCTTTCCACCCACAATATGGTCTAAAACCAAAGGAGAAACCAAATATATGATCAACCTTATTCCTTTTGGTGGATATGTCAAACTTTTGGGCGAAGATGGAAGCAATCAAGATGACCCTCGTTCTTTCGTAAGTAAAAGTCACTTTGCCAAAGCGGCGATTATTGTTGCTGGTATCACCATGAACCTAATTCTTGGT
>DAIRGB010000056.1:0-6758 GCA_036794765.1 Patescibacteria group bacterium | reverse complement strand
AATATGTTGGCTCTGACACCACCGGCGGATTACCGCCTGGCAAACTACCATCATTTTTTGCTTCTTCAGTTGGAGTATCACTGCTAAGAATGGGAGAAGGAAGCTTCTGACTTCCATCTGTCATCGCCACCTGTCTGACAGCCGTTTTCTCCGAGAGATCAATCACCGTATTATGCCAATTTCCAATAAATTTCAAAATTCTTCGTTGATTTTCTTCAGTCAAACCACTTTCCGCTATCTTCTTTTTCAAAGCCTCAACCAGTTCGGCTTGCGTCGGTTTTTCCCCTCCCGTTTTCCCAGTCAAATTTGGCAACCCTAAAGTACTAGGAATAAATAATTTGCTCTCTTTTTTCATAAAATCATCCAATAACTTCGATTGCTCAGTACCAAAAGCTATTTTCATCGTTTCTATCTGTCCATCGTATTTCTTTTTATCAAACAACCTCTCCGCATTCTTCGCCCACTTGTCCCAATCCACCGACCTGCTTTCTTGCCTACCAACTTCATATCTTTGGTCCATTTCATATAAAAATTGGTTGGCAAAATTTTTATCCATTTCGTTGAAAAACATCCCCTTCAACTTCTCATTCTTTTTCAAATTTTCATCTCCCACCAATTCCACTCGAAAATCCCAAGCATTCTTAATTGCTTGCATCTGATCCAAATCATCACTTCGCCCAATGATTTTTTCGTATTGTTTTGTTCCATCTTCAAGCGTTTTCTCTATCAATAATTTTTTTTCATACATTGCTTGCAAATCAGCCGCCTGAATATCACTATTTTGCTCAAAAGATTCCGGAATCCCATAAAATTTTATTTCTTCTTTTGGTTTTTGTGTTTCGGTTGACATCATATTTTATTTTAAAAAAATCAATAAGTCAGTTGGTCGTTATATTCACCAGCTTTAAATTTCTTCATTCTATCCGCCAAATCAGGAGATCCATGTAAATTACCAACTAGCAAATACAACTTGGAAATTACATCTTCCACGTTGGGTAAATTTTTATTTCTCAACTCATTTTCCAAATTAAAAACACCTAGCAAATCAGTATTCTCCAACTGTTTTCCCGCACCCGTCAACAAATTTTCATAATTTTTATTTAAAAACACACTCTGCAACAACTCTTTCGATACTCCTTGTTGAGGCAAATCACTATTTACCAGTCTATTTAACCACTTAAACAATTCACCCTGATTTGAATCCATCTTCGGCACGTTATCAATCCTTTCCATCTGAAAATTGAAATACGAATCATCGAGTCTGTTCTGTCCAAAAATACTTTTCAATTCAAAATTTTCCGTCTCATTGGAATTCAATTTTTTATATTGATCAATATTCTCCACAGTGCCAATAGGACTATATCCCTCAACCGCCTCGTAACCGGCATATTTCATCAATTCTTGCCTATTTATATTTGGACTAAATTCCGACACTTTGCTCAATATACCAATCGTATTGTTATCAACCATTTCTTGAGAAAAAGCATTATTTTTAAAACTTCCATCGGGATTTTTGTAAAAACTTCCTATCGCTTCTTTCAAGGCCAACACGTTTGGCACATCCTTTTCTTGCAAAGGATTAAGATCAACACTAGTCAGCAAATAACCAAATGTTTTATTTGTAAAAAAATTTGTTATTTCTTCTTGCGACAATCCCATACCTTGCAATTCCAATTTCATCCCGTTTATCCACTCATACATCAATTTTTCCTGCCCACTCATACCTTGCCAATCAGAACTTTTTTTAAAATCATCATCAATCTTCCCTTCAATCGCGCTATATAAAATTTCCGATTTTTTCACTTCTGCTTCATCTTTTGGTTGATCCGCCCCATCAGTTTTTTGTCCTACCACGTCCTGTGCCGCCGCCAACTCTTTTTCCTCTTGAACCTTTATTTGTTCCGCCGAATAATACCCCTCCCCTCCAACATAAGCATCAAAAGCTTCCATCCCCTTCAACGACCCATGCAATTTCGGTTTGTTTTCTACTTGTTTAACGGTCTGAGTTCCCGCCCCAACTTTCTCCTGAAAATCATTTCCACTTTCCAATAATCTCTTCTCACTCATATCAATCCTTTGAATTAATTGTTCTAAACTCACTCCTTCTCTCGAACTCGACTCTCCTTCTTCCTGGATCACATCCGGCTTTTTATCTATTCCCCCCGCACCCAAAGTAGGTTGAAACATCTCTTTTGTTTTTATTTTTATAAATCCAAATATTATAACAAATATCCCCAAAAATTGCAACCCAAACCTAACCTGAAGAAAAAATGGTAAAATAGAAAAAAACAACAAACACTTTTAAACACTTAAAAACTCTTATAAACACTTACAAACTATATTCAGTTTCAAAGAGTTTCAAAGCGTTTATAAGGGTTTCTAAGAGTTTGTTACGCTTACTACGTTTGCTAAGTTTGATACTTTTAATAAACCCCCGATTATGAAAAAAGATTTATTCGTCCTCATTGATTCCAACGCTCTCATCCACCGCGGTTTTCACGCCATCCCTCACCTTTCCACTCAAGACGGCACACCAACCAACGCCGCCTATGGTTTTACTATGACCCTTTTATCCGCCATCAAAGAATTGAAACCCACCCACATCGCCGCCGCCTTCGATCGCCCCGAACCAACATTTCGTCATATCGCCTATCAGGATTATAAAGCTCACCGCACCAAAGCCCCGGACGAACTATATCAGCAAATTCCAATCTGCAAAGACATTCTCGACTCTCTCAATATTCCCATTTTTGAACAACCGGGACTCGAAGCCGACGATATCATCGGTATCCTCGCACAACAAATCAAAAAACTAAAAATCCCGGTAATCATTGTCACTGGTGATATGGATTCTCTCCAGCTAGTTGACGACAAAGTCAAAGTATATACCTTAAAACGAGGATTAAAAGACACCGTAATCTACAACCCTCAATCCGTCAAACTCCGTTATGGCTTCGAACCAAAACTTTTGATTGACTACAAAGCCCTCCGCGGCGACCCATCAGACAACATCCCCGGCGTCCCCGGCATCGGCGAAAAAACCGCTACCACCTTGATTAAACAATTTGGTCCTATCGAACAGCTCTATGATTTTCTGACCAAAAATCCGGACCAAGACAAAATAAAAGGATCCTTGAAAGACAAACTTCTTTCCGCCCGTGACCAAGCATTTCTAAGCAAAAAACTCGCCACCATCATCTTGAATCCACCCTTGCCAAACTTTGATGCCCAAAAATGCCTCGTCCAAGACTACAATCAAAAAAAAGCCACCGATATTTTCAATTCTCTCGAATTTAAATCTTTAATCCCCCGCCTCCCCCAACCCCTCAAAACCAATACAGATTTGTCACATCATACAGGTTTGCCATGGCAAACCCCTACAAAATCAAATCAATCTTCAGTATTGTTTGAAAATTATAAATTAAAAATTGAAAATTTAGTCAAAAACAAAAAATACCTAACTATCAACACAATCCCAGAACTAAAAAAACTACTACCCAAGCTCTCCCAGGGTTTTACCTTCGACACCGAAACCTCCTCCCTCGACCTTTTTGATCAGAAAACCAAACTAGTCGGCATCTCCCTCGCCACAAACCCCCACGAAGCCTACTACCTCCCCCTAAATCATCAACCTAGAACCTATAACCTAGAACCTAGTACCTTTTATAAAAACCTGCCCCATCAAGAAGGCATAAATCTTCTAAAACCCCTATTCGCCGATCCCCTCATTCCCAAAACCGCCCAAAACCTCAAATTTGATCTCCAAGCCTTAAGGCTAGTAAGTATCGAAGTCGCCGGTCCGATTTTTGATACCATGTTAGCTTCATATTTACTAAATCCCAATCATCCCAACGCTCATAAACTGAACCATCTTTCTCTAACCTTTCTCGACCATCGCATGATTCCCATCACCGACCTCATCGGCACCGGTTCCAAACAAATCAGCTTTGATCAAGTTTCTATCGAAAACGCCACCATTTATTCCGCTGAAGATGCTGACATTACAAATCAAATCAAGGAAAAATTAAAAAACCAATTGGACGAACAAAAACTAACGGAAATATACGAAAAAATCGAACTCCCACTCATCAATGTTTTGGCCAATATCGAACAAAACGGCTTCTTGTTGGACATCGATTACCTCTATCAATTTCACGATGAAATCACCAAGCAAATAACCAAACTGGAAAAAGAAATTCACCTTGCCGCCGGACGAGAATTCAATATCTCTTCTACCAGACAACTCGCTTCCGTACTTTTTGATGTCCTAAATCTCTCGCGGCAAAATGTCAAAAAAACCAAAACCGGAATCTCTACTGCCGCTTCCGAACTAGACAAACTCAAAAATCTTCACCCAATTATCCCCCTCATCCAAGAATTTAGATTATTAACCAAACTCGACAATACCTACATCGCCACTCTCCCCAATCTCGTCAAATCTGATGGTCGTATCCATGCCAACTTCAATCAAACTATCACCGCCACCGGGCGCCTTTCTTCTTCCAACCCCAATCTACAAAACATTCCCGTCAAAACGGAAATCGGACAAAAAATACGGCGTGCTTTCATCGCCGCCCCTGGATATCAATTGATCGCCGCCGACTATTCTCAAATCGAACTCCGCCTCATGGCTCACATCGCCAAAGAACCCAACATGACCAAAGCTTTTTTAAACCACGAAGACATCCATCGTTCCACCGCCTCGCTAATTTACAAATGTCCGCTCGACCAAGTTACCGACCAAATGCGCTACACCGCCAAAACCATCAACTTTAGTATCATCTACGGCGCCGGCGCCCGCAATATTTCCGGCCAGCTTGGAATCAGTTTCAATGAAGCCAAAGATTTTATCGCCAACTATTTCGCCACTTTTCCGCAAGTCAAAGACTACATGGAAAAAGCTGTCAATTACGCCAAAGAAAAAGGCTACTCTCAGACATTATTCGGCCGCCGCCGCCCCGTCCCCGACCTCAACTCCCGCGCCCCCCAGATCAAAGCCCAATCCGAACGTATTGCCATAAACACTCCCATCCAAGGCACCGCCGCCGATATAATTAAATTAGCTATGATCAATATTTTTAACAAAACAAAAAACCAATCCCCCAAAAACTTTCAACTTTCAACTTTTAACCTTCGACTTCTTTCCCAAGTCCACGACGAACTAATCTTCGAAGTCGCCAATGATTATATTGATCCAGCCATAGAACTTATCCGCCAAGAAATGGAAAACGTCTGCCACCTCTCCGTCCCATTAAAAGTAGATATTGAGATCGGTCGAAACTGGGGCGAAATGAACAAAATCAATTAACAATTAATAATGAATAATGAACAATAAAATTTACATAAAAAAATCACAAACCACGAAAAAAATTAATTCTACCTCATGCAATCTTAATGAATATTGTTTCCCTACAAAAAATATTAGTTTTGCCACCGCTAGAATAAACGGACGATATCCGCTTATCGGCAAGGCGATCAATAACAAATGTGATCAAATTTATTTTATAATCAATGGTCAAGGCACAATCCATCACGAAACCGGAAATTATAAAATCAAAACCCAAGACGCTTTCTACTTTCCCCGCAAAAAATGGTATTGGGTTGAAGGACAAAGCTTAGAAATCGCCGTCTTCAACTCCCCCGCCTGGACTCCCAAGCAATACAAAATAGAATATGATGTCATCCTGGAGCCGGAAGCGTAATCGCATTCCGACATCCAGGATCCACTTCATTATTTTTTTCTGGATCCTGGATATTGAAGCGCCCATTAGGGCTTTCAATTCCAGGATGACACAACACCCCTATAACTCAATATAGCTTTTAATTGTTAATTCCCCCTAAGAAACTAACAAGCTACCACCCAATAAGCTACCCAATGTTTTATTTACTCCACGGCCCCGATATCTTCCGCGCCCAACAACACGTCGAGGAACTAATTTTGTCCCACAAAAAAGTAGGGGATATTTCCGTAAAAAAAATTGATGGACAAACAATCGACAATAATCAACTATCAACCTTTCTCGAACCTCTCCAATTATTTTCCAACCAACAAATATTAGTTATTAAAAATTTATTAAGTAACAAAAAAAACAAGACACTCCCCGAATTAATTCTAAAATATTTGGAAAATCCCGACCCCAACAATATCATTATTCTCTGGGAACAAGCCCCCATCGACCAACGCACCTCTTTTTATAAAAAAATTGTAAAATTTTCCAAAAAAACCAAGACCACCTCCCAAAAACCATCTCCCCCTATTGACCTATTGAAAATTGAAAATTTCCCCCTTTTAAAACAAAACGAGTTGATTCCCTGGCTCACCCAATATTGCCAGCAAAATAATATAAACATAACCCCCGATGCCATCCGTCAACTCATTTTCAAAAATCCCGATACCGGTTTTTTGCATCAAGAAGTAAAAAAATTAGCTACTTTTTCTCACAATCAAATAACCACAGAATCAGTTAACTCGTTAACTCCTGCCTCCAACCAAGAAATAATCTTCAATCTCACCGATCAACTCGGTTCAAAACAAAAAAACCAAGCCCATCGCACAGCATTAAATCTCTTGAAAAAAGGCGAACAACCTCAAATGATTGTTGCTGCCCTATTTTCTCATTTCACCAACCTAATCAATATCAAACAACTAATCAACAAAAAAAACTCAAACGCAGATATAAAAAACAAAACCAAATTACATCCTTTCGTTATTAAAAAATGTCTTCGTCAATGTCACAATTTTTCCCTCAATGATCTAA
>DAIRGB010000055.1:0-7135 GCA_036794765.1 Patescibacteria group bacterium | reverse complement strand
ATAAAAATTACTAAAAGTCCAATCGATTAGTACTTTCTAATCTTGAAAACGATCGTTGCTGCCCAAAACCACGCAAATAATTTTATCTCCATCTTTGTTTGTCGCCGCCGTGATTAATACTTGGCCAGCGTTATCAGTAAATCCCGTTTTGACACCATAGACATTGAGATAGGAATCAAGCAATTTATTGGTATTTTTCAAATCATGAGATATTCCTCCATCAGTAGAGGTTACAGTAGTCTGTTTTGTTGAAACAATCTCAGCGATTGTGGGATTGGCAACCGCATTTTTGGCAATCAAAGCCATATCTTTGGCTGAAGAAAATAGACCATCCTGATCCAAGCCGTGCGGATTGGAAAAATGACTGTTTGTCAGTCCCATATCTTTTGCTTTTTCATTCATCTTGTTTATGAAATTTTCCAAATCTCCATCTCCCGCCAGCCGCCCCAGAGTTAAAGCGGCATCATTGGCTGAAACTATCAACAATCCTTTCATCAAATCACCGACCGTAATCGACTCACCAACCACCAAATTCATTGTCGTAGGCTCTATTTCAACATCTTGGGGTTGAATCACGACTACGCTATCAGTTTTTAAGTTATCCAATGCCACCAAAGCCGTCATTAGTTTTGTTACCGAAGCAATAGCTCTCTTCTCGTCTGCATTTTTGGCATAAAGCAAAGTAGCGGTTTTGGCATCAATTATTGCAATCGCCTGCGCATCAACTACCGGTTGACTGATCGGATCAATCACCTTGGGATATCTGGTAGCCAAGCGCAATTGTGGGACATCAATCGATCGCGTCGTTGCGATTGTCAGATCATTTTCCACGTTATCATTTATTGCATAAGGCTGTTCAATACCCAATCTTGTGGTTGTATCAATCACCAATTGATTCGCCTGGTTAATCCCAAACAAATCAAAAATTATCATCAATCCGGCCATCGCTAGTTTTAGTCCTTCCTGCCACATAAAAAAACATTTAATTTCCAATTTCCAATGATCAATTTCCAAAAAAATCTCAATTTCCAATTTCCAAGCAGATCATTCATCGGAAATTGATCATTGGAAATTTTTTGGAAATTGCCAGCAACAGTTCGGTCCCGTGAGGGAAAAACTGAGAACTGAAAATTTTTCTTAATCTAATTATATTATTAATCCAAAAAAATAATACCCCCAAACGGAGGTATTATTTGTTACTTTCTTTTTTAGAGATTATAGGTCTTCGTCGCCACCCAAATCAACTGCGCGTCCACCTTCTGGTTCAACAATCTTCATAGTAACGCGAGCTTCATTTTTGGCACCCAAAACTTTCAACAAAGTTCGAATAGCCTTAGCCGTGCGACCTTCTTTTCCAATTACTTTACCCATGTCGGTCGGGTCAACATACAAAGTAATCAAAACACCTCGTTCGTCGATAATTCTTTCTGTTCTGACTTTATCAGGAATATCAACAATCGCTTTGACGATAAATTCTATAAATTCCTGATCTTGTCTTTTTTCGTCACCCATTTCACTCCTTCAAATATTTCTTACTGATAAACTATTTAGAAAACCGTGTCCAAAGTCACTAGTAAAAATATATTGCTATTATCGACCAAAACAAAATTTACCAGCTCACGAGACACTTCAAAAATATTATAGCAACAATTCTGACTGAATTCAATTTTGGCATCCGCTCTAGGCAGCTGGTTGCTCTGCCGTACTAGCAGCGGTTTGTGACGCTGCCTCTGATTCTGACTGTTTCTTTTTCTTTCTTGTTCTGGCATGCAAATATTTGACCGGCAAACCTTCTTTTTTCAACAAACCTTCTTTGACAAACAACATAGCTACAGTCCTGGAGCAACCGGCACCTTTACTCAACCAATACTTCGCTTTCTCTTGGTCCAATCTCAATTCCTTGCTTTTTGGATTGTAAATGCCTATATACTCAGTATTCTTACCATTTGGACTATGCTTTCTTTCCGCCACGGACAAACGATAAAAAGGTTGTTTCTTCTTGCCAAAGCGAGCCAATCTGATCATTAACATAATTTCTCTTCTGATATAAAACAAATATAAATCTCACACAAATCTTATTATAGGTGATAAAAATAGTCAAATCAACTCAATTTATGACAACTTGGCTTTATCTATCTTCTTATTTCCCAATACAAAATTTTCGGCTGAAACAGTTTTTCTTCCCTCAAGTTGTAAATCAATAATTTCCAGAGCAAAATCAGCCGTTCCCACATAAATTTTTTTGTTTTCAATCATTACTTCACCTGGTGAAAATTTCCTCTCAGTCAACCTTGCAGAATGAATCTTCAATTTTTTTTCTTGCCAATTGGCAAAAGTGCCCGGCCAGGGGTTAAATGCTCTGATTTTATTTAAAATATCTTGTCCCTTCATGCTCCAATCAATTTTGCCGTCTGACTTGGTAATTATCTTGGTATAGCTCGCCAGATTATTGTTTTGCTTTTTCAATTCAATTTTCCCGGCTATATAATCCGGTATTGTCTTAATCAATAATTTCGCCCCCAAATCCGCCAAACCACTATACAGAGAAATCAAATTATCATTATTATTAATTTTTATTTTTTCATTGTTAATTATTTCCCCGGTATCCATCCCCTCATCCATCTTCATAATAGTAATCCCGGTTTCCTGTTCGCTATTAAGTAGGGCATAATGAATCGGCGAAGCCCCTCGATATTTTGGAAGTAGAGAAGCATGAACATTTATACAGCCATATTTCGGCAAGTCCAAAATATTCTTTTTGATAATCTGTCCATAAGCAGCAACCACAATCAAATCAGGTTGCCAGCTTGCAAGTTGTTGAAAAAAATCTTCAGTCTTCACATTTTCCGGTTGCAAGATTGGTAGTTCAAATTGTGTGGCCAGTTCTTTAACTTCTGATATAGCCAGTTTCCGACCTCGCCCTTTAGGTCGATCCGGTGCCGTCACCACCCCAACCACATTAAAATTATTTTCTATTAACGACCGCAAAATCCCCGCCGCAAACTCGGGCGTTCCCATAAAAACGATTTTCTGATCACTTATATTCATTTCTCTTGATTATTGTTTTTTATCTGATATTTCCGCAATTTTTTCTTGTCTGAAATTCTATCAATAAATAAAATCCCATTCAGATGATCAATCTCGTGTTGCAATACTCTCGCCAGCCAACCATCGGCATCAACGTGATATTGTTTTCCTTTTGTATTCTGATAGGTAACGATTACTTCTTCCGGTCGAACCACTGATCCGACCAGACCCGGTACGCTCAAACAAGCTTCATCCATTTCAAGCTGTTGAGCTGATGCCTCCAAAATCTCCGGATTAACCAAAACCATCGGCATAAGCAAATCATCCGGATAACCCTCTTTCTTATCCAAATTAATGGCAATGATTCTCTTGTCCACTCCGATCTGGGTTGCGGCCAATCCCACCCCATCTTTTTCCAACATAGTCTCAATAAAATCACGAGCAAAATCCTGCAAGTTGTGATCAAACACTTCGACTTTTTTCATTTTTTGCCGCAAAAAGACATTGGGATTAGTCAATATTTCCATTTTTGATATTAAACAATTCGTTGAGCAATCTATTTTTTTCCAGAGGTTTTTTGGTGTTTTCTATAAAAGTATAAGTTGTATCAAAATATTCCATCTTTTTCCCCATTTCGGGTGTATTTTTTATAATTAATCTAACAATAAATGGTTTGTCCTTAACCAACTCGTACAATTCCGGCAATACCGTTTTTCTATCTCTTTCTTCTAAAAACGCCCTAAAAATCTCTTCCCTTGCGTCTTCTTTGATTTGACTATCAGACAAATCAACGATCAATCTATTGTAAGTTTGTTTTTCAATTTTTTGGTCAAAATGGTTCTCTCTATCCAATGATTTTTCCTCTCTTTCCAGGATATTTTCCATAGCGTCTCTTTATTCATATAATGCTTATAAAATAACAAATTAACCTGAGGCTGGCAAATTTCAAAAAAACAAATTTTTGCAACAAAGTTTGCCAACTACAAGAATATACTTTATAATCAATCAACGTTTAAACGGTGATATTTTTCGAGTTGAATTAGAACATGTGGGTCAACTTCAAACAAATCTCTGCTTTTACAGTTTATTAGTATAACTTTTTTCTATGACTTTTTCCGATCTCAATCTTGTTCAGCCACTTTTGGATGCCATTAAATCCGAAAAATATTTCGAACCGACTCCTATTCAATCAAAATCTATTCCTGTAATACTCGATCAAAAAGATTTGCTCGGTTGTGCTCAAACCGGAACCGGCAAAACCGCCGCTTTTGCTATCCCGATTTTGCAACTTCTTCACAAAGATCAAAAAAACCAAAAAAAATCTAGTTACCGTAGAAATATCCAAACACTGATTATTACCCCTACTCGAGAACTGGCTATCCAAATCAGCGAAAATTTTTCTTCATATGGCAAATATCTTCGCCTCCGACATGGCGTAATCTATGGTGGCGTCAGCCAATTTCACCAGACCAAAATGTTACGTGCCGGAATTGATATTTTAATCGCCACTCCTGGAAGATTGCTTGATTTGATCAATCAACACTATATTGATTTGTCTTTTGTTAAAATTTTTACCCTGGACGAAGCCGATCGATTACTGGATATGGGTTTTATTCATGATATAAAAAAAATAATCAATTTTTTACCTCCCCGCCGCCAAAACCTGTTTTTTTGTGCTACTATGCCTTCAGCCATCAATGATCTGTCGAAAACAATTTTAGTCAACCCGGTGAAAGTAGCAGTCAATCCGGTTTCTTCAACGGCCACCACGGTTCAGCAATCCATGTATTATGTCGAAAAATCAAAAAAGAGATCTCTTTTGATTGACGTTATTAAAGAAAACAATATCGCTTCCGCTCTTGTCTTTACCCGGACCAAATTTGGTGCCGATCGTGTCGTTAGATATCTGTATCAAGCTGGCATTAGCGCCGAAGCGATTCATGGCAACAAGTCGCAAAACGCCCGTCAGCGCGCTTTACAAAATTTTAAAAACAAACGAACTAGGATTTTGGTTGCTACCGATATAGCCGCTAGGGGACTAGATATTGAATCATTGTCACATGTGATCAACTATGATATTCCCAACCTACCTGAAACCTATGTCCATCGCATCGGTCGTACCGGCCGTGCCGGTGCTGCTGGTATCGCCTTATCTTTTTGCGATCAGGAAGAAAAAAAATATCTCCGTGACATAAATAATTTAATCAAACAAACCATTCCGGTTATCGAAGAACATCCCTATCCAATCACGTCTGCCGATAGTAGCCCTAGACAATCATCTCGAAGAAGATCTTCTTCGAGAAATCAACATTCTCGAAATTATTTTCCTCGCAATGGACAATCCCGATGGTCCAAGCCAAATTTCCGTCGTCAAAAATCATATTAACAGTATCTCCTTTGACAACAGATAAAATATAAACCACGTCTTCAAAAATTACGTGGTTTATATTATTGATTCAAAATTTTCCCCTATTTGTCATCAAAATTTTTTGTTAAAATTTTATTATTGCAACTTTGAGCCAAGAGTCTTTATCAAATTATATTTTCATATTTTTATGAGCCTCGAATACCTTGCTCCCTGGGAAAAAGACGATATTCGAAAAAAAATCGAAAAATTGGAACAAAAACTATCTGAAAACAAAACTAATAGTTTATTAATGTGGCAAATTAGTGACTATTTTTTTCAAATCAATGAATGTAAATTAGGACTCAAATATCTTGAAATGGCCAAAAAGCAAGATGACATTGATTTTCCAGAATTTCCAAAAAACCGTAATTCGCTACAAGAAAGGATATTACGCGAACGTATCGAATACAAAAAGACACAACATTAAGTTGTGTCTTTGAATAATTAAAAATACGAAAGCTATTTTTTCTTCGATTTCTTAGGCTTTTTGGCAGTTGTTTTCTTTTTTCCGATAGGCAGTTTTTCAATATTTTCCGTCTTATTTTTTTTGCCACTTTTTTTGGCAACTTCCTTCTTATTTGGTTTCTCGTTCGTCTCTGTTTTATTTAAAATATGCAATATGTTATCCAGTTTGCTATTTAAAGCAAATAATTCCGCTTTAATCTGTCCAATTTCGTAACTATTGTCAATAATTTCCGCTTGTTCCGACCTATATTCATCTCTCTTGTTTTTTCTTGCCCCGCCCCCTTCTTTTTCAAAACATTCACTACAAAACACCGGTTTACCACTGGTTGGTTTGAAAGGAACTTGGCATCGATCTCCGCAACTATCACAAATAGCATCATGCATTTTTTTATCATTAAATTTTGATCTGTTCCCAAAATCAGCCTCTCTTCTATCCGATCTTCTGGAACCGCCACCTTTTTTTTCTCCAAAACAATCATCGCAATACACGGGTTTGTCATTGTTTGGTCGAAAAGGAACTTCGCATTCCTCTCCGCATTCACTGCAAGTAGCTTGATGCATCTGCGGTCGTCCCATACCTCTTCCTCCTCCGCCACCAAATCTGCGGCCTCCAAAACCTCTGCCGCCACTCGATCTATTACCTCGATTAAAATTTCCCATAAAGTTTTTACCAAATTAACAATTCTATATTCATAACAGAGTGAGTATATACTTATTTTCACTATATGGGAATCGTTTTATCTTTTTTTTGTTTCGTTTACGAAATTATCGGCAACAAAATTGAAAAACAAGTACCTTTACTTTTTTCACTGACACATTCTATTTTTCCTTCCGCCTTTTGCACAATGTCCATTACTATTGGCAATCCATACCCTCTTCCAAAAGCGATAGTGTCAGATTTTTCTTTTGTAGAAAATTCTTCCTCAAATATCCTATTCAAATCATTTTTTTCTATTCCACAACCATTGTCCGTAAGTTTGATCGAAAGAAACTCATTATTTTCTTCTCCGATAATCTCCTTTCGCAACTCCAATTCAATCCTGCTTCTTTTTTTATCAAAAGATTCCGCAGCATTTTTAATCAAATTTACCATCATAATATTATAATCCTGGTTGCATAATTTAGTGCAAATTTCCTCGTCTTTTGGGAGGAAATTTTTTACATCGGTATCAATCAAATCAGGAATAATTTTTTTACTGCAAAATAATTTTGCATGAGAATCAACTTCTTTCTTAC
>DAIRGB010000054.1:0-7249 GCA_036794765.1 Patescibacteria group bacterium | reverse complement strand
ACGCCGATTTCAATGATATTGATTGGCGACAATATATTAAAGGCGAAAAATATAAAATTGTTGCCAATATTCCATATCACATCACCGGTTTGATTTTCAGAAATATTTTCCAGTTTGGTCAATCATTGCCGCAATCAATCGTCTTGATGATCCAATATGAAGTCGCTAAAAAAATTATAGCCGCGCCCGATAATCAAACCAAGCTATCAAATCTAATCAATGCTTATGGCCAGCCCAAACTGATCTGTAAAGTTGATAAATCAGCTTTCAGGCCAATCCCTAAAGTAGATTCCGCTATTTTGGCGGTGAATAATATTAAAACCCCGGATACAGATAATTTTGAAGACTATTTCCGTTTGATCAAAATTGGTTTTTCTTCTCGCCGAAAAACCATTCTCAATAATTTATCGTCTGGTTACAAACTGCCTAAAGACCAGATTAAAATTCTATTGGTCAAAGCAGAAATAGATCCTACCAGAAGAGCCCAAACTCTAGCACAAACCGAGTGGAAAAAGTTATACTATGTCATAGAAAAAAATATCAAGTAACAAGGCTCAAGTAAATAATTAAACTTGCTACTTATTATCAATTGTTAATTGTTAATTATTCATTGTTAATTTGCAAACATGTCCCAAAAATTTTACATAACCACCTCTATTGTTTACGCCAACAGTAAACCCCACATTGGTTTTGCTTTGGAGACATTTCAAGCGGACGCCATTGCCCGTCTGCAAAGATTATTGGGAAAAGATGTATTTTTTCTCACTGGCACGGACGAAAACGGTTCCAAGATTTATCATACAGCCTTGAAAAATAATCAAACACCACAAGAATACGTTGATCATATTAGTTCTTTAGTCAAAAAAATGATCAACGACCATCAGGTGTCTTATAGTGATTTCATTCGAACTACAGACCAGAAAAAACACTGGCCAACAGTTTTTGAAATATGGAGTAGGCTGCAGGACAAAGGACTTCTGGAAAAAAAACAATTCAGCGGTCTTTACTGTTCCGGTTGTGAAGCCTACAAAAAAGAAAATGAACTCAACAAACAAGGAGAATGTCCCGATCACCTCAAAAAACCAGAATTAATCTCGGAAGAAAATTATTTTTTTAAATTATCCCAGTTTTCCGAAATTATTTTACAAAAAATAACTTCAGGTGAATTAAAAATATTGCCGCAAGAACGCGAGAACCAAATATTGTCGCTTCTAAAAGACGGGCTTTTGGATGTCAGTTTTTCCCGTTCCCAAGAAAAAATGCCTTGGGGAGTGCCGGTCCCCGGTGATCAGAGTCAAGTAATGTATGTTTGGTGCGATGCATTAACCAACTATTTGTCCGGTATAAACTATTTTGATCAAAACAGTAAACTTCGGGAATATTGGCCGGCTAATATTCATTTGATCGGTCATGATATCTTGCGTTTTCACGCTGCTATTTGGCCGGCAATCTTGTTGGCTGCAGATTTGCCTTTGCCTAAAATTATTTATACCCATGGCCATATTCTTAGTGGCGGGCAAAAGATGAGTAAAAGTCTAGGAAATGTGATTGACCCTCAAGAACTTACAGCCAAATACGGACCAGATGCCTTGCGCCTAATTTTATTAAAAGAAATCAGTGCTTTTCAAGATAGTGACATGACAGTTGAGCGTTTTCAGGAAATATACAACTCAGAATTGGCCAACAAGCTCGGTAATCTAGTTTCACGCGTTATTGCTATGAATCAAAAATATTTTGCTGGCAAAATATTTTCAAGCGCCACACTAGAAAAAGATATCCCAATTAACATTCCGGATATTTCCTCATATGATTTTAATCAGGAAAAATTTGGTCGAACAGATTTATTATTGCAAGAAATTTGGCTTATGATCGAAGTCGCCAATAAATATGTGGATGACCAGAAGCCTTGGGAATTAGCGAAAAACAGTAATAACGTCAAACTAAAAACGGTTATTTTAAATCTAATTGAAACGATCAGACTAATTGCCTTATTGCTAGAACCCATTGCTCCAAAAATTTCCCAAAAAATATTGGTTGCTCTCGACCAAGATTATCTTGATAGTTCGAAAAATAAAACAGACAATGCCGAAAAGTATCAACAATTATTAACCTGGGGACAACTTAAATCAGGTGTCGAAATTCAACCCATAAACCCATTATTTCCCAGAATACAATAGCATCGATTTCTAACTTTTAGTTTCTAAACAATATTTGTTTAAAAATTAAAAATTAAAAATTAAAAATTGTATTGATGTTCTACGCTTTAGGTTCGGCGCTAGCCAATGTAATTGCCACTACCGTCAACAAACATCTTCTTTCTCGTGAAAAAATGCACGTTCTGTCATTCATGATCTGGCTGTTTATATTCCTTTGTTTAACCACTTCTTTTACTTTGCCCTGGCTAGGAGGTGTAAATTGGGAATTGTTTTGGAATTGGGAATCGATCCTCGCCTTTGTGTGTATGATCTCACTTGCAGCTATCTGGAACTATTTTTATTATGCCTGTCTGCAAAAAGAATCATTGACTGATTTTCAGTTGATATCTATTACTCAGCCCCTTTTTACTATCTTCCTGTCTTTACTTTTAATCCCGGATGAACGCAATGACAAGATAATAATTGCCGCCTTGGTAGCAGCGCCCACATTATTTATTAGTCATGTTCATCGCTGGCGAATCGACAATTTTTCGATAACCGTACCATTACTACTTTCAATTATTCTTGCCTCGATTGAAAGTTTGTTTATTAATCAACTGCTCAACGTGTTTAGTCCTGCTTCTCTGTATTTTATACGCACCGGTTTTGTCGCTTTTATTTTTTATTTTAGTTTTCGCAACAAATTCAAACTAGCTACCAAAAAAAATCTTTGGCAAACCTGGGTAATCGCTTTATTCGCGGTATTAACCATGGTTTTGTCTTACTATAGTTTTAAATACATCGGAGTTGCCAAAACCAGTCTAATCGGACTTCTTTATCCGATTTTAACTACAATCATTTCCGTTTATTTACTAAAAGAAAGAATAAAAAAGAAAAAATTATTCGCTTTCGTCGTCATCATCTGCTGTTTAGCCTACGTGTTTTTGTAATAATTTATAAATTATTTTATTATTCATTTTTCATTGTTAATTATTAATTTTGTTTTATGTTTATCGATTCTCATTGTCACATTAATCTCGCCCAATACCCAGATATCAAAGATGTTATAAAACGCGCCAAAGAGGCCAATGTTACTCACGTAATTAATCCCGGGATAGATTTGGCTAGTTCTATTTCCGCTTTTGAAATGGCCAAAAGCAACGATTTAATCTTTGCCGCTGCCGGAGTTCATCCCAACAATGTCGATTCCGCCAGTATAGAAAATATGCAAGCCCTGGCCGAATTAATCGCCCATCCGGAGATTGTCGCGGTTGGCGAAATCGGTCTGGACTATCATCGCAATTCCAATACCATCGAAAATCAACGCAAGATATTTCAGCAATTGATTTCAATTGCTTCGCAAGAAGCCAAGCCTATTATCGTTCATGCTCGTGGTGCGTCTGACGATGTTATGGAAATATTATCACTCTACAAATCCGAAGGAATCAGAGGTGTATGGCATTGTTTTGAAGGAGACTGGGGATTGGCCCAAAGAATTTTGGATCTGGGATTTTACATCGGATTTACGGGCAGCATTACCTATACCAGCGATGAAAATATTTTGGATACAATCAGACAAACTCCTATTGATCGTATTCTATTGGAAACAGACACTCCTTATCTTACCCCCGTGCCATATCGTGGGCAAATAAACGAACCTTCATTTGTAGTCGAAGTTGCCAGAAAAATATCTGAATTAAAAGACATGCCTATTGAGGAAGTAGGGAAAAACACCTCGGAAAACGCAATCAAATTATTTAATCTCTAATTTTCTAAAATAAAAACCTGTCAAAAAAGTATAAAAAGTCATAAAATAAATATTGTGACTTTTTTAATTTGCCTAAAGGAGGCGACATGTTAGAAAACAATTTTCGAAAGCTGGAAATGCCCGATGAAGACTTGGACTTAGCCGTAGTCAAAGTGGTCCACAAGAAAATTTGTCAAAAAGCCAAAGTAACTCCCGAAGAAAGCAAAATCGTCTTTGATTCTATCAAAGAAGATGGCGCCCGGGAAAAGCTAAAAAAACTGCGCGAATACTACAAATTTATCAATTATGACGGCTTTGACAATAAAAATGATCAAATCACGCTAAAAAATTAATAACTTAGAACTAAAAAGCAGATAAAATATTTATCTGCTTTTTAGTTCTTGCCAAGTTATAATAAAAACATGAATAACAAATATTGTCAGATTATTGTCGATAGTAAAACCGGCCACGCGCAAAAAGAAGGATATACTTATCTAATCAAACAAGAACTAGCTGACTCGATTCAGGTCGGTCAATTGGTCCTAGTCCCGTTTGGTCGTCGTTTGGTTTATGGGGTTGTTGTTGCCATTCACAACCGAGGCCCACTTGGATACAAATTAAAATCCGTCCAACAAATTATCGATAAAAAACCTATTCTAAATAAATATCAAATCGCCCTCGCCAATTTTATCTCTGATTACTATTTTTGCTCCCCGGGGCAAGCAATTTTCGCCATGATACCCTCATTTGTTACTCAATCGATAATTCCAGTCTATTATTTGGGAACAAAAAAAACCGACAAAGGATCAACTGAAAACAAAATTATCAATTTTTTATTTCATACAAAAAAACCAGCACCAGAAAAAATTATCTCTGAAAAATTTGGCCCAAAGAGTCAAAAAGAGCTATCAACTCTAGTCAAAAAAGGTTTGATTATTAAAAAATATTGCCTTCTTCCGCCTGCCGTAAAACCAAAAATTAAAGAGATGATTTCGCTTAATCCAGCAAAAAATAGCACCACTATTCAACCAAAAACCAACAAACAAAAATCAATTATCGATTTTCTCAAATACAGACGTTCCGCTTCCTGGACAACTATTCGGCAAGAGTTAAAAATTTCCCGTACTACCCTGGATTTGATGATAAAAAACAATTTGCTTGTTTCTCATAAAGAAAAAATTGTTCGATCACCTGAAGTCTTGGAAGGAATTAAAAATATTCCCAATTTTTCACTCACTATTGATCAAGCCCAGGCTCTTCAAGCAATACAACATCAAAGCAAACAAACGAATCCAAAACCTATTCTTCTCTTTGGTCGTACCGGAAGCGGAAAAACAGAAATCTATTTGCAAGCGGCCGCCGCTACTATTCAAAAAGGAAAAAACGTAATAGTCCTAGTTCCGGAAATAGCATTGTTGCCTCAAACCATTCTTCGTTTTTTGGAAAGATTCCAAGGCAAACTGGCAATTTATCACTCCCATATGAGCCTAGGCGAAAGACATGATCAGTGGATGAAAATCTTTAATGGGCAAGCCAGCATAGTTATTGGCTCTCGCTCGGCACTTTTTACCCCCCTTCCCAATCTGGGTCTGATTATCATTGATGAAGAGCACGAATTCAGCTACAAACAAGACATGACCCCTCGTTATCACGCAGTAACTGTAGCCAAAAAATATTGCGAATTGACCAATTCCCAATTGATTCTAGGTAGTGCCACTCCTCGTTTGGAAACATTTTGGCAAGCGAAAAAAGGACACTATCAATTATTACGCCTAAATCAGGCAATATCTGAGTTGTCATCTCCACAAAAATACCGGCGCCCGGAATTTTTTATGATCGATTTGCGTGACGAATTTGCTGCCAAAAACAAAAGTTTGCTTAGCTATTCATTACAATTGGCTATCAGGCAAGCTTTGACTGAAAAAAAACAAATTCTTTTATTTCTCAATCGTCGTGGTTTGGCTACCTATGTATTCTGTCGGGAATGTGGCTATGTAGCCCTTTGTTCCAATTGCCATATTCCACTCACATATCATATTAATCTCAACCAGGAATCACTTGTCTGCCATCACTGCGGGCAACAGGGGAAAAACCCTCGTACCTGTCCCCAATGCTCCGGCCACGCTATCAAATTTTATGGCGCCGGTACTCAGAAAGTCCATCAAGACACCAGTCAATTATTCCCTGAAGCTAGAATTTTGAGAATGGATCACGATACCACTCAGGCCAAAAATGCCCATCATAAAATCTTTGCCAGTTTCAAATCGCATCAGGCGGATATTTTGATCGGAACCCAGATGATCGCCAAGGGATGGGATTTGCCCAATGTCGATTTAATCGGGATTATCAATGCCGATGCCGGATTCAATCTCCCGGATTTTCGTTCTACGGAAAGAAATTTTTCGCTCTTACTGCAATTGATTGGTCGTGTTGGCCGTGGTCAAACCCCTGGCAAGGTATTTATCCAGTCATTTGATCCGGAAAATCCTTTGTTGGAAACCTTGACCAAAGAAGATTATCAACTTTTTGCCTATTCCGAATTAATCGAACGTCAAAAAAGTCTTTTTCCCCCTTTTGTTAATCTTGTACGTTTGTTATATGAATCTCCTGACCAGACAAAATGTCGAAGTGAAGTAATCAAAGTTTTCAAAACTTTGAACCAGGCATTTTCCACGCAAAAAAATAAAGACCTACAGGCTATCCTGGGTCCATCACCAACATTTTTACACAAAATAAAAAACAAATTCCGCTGGCACATTATTCTCAAGGGTCAAAATCTGCAGCAGTTTTTAACTATGATACCAGATGGCTGGACGATCGATGTTGATCCTTACTCAATTTTATGACCCGTTAAACCATTTCAAAAGATATCTTTTTATTTCCGTCAGGACTTTAATTATTTTAGAATCAAATCCAGCATCATTTACATTCTTCAATAACTCATGGTCTTTTAACATATCTTCTGCCTTTAATTCTCTCGGATTTTCCTCCAGTTTGAACCCTCTTCTTGTTGTATCCAAAACTATTCTCGCTCTTTCAAGCAAAATTTTCCTATTGTCTCCCCGGTCCAAAGGATCCATCTTAACGGTTTTTTTGTCGTAAACCGTACCAAAAGGCATAGCGTCAATCACAAACACACTGGACGTCAGGGTCTTTACCGACATTTTCTTGCTGGGTATCGGTCTATCTTCGGGATATAATTTTGGGAAAAATTTTTCCATTTCAACTTCAACGGTTATTATAATAAAATTTTAACTTCTCAAAAAAATGAGAAGAATATATTCCTTCTTCAATAATTCCCTGAAGAAAATCAACGCCTGTTTTGTCTCCAATTTCCTCAGCAGTCGAAGTTTTGAGTAAACCAAAT
>DAIRGB010000095.1:0-1565 GCA_036794765.1 Patescibacteria group bacterium | reverse complement strand
ATTGTTAATTCTATAAATCCCCCCACAAACATTGGCCGACATATTGGTTACGGCGTCAATATCATTCCCAATAATACCTGCTTGATTGGTAAGTGTTGGAGTTTTAAACCATGTAGCAAAAGTCATGTCCTGGTTATAGCTAAAATTAGGAGTACCGACATAATCATCCGTCCCATCAAACGCCAAACACTTCCCACTCACACACTTGTCTTCCGTCTGCCAACCGGAAGTCGGCGAAGCGGTAGAAGACATATTAGTCAACGTCCCATCATTATTATTACTAGTCCCATCATTCGCCGTCGTCCCCGTCCCCTCATCAAAACTCCAATACGCCACCGGCCCGACTGATTTTTCTTCCGCCGCCGGCGTGCCGGCAGAGGGATCAGAAGAAGCATATTTGCGGACAGCCACCCAATCAACAACCGAAATGGTATCAGCTCCCCCACCATTAACATTTGACCATCCATCATTCGAAAAAGTTACTGCAAATGATCCGGTTGGAATTGAACTTGATGTGCTTGAACAAACTTGACTTCCATTTTTATAAATGTTTATCGCATTCGCCGAAGCCCAATTTATTGAAACCACTGAATAACTGGCATAAACTTGATCGCTGGGCGTGAGAGATTCAGTATTTGAACCATTTCTCAAACTGCAAGTAGCCGTTGAAGCATCCGCTCTGCTATAAAGAGTGACGCCATTTGTGTTTGCCTCTCCGTGAGGAAAAGGCCCAAATGGATCATCGGAAAAACCTATAACTTGCGAATGACGACCATTTGTGTTTTTCGATCTGGCCATTAATATTTTTTCAGTGCTCATTGGAGTCGTTTTAGAATCGATTCCAATATAGTCAGATGCGGTTCCGTTTACATTACTTATAGTGAGCTCACCCCCACTGACAGAAATTGTTCCTACTGTGCTACTATGTGTGTTCCATTTATTTGTATCCAAACTGTTTCCATTAAAATCATCAAAAAACTCAAATACATTATTCCCGTTTTGAGCGTTGGTGGCATTCGTATTTCCGTAATACATATACACCGTTGCTCCACTGGTGGGAATTTTTGACATTTTAATCCAAACATCCACGCTAGTAGTGGTTGTATCTTCTATCCAATAGGGCAAAACGTTGCCGTTGATATCGGTAAACCTTAAATCATCCAAATCGCTTTGAATTTTACCGGCGGTAATATCAGCCGAAAGATCTTTATTGTCCAAAATCTTGACTTGAAAATTGGTCAGTTCTCCTCCGGAAGAATTGGCCACCGCAATACTTTTCCGATACATCCACAAATCATTCCACCATGCCGCTTCTGTTTTTTGAGAGAAAAAGAAAAAATAGGCGGGTAAAATAATCATAACCGTTAATAAAAACGCGGAGACTATTCTTCCTTGTCGATTTTTCCAAAACCGGTTAAAAAAACTTTTAACTTTTTTTTCTGCCTCATCAAACATCTTCCCTTAAATTAACCGTTAACTTTTCAATAAATTTTTTCTTTTCTTTAGTTGTTTTTATTTGGTGTTCTCGGAAACGCGATTCGCTTCTTGTCGCATAAATTTCATAT
>DAIRGB010000053.1:0-7587 GCA_036794765.1 Patescibacteria group bacterium | reverse complement strand
ATTCGTCAATGTATTTTAGATTTTTCCTATCAAGTTTGACAGACATTTCTTCCAATATTTCTCTCGCTAGACATTCCACCTCGTCTTCATTTTTTTCTAGTTGTCCTCCAGGCATGATAAAATCTGAGGTAAAATGATCCTTTTCACAAACCAAACATTTAGTTTTATCATTATTTAATATAAGTAAACCAATTTTATTAAAATATGCCATAATTTTTATTGATTATATATTTTTTCATTTTATAATTAACCGCCTAATGTGGTGAAACAACTTCCAATATAACCCATATTAAAACTAGTAATCCCAGTGTCGTAGAAATAATTGTCGAAATTGAATAGTCTTTCTTTTTTATTATACCAATTAACTAAAGACTGGTTAAATTGAAATAATTTACGCAAAAAAACTTTTGCTTCTTGGCTCTTTTTGTTTTTATAGATAATCAAACCTTCATCCGCCATCGTCTCCAGACTAGCCGCCAAATCACCCGGCAATTTTTCACTCTCTTTATAATCAACCAAAGTACCTGATATCAAGAAACCGATTAAAAATATATTGGCAGAAATAATGGCAGTAAACAATGAATTTAAAGACAAAAACTCTTTCCCATAATAATGCACCACAAACTTGACTATTATGATGATCAACACAAAAGGAATAGTTTTCAAAGCCAATCGCCAACGAGAACTTGCCGGCAACATATTTACCAATTTTTTTATCATGACTAGTTATTAAAAACATTAAAAAAAAGTATATTTTGATATACTTCAAACTTACGACAAAAAACGGAGAGGAAGGGATTCGAACCCTTGGTACCCTTGCGAGCACACAGTCTTTCCAGGACTGCCAATTAAACCACTCTTGCACCTCTCCCCATCGGGACTAAATCCTATCGTTCCATGAAAGCCAAAAGTATTTGTCTTTCATTCCACTACCGGATTTGCCCCTCCTCTACAAAAAAATTTCTTCGACAATTTTTTTGTTAAATACATTTTTTAGAAAATTTCTGGGAAAGTTTTTAGAAACCACTACTTATTATCTATTCAAAATCCTAATACCTAATATCCAGCACCTAAAACCTAGTATCAAATAAGCTAATCCGGTAAATTGCTCAAATCCGCAAACAAAAAATCCCACCATTTTTTTGGATTCGAACGCGACTCTACCTTATTATCCTCTTCCTCAGTGATATTTTCAATATTTTGACCATCATCTGCCACAACCGCCACCTGCTCACCTTTCTTTTTCAAATTCAAATGTTTGCGCGCCTCCAACTCCGCATAAGTCTCGGTTTTGTAATACTCCAACAAATATACTGCTTCCTGATTTTTTTTGCGAATAATATTGTTCTCATTTTCAATTTTACTCAACTGTTTGGCTTGATAAAAATTAGCCAAAGACTCTTTTCCCGTTAATACTGCCATATATATCACCACCGCCACAATCACAAAATTAAACAATCGAGAACGAACCATCATTTTGAAATCGATACCCTTGCCAGTATCAATCACAGGCTTCTGTGTCCGCACTGCCTGACGAATCTTTCTCCGATTGGATTTTTTAACCCGCACAAAAATACCATCCAACCAACCGGTCTTTTTCAACATCGTCCCCGTCTTTTTTCTTCTCCGCCCAATTTTTGACCACAAACGCATGACAACAATTTTTAATTTCTAGTTCCCAAGAATAAAAAACACAAAACCATTTAAAAAACTTGGAAACTCTCTGGAGGACCTAGAAACTTTTTTTGTTTATAAGGGTTTTTAAGAGTTTCAGAGAGTTTAAAATAGTTTTTCAAATATCAAATCTTCGACTTAAATCTTATAAATCCCAACCCGCACTCTCATACTATCAGTATCATAACTATCAATATCTATTCCGGTATAATAATATTTCAAAATCCAGTCATAGGTTTTATTTTCCTTCTCAGCAAATTTCATCGCTCCCAATGCACTCATTCCTACTCCATGACCATACAAACTCATACCTTCGGTATATGGATCCTCTACTGAAACACAATAAGGATAATTTTTACTCCCCCACACCTCTTCCCAGCTTCTCGTCCGCCCATCAGCATGAGAATAATAAGGCGTAATCGCTATTTTACCATTGTATTTTACCACCATTCCCTTCGTCGCTTCCACCGCTTTTTTCACTTCTTTATTTCTAATTTCAAAACCATACCCTCTATACACCTGATCATCGCCATTACCATTGACACTATTGTAAACATCGACAAAATCACTCGGATGTTTACCACCGTTATTGACAAGATAAACCGCATAAGTCCTCTGGGCAATCACCAAGGCTTTGATAAATTCCATCGGCGAAGAATCACTTGTCTCCGCTACTCCCGCTACATATTGTTCCATCGACAATTCGTTGATTGTCCACAAAGACTGACTCGCGGGAGAATATCTCACCTCGATCGTATCTCGAAATTGATTATCATTGATACCGCTATTCCAAGATTTTAGATCGTCATAAGACAATACAGTCATCACGCGATCTTTTCCACCCTCCAAACGTATAAAATCACTTGATGAAAAACTTTTATCACCATATTTTACCTGATATTTTCCTCCGCTATAATTTATCCGCACAACCTGTCCTGAATTCAAAGTGTCCAAAACTTTTTTACTTGATCCTTCCACTACCTTAAACGAACCATCGGCCGTTACTTCCACCCAACCCGTGCTTCTTCCTACCACCATTTCCCAAAATATTTCCGTACCTGCCAACCAACTACTATCATTGGCCACCAAACCGAAATTTTCCTTATGTGTTCCGGTTTCAACCTCGTTTTTACTAACATGAAAAACAAAATCGGCAGTCTCTCCTGGCGCCACACTAAGCTGCTTCATGGCAATGCGATGGGTATTTAACCAATCACTGGTATAAAATCCGCAATTTCGATCATATGGCAATATTGTTCCCAACTGAACTTTATCTTGACCATCTTTTTTCCATGTTTTCTGACCAATATTTTTATAACGCACGGTCAATTCAATATTTCCTTCATCATCTGTTCCAAAAAAAGCTTCACCCTTTTTTTCTATCATCTTGGCCGCAAAATCCACCGCCACCAAATCCGAATCATCATTATTGTTGTCGTTATCGGAATCATCATCTGGCTGGTCCACCTCGGTTTTCTCCACCACCTCAATTGTCCAAAATACTCCCTCATCTTTAAGCCAGGTCACATTTTCAATCACCGGTCGAAAATATTCCTTATAAATTCCTTTTTGACTGGGAGCTGTCAATTGAAAAGTGAACTTCGCCTTCTGACCGGGCTCCACCTTGTCTTGTTCCATTACAATCCGATTATTGGCCAACCAAGAAGTATTGGAAAATAAACTTTTTCGATCCAGCGGATTGGAAGTGCCCAAATGAGCAGCAAAATCTCCACTTTTGTTCCAAGCCACTTCTCCATCATTAACAAACTCCACCCACGCTTCGGCTTTTTGCCCGGGATACATTTTTACATAAGGACTCTGGGTTGACCAACGAGAATCATACATCCATGGCTCCGGCAAAGAACAACCCGCATCCGACACGCTTTGTGTTCCACTATCCTTTGATACGCACATCTCCTCAAAACCATTTCCACCAACCACTCGCCATTCCCAATATACCCCCAAATCATTCATCCAAGTAACGTTCTCCACTACCAATCCAAAATATTCTTTGTATAAACCATCAGTGCTGGGCGCTTTGATCATAAATTCAAAACGTGCCGTTTCACCCGGATGAACCACGTCTTGTTTCATCTCAATCCGATTTTTTGACAACCAAGTATCACCCTCAAAAAATCCACTATTTCGATCATTATCCCGCGCCGTTCCCAAATGAACCGCAGTATTACCTTTTTTTAACCAATCAGCTTGTCCGGTATTTTTGAATTCCACCCAAACCGCCTCCTCCTGTCCAGGAACCAAAGTTTTATAATCACTCTGCCCCAACCACTGCGCCTGATAATCAGCCGCTTTTATTGATGAAAACAACCCCTGACTCAAAATAGTCAAAACCGACAAAAAGCCAATTAGAATTTTTCTCATTTTGATAAAATTAAAATTTAACTAATTGTGTGAAATATTTTTTGTAGTATTTTTTCTTTTTTTAACTTGTTTGAGATAAATAGTCTCTTCAAAAAAGTAATGCTCGAGTCTTAAAAAAAGAAAAATAACTTACTAAATATTTCACACGTTCATCACCATCTTACATCTCCATTTTAACATTAATAAATTAAGACCACATAAAAAAATCGCCAAATATTTGGCGATTTATAAATATATTTAATTTATATCATCAATAAGTTGCCGTACAAATATAAATCAATTCATTCCGATAAACCCCCGCCGGTTGCAAATCATCAATTTCGATTTGATAACCAATCCTAGCAATTCCTTCTCCCAACCCCACACCATCCACCGGTGCAAAATGATACATAACTTCCTGATAAGAACTTGAAGGACCGGCCCATCTATTACCGGCAAAACGACTTATCGGAGAACTTCCCAAAGTTTCGTCTTCCGTCGTATAACCAAAAAATCCATGGTGACCCATCGCCGGTGAAGACCATTCCACCGGTGACGAATTTGTACCGGGAAAAGCTGCAATCAAATCTCCATTGGCTGCAGAAAACCCTGCCGGTGCCTGCAAAGTAACTTCAAAACCATCGGCCGCGTTGGTTGATACTCTCAAGTCATGAGCCGCCACTTTTTTATTACCAGGTTCAACCACATTAAAATTTATCAAACTTGCCTGACTCTCGGTATTAATAACTTCACTATTGACTTCTTCTCCCAAACCAACTGGTAACACAGAAAACGTCAGACTCGAAGGAATCATGGCTGTGACTGTTACTCCATCCATTATCGCCACATCTGCCGTATACTCCTCGACTGGATCTCCCGTTCCATCATCACTCACATAACCGGCCATAAAAAATTTATAACTGCCGGTGTTCTCTGGATTCAAAACAAAATTTGTCTCCCCAATCAAAATAGTGATCAATCCATCGGTATCATCCAAACTACCGATAAACGGAAACACAATTGTTTTTCCATCTACATCTACTATTGGATTTTCCCACGCCACGTCACTACCACCAATCGAGACGTCAGCCACTGTCAATGAAGTCAAATCAAATTCCGTTGGTATAGTCAATTTGAGACTACCATCTGTGATAGTTTGCGCAATTGAGTTTTGATAAGAAACAGTAATATGATCTTCCTGCTTGGGCCTGGAATCAGTTAATAAAACCTGTAGATTACCTGATTCCATCGTGTCAGGATTAAACAAGGGGCTCACAGCCGGAGTATCACCCACCTTGGCAATATTACTCAAATAGATAGTGTCATTTCCCGCATTATCTTTTACGGTATATCTAAATTGATAACAAGTATCAATCGCAGCATTCAACAAATATGAAGATGAATCGGCCATTTCATCAACACTCGCGTCAACCCAGATATTTCCCAAATCGGTACAAGTATCTGCTACTAAAGGTACTGTTGAAACTTCCAATAGATAATCATTATTATTTTCCGACATTCCAGAAACATTATCACTACCACGGTTGATTTCCAAAGAAAGCTTAAAATCAGGCGCGTAATCATTGCTATCAAGATTAGCAATAGTAACACTCCCCCCCAAAGGAGGTGTAATATCCAAATTATATTCACCGGTCCATGTCCGATGCCATCCGGCATTGTCGGCTGCACAAATATGAAGGTTATGTCGTCCTTCACCAATAATATTAATCTGGGCTGAAAAATTATGATTTACGCTATTATTGTCATACTCCTTGGCAATTTCTGAAGCAGTCAAAACCGAATCATAAATTTTTACATCATCAATCAAACCATCCATACCATTACCAAATACTCCGGTTGTCGTTTTTTCCGAACCGATAGTTAATTCATCATTTACATCCAAAATATTTATTGCACCAGGCTTATCAAATTCCAATCTGCCATCAAGGTAAAGCCTCATTCTGTTTCCATCTCTTTGAGCCACAATATAATGCCAAGTATCACTCGTGATAGTAGTTGTTCCGTGAAATGTCGCCGGCCAACTATTACCGGTATTTGAAGTTAAAATTGCCAATTCACCACTAGCTTGTCTTCGAATAAACCACGAAGCTTTTCCACCAGTATGATTGGTACCATGCATAATATGAGCATTATAAGAACCTACTGGATCAGTATGATAGACCCAATACCCCACCGTCCAATTATTACTACCAAAATCCCACAAATCACTATCAGGAACACTCACCCGATCCGTCCCACCAGAAAAACTTCTGGCATTACCTTTTATCCCATCATCAACAACCGCCCCCGTAGCCATACCGGCATTATTATTGCCGGAACTATCTGCCGCAGTGTCACCAGAAGCTTCATTCATCGGCCACCATCCAATTTTAGTTGGTTCCGGCTTATTCAATAAATAATCTGTTTCAACCTGTTGATCTGACAACGCCGAATCATAAATTTTAAGTTCATCGATTTCTCCATCCCAATATGAATTATCGCCATTCCACGTTCCATTTCCTATTCGAAACTCGTTTCCATCCATTACCGTGTTCAAACCTAACGCTGTTTGCGATTTTAACACTCCATTGAGATACATTCTTACATTTGTGCCATCATAACTTACTGCCGCATGATACCAAGTATTTGGAACCAAAACTTCACTAACCACCGCATCCGCCCAATGTCCCCAAAAATACAATTTCCCTGGTTCCCAATCAGACCTCACAATCAAAGAAAATTGCTGACCAAGATTGGAAGTACCATACTGAAACAAAGTAACCGGCCTACTGCCATAAGTAATATTTGAGTTGAACCACAAAGAAACAGTTCTAGGATCGTTACCCACAGGAATTGTTTGCGGATCATCAATATGAACATAATCACTTGATCCATTAAAACTCCTTGAGAAAGAACTGATTCCATCAACGATTGTCGTTCCATCCGCAGTTCCATCATTACCATTACCGGAAACATCAGCCACCGTATCACCCGCATTTTCATTCATGCTCCACTTGGCAACCGCGTCAGGCAAACTAGCTTGTTGTTTCGGAACAAAATCATATATTTTTATTTCATCAATAACACCCATAAAATTCTTAATATCCGTGTATGTATTTATACCGGCCCCAATTTGTACCGGAGCAGAACTGACGGCAACTTCACTATGATCGGCAAAATCTTTGGTGACATCTACATCATCAATATAAACCCGACAAGTACCACCAAATCGCTCCGCGGCTATTTTATGCCAACCGCTTCCAACAGTTATATTTCTTGGATCATTATAATCAGAGTATGAATCAGACCTATCACCGGCACTATTGAACGTTCGACAGTAAACCTCACCCATTCGACCTACCATCAACACATAGCCGCCACTCTCGCCTTCATTGTATTTTGTCACCACACCCATCGTATGGCCATTGTCATCAGTTCTATTGACCCACGCTTCAATCTTAAAATTACCGGTCAAATCCAAACCATTAGAATTAACAAGGGTCTAGATAACTTTAGAGTGGATAATTTCTTAAAATTTTTAACAATTTAGAA
>DAIRGB010000052.1:0-7696 GCA_036794765.1 Patescibacteria group bacterium | reverse complement strand
GCATTTTCTACCCAAACCAGAATTAACTGATATATGGTTAAACAAGAAATACAAGGTAAAGAAAGATAACAATATAACTTACAGAATTATAAATCATTGGACTAAATTGGGATTACTTGATGATGCTAGGGATTCAGATAAAGAGTGGAGAAAGTTTAGCCCCACAGATAATGTTTGGATGCATATAATGTCTGAATTAAGGCGATTTGGCTTTTCTAATGAAAAAATATTAAATGTTAAAAAATGGCTGTTTGATTCAGAAAAAGATGATAAAGAAATTGAAACAAAATTATTTTGTTATTATTTGACTCTCGCATTATCAAATTATCCAGTTTATTTATTTGTGCTCGAAGATGGTTTTGCTGATATTGCTACCGAGGATGAGATTGAAGCCTCTGAACATTTCAATTTTACAAATGCCAACTATTTAAAAATATCCATTAATAATATAGTAAATAAATTATTTAAGCGTGGAGATAAGAAATTAAAAAGGGACCCAAAGGTCCCATTGAAGAAAGGTGAACTTGATTTGATATTTATGTTGAGGCAAGAAAAATATACAAAAATTGAAGTAATATCAAAGGATGGGAAAATAGAGAGAATAAATTCATCGGAAAAGATTGATGATAAGAATAAGAAATTAATTGATCTAATAAGAGAAAAGAAGTTTCAGAAAATAAGGATAGAAGTTGAGAACGGCGAGCCAGTAATCATTGAGAGGACAGAGAAAAACAAAATATGACTACCGAAATCATCGGGGTTAATTACAAGCTGGATTTAACTACTGAAAAATCAGGGTTAAATGATTCCAGATTAGATGTTAAAAGTCGAAGAATGCAAAAAGTATTTGCAAAAATATAATTTATCGGATGAGCAAGTAAAATCAATTAGAGATAAATTGTATTCAATTATTGAAATCGTAATAGATGATTATTTAAACAATGAAAAAAATAAGCGAAAAGCAACAATTAGCAAACCAGAACAATGCCAAACTAGGCGGAGTTAAAACGGAAGATGGAAAGGATATTATAAGGTTTAATGCAAGGAAACATGGGATATTGTCTGAAATTGTAACAGACTATGAAAGAGGCATTTTGGACTGTTTTATGGACCAATTATTTAATGACTGTATGCCAGTTGGTTTTATTGAAGAAATGTTAACTGAAAGAATAGCGATAAGTTATTTCAAGTTATTTCGATTAAATCGAGTTGAAAAAGAGTTTATGAAAGCGACAATTAACCCAACCATAACCGAGAGCACTTTGCCTCAATGGGAAACGGAAAAGATTGTTAAAGAGGGATATACACAACAAATTGACACGGAAGAAATTGAATTGCTTGGTGAAAAGTATCATAGATATGAAAAATCGTTAGAAAATAGGATGTATAAAGCTATCCATGAATTGGAAAGAATCCAGAGGATGAGAAAAGGTGAAAAAGTTGATGCTCCAATTACTGGAGAAATAATGTTATCAAGGTAAATGGGTTTGTTTGGTAAATTTTATTATGTCAAAAACCAAAGCATTAATTTATTGCCGTGTGTCATCACTTCAACAAGTGAAAGATGGTCATGGAATCGAAGGGCAAGAGCATAAATGCAAGCAGTATGCTAAATATATTGGCTATAAATATGAAAAGACCTTTTATGATAAAGGTGTTTCCGGTGGAATATTAGAACGCCCAGGCATTAAAGAACTGATTAAATATATAGATGATAATATCCACAATAGCTATGTGGTAATTATTGATGATATTTCCAGGTTGGCAAGGGATGTGAGGGTCCATTTGGAATTAAGAGCGCAGTTAAAATCAAGGGGCGCAAAACTTGAATGTCCCTCTTTTAAATTTGACGATTCCGAAGAATCCGAATTATTGGAAATTATATTATCTGGTGTTGCCCAATACGGCAGAACCTCAAACAGAAAAAAGGTTATAGATAAACAAAAGGCCAGATTAGAAAAAGGTTATTGGCCGTTTGGCAGAGTCCCATTTAGTTACAAATACCAGAAGACACAAGAGCATGGTCAATTATTATTTCCTCAAGAAAGAGAATCAAAGATAGTAGCTGAATGCTTGGAAAAATTTAGTGATGGTGTGTCAACAAATCATTCTGAAATGAGAGTGTTTTTGCAAGAAAAAGATTTGTATGGTGATGGCAGGGATGTTAAAAAAGGTTTGCCTGAGAGATTATTAATCAATGCATCATTTTATGCAGGCTATATTGAATTCAAAAAATGGGATGTTGATAGAAGAAAAGGCCATCACCAAGCAATTATAAGTGATGAGACTTTAGACAAGATTGAAATAAGGTTAAATATCAAACCGCCAAGAAAATTATGTAAAAACAAAAGTGATATTTTTCCTTTAAGGAAATTAATTAAATGTGGATGTTGTGGTAACGATTTTACTAGTTCATCTCCAACTAATGGCTCAGGCAAAAAGGTTTTTAGATATACATGCAATGATTCTAAGTGCCATGCAAAACCAAAGAATATCGAACCTGATATTTTGCATGGAGAATATATTAAATTGTTGACCTTAATAAGCCCAGAAAAGGAAATTATTGAATTATCTGAGGTGATAGCCAAGGATATTTGGAATAGAAAAGAAAAAGAAATGATAGTTGGTCAGAAAGATCAAGAAAAACAAATCAACATATTTAATCAGGAAATTGAGAGGTGCGTAGACTTGGCAACCAATACCAGAAGCGATGTAATGCGTGAAAAATATGAAATGAAGGTTGAGACACTGGAAATACAAAAAAATCAATTAGAGAGCAAATTTGACTTTTTGAATGAGGTTGATTTTGAAGGTGCTTTAGAATGTGTGATGGATTTTGTCGGAACGCCAGCCAAATATTGGGAAAAGTCCGATGTGGATTATCAAAGGAAGATACACGGCTTGATATTTCCCGAGGGTTTGAGCTATGACACAAAAAATGGTTTCGGAACGGTCAAAAAAGCGCTCCCATTCAATATAAATGAGGCGCTTTGCGGTCCCAAGGACCGTCAAGTGGAGATGGCCGGGGTCGAACCGGCGTCCAGACTTTTTTTTAATTATTAGCTACATGTTTAGTTGCTTTACATTTTTTACCTTGAAAATGGACGAATAAAGCAACAAATATCCAAGTTCAAGGAACATAAAAAGGCTTAGATCAAATCGTTATGTTGGCGATTTGATAGCAGCGCGAATTATATGACACCTCGGATCCGGCCGTCGCGCCGTCCGGGCGAGATGTTTGTCTAATTTCTTAGGCAAAAGAGTAACCGAAAGCTGGCGCTTTAAACAACGCAAGAACGTTGTTAAAGACGTTGGTAGCTCGGGCTACAATTGAGTTGGCAGTTGAAATGCCTGTCATTTTTGAGATTTAAAGTGGATAAAATGACAACCCACTACATGCAAATAATTAAAGAACAAATCTGTCAAAGCCAAAGTCATCCCCGGGGTAAATTCAAATTTTACGTAGTTTTCAATATTTAAATTTATTCCGCGGATAGCAATAGCAAACTCTTATAAACGCTTAGAAACTCTTTAAAACTAATTTGATTTATAACACAGTTTGCAAGGGTTTTTAAGGGTTTATGAGAGTTTAAAAGAGTTTTTAATACCTTCCAAACTTTCGCCTAATATCTCTCTCCTGTTCCCGTCGTTTAATCGTTTCTCTTTTGTCATGTAGTTTTTTGCCCCGCCCTACTCCGAGTTCGACTTTGACTAGTTTGTTGTCTTGTAAAAAAACTGCCAGGGGAATAATGGTGAGGCCTTTTTCTTTGGTTTTACCGAGGAGAAAATCAATTTCTTTGCGTTTGACGAGGAGTTTGCGACTGCGGGTCGGGTCGTAGTTTTTGGCTGCGTATTGTTCATATTGATTGATATGGGCGCCGACCAACCATAGTTCACCGGCAATTATTTTGGCGAATGATTCGTTTAAACTGATCTTTCCGGCGCGGATGGATTTGACTTCATGGCCAAATAAGCAAATGCCCGCAATCATGGTGTCCAAGATTTCATAGTTGAAACGGGCTTTTTTGTTTTTGGCAATGAACTTTCTCATGTGTTTATATTAACATTTGTGTTTATTTTGTCAAGGTCCTGCAGATTATGTTTTGAGATTTTCCCATTCTTCCATGATGACTCCGATGGTAGCGGCGAGGGGGATGGCCAGCAGCACTCCCCAAATTCCGGCCAGTGATCCGCCGATCAAGAGCGAAATGATGATAGTTACCGGACTTAGGCCCACAAATGACCCCATAATTTTTGGGGTGATAAATTGACTGTCAATTTGTTGGATAAAGGCGGCGACAACAATAACTCCAACCGCCAATAGTGGATTTTGGATCAGAGCAATCAAGACGGCCGGAGTAGCACCGACAATAGGACCGATATAAGGAACGATGTTGGCTAAACCCGCGATGACCGCGAGCACAAGTGGATATTTAACGCCCAAGATTGAGTAGCCAATAAAGCTTAAGAGGAAAATGGTACAACTGATCAAAAGTTGGCCGCGAAGCCAGTTACCGGTTTTTTTGCCGGCTTTTTGCCAGATCTTGAAGGCGGAAACTTGGGTCTTGGCCGGCAAAACGGTTAGTAGAAAAGAGCGGAATCCATCACCTTCTTCCAACAAGAGATAAAAAGTGAGAGCACAAATCGTGAAAATTCCGATAGCGCCGCTTAGTACTCCGAAAGTTTGGTTGATGATTCCAGCGGAGGCGTTACTAACTTGTTCATATATTATTTCCAAGGCGCGACCAAAATTGTTGATCAAACCAGTTTGAATAAGCCAGTCACGCCAAATTTGTAACTGTATTTTTGTCTCAGATTGAGTGAGATAATGTTGAAGTTTGACGGGTAACTCAGTTACAAGTTGTTGCAATTGAGCCAGTAGGGGCGGGAAAATAGAAACGCCAATCATAACTATTATCGCCAGGACAAACAAAAAAATTAAAGTAACGGAAAGCAAGCGGGGAATTTTTCTTTTTTGCAGCCACTCAACCGTCGGTTTGAGCGCCGAGACAAGAATAGTAACAATAAATAGCATTAGCAGAATATAGCGGATATGGAAAAAGAAATACAAAACCAGTAGGATAATTATGGTTTTTAATATTGTCCAAGTGGAAATTTCGATGATTTGTTGAGAACGGATAGCGGATGATTTTTTTATCATAATAGCCGGTTAATTACTTTGATTTAATTATAGTATAACAAGAAATTTTAATTTAACTTAACAAACACTTATAAACTCTTTTAAACACTTAGAAACTCTTAAAAACTTGGGGAGATGGAAGGATTATTGAAAATTAATTTGTATAATATAGATATTAATAACTAAGCGAAAATTTGTATGACAGAATATCAGCCGATTAAAAGAATTTGTCGGGTTAGTGGGCGGGAGTTTATTATCTATCCGGAAGATCAGAAATTTTATGACATGATGGGAGTAAATTATCCGACGTTGGATCCGGTGGAGCGCTCCAGGCAGCGGATTGCTTTTGGGCCGTTGGTGACGACGGTTTACAAGCGCAAATGTGATGCGACGGGAAAAGAGTTGGTGACTTATTATCATCCCTTAACTCCGGCCAAAATATATGATCGTGATTATTGGTTGAGCGATGATTTTGATCCAAAAATATATGGCCGAGATTTTGATTTTGGCCGAAGTTTTTTTGAACAATTTAGAGATTTGTTGTGGGCGGTACCAAAATTTCATGCGATCAATATGGACGGGGAAAACAGTGATTATACTTTGATGGGAAGGAACAATAAAAATTGTTATCTGGTTTGTTCGTTTGGTTGCGTCGATACGATGTTTTCGTGTGTTCGAGATTGTCGGGAAGTAGTGGACTGCATGAATTTATACGATTGTGAAGGATGTTATGAATGCGTAAGTTGTGATTTTGGTTATAATTTAAAATTTGCTCAATTTAGCCGTCAGTGCCGCGATAGTATGTTTTTGTATGATTGTCATCATGTCAGTGATTGTATTATGTGTGTCGGCTTAAAACACAAGCAATATTGCATAAAGAATAGACAGCTAACAAAAGAAGAATATGAAAGGCAAAAAGAAAATTTCGATACAGGTAGTTTTCAAAGTCTGGAGAACATGAAAAAGCAATTTGCAGATTTTTGTCGCAATTTTCCGGTCAGAGAGAATCAAAATAGTAATTGCCAAAATGTGATCGGCGATTTTATGAAAGATTCGGAGAATTGT
Organism: Patescibacteria group bacterium; assembly: GCA_036794765.1. GTDB lineage: Bacteria > Patescibacteriota > JAHJAL01 > JAHJAL01 > JAHJAL01 > DAIRGB01. The sequence goes on along the minus strand of DAIRGB010000052.1, from coordinate 1,491 downwards.
TTTATGTGTTTTCAGGGCCGCAATTCAAGAGGTTGTCGTTATTGCATGACGCATTGCAACGATCAGATAAATTGTTTTGACACAGGATCGAGTCGAAGTGAAAATTGTTTAAATGTAGGGACTCGGTCGATGGCCAAAGATTGCAAGTTTTGTCACGAGCTGATCGGCGGAAACAATTTGGAATATTGCTATGAAATCACAGCAACTTGCAATGATATGTTTGGTTGTGTCGGGATCAAGACACCGAGCGAATACATGATTTTAAACAAACAATACACCAAAGATAAATATTTTGAATTGAAAAAAAAGATAATTGCCTACATGAAAGAAACGGGAGAATACGGTGAATTTTTTCCGATGGAAATGTCTTTGTTTCCCTACCATGATTCTTTCGCTTATGAATACTGGCCAATTGACGAAAGACAAGTAACGCCGCTGGTCGGCACCGATCTGGGTTTGGTTGATTTTGGTGGAAAGGAACATTTGAAAATTCATTTTCGGCCTTTTGAGAAAAAAGATACGGCGGAACAAATGTATGCAATAGAAGACAATATAAAAAGTTATTGTGACGAGAAAAAACAACATGATCTTTTGACCGCAATTTTGATTTGCGAAAAAACCGGGCGACCTTATCGAATTCAGCCGAGTGAGTTGTATTTCTATATTAAATATAATTTACCGATACCTAGAGAAAGCTTTTATGCTCGGCATCCAAGACGGGCCAGTGAACTAACCCGGACAAATATTTATCAAAGAAATTGCGATCATTGCGGGAAGGATATGGCGACGGTTTTTGGGAAAGAGACTGAGAGAGAAGTTTGGTGCGCAGGGTGTTATGGGGAGATGGAAGGGAAATAAATTTCTAATTTTTAAACGAATCCGTGTCATTCTGGAGCCGAAAGCGTAATCGCTCTTTGACATCCTTAAATCCAGAAAGAAAAAAATTGAATTGGATCCTGGATGTTGGAGCGGATTACCTTCCAGTTCCAGGATGACACAATAAGTTATATTAATTGGAAATTGTGACTTGGAAATTTATGCAAAACAAAACCACCTTTTGTACAAGGTGGTTTTTGATTTATGGTAGAGAGGTGTGATTATTTGCGAACAGCCAATTTCAAGGTTTTGCCAGCGCGGAATTTTGGAACAACAGCAGATGGAATATTGATTTTTCGGCTTGGATCTTGAGGATTGACACCTACTCTGGCGGCTCGTTTGGTTGTTAGAAAAGTACCAAAGCCGGCCAATACAACTTTTTTGCCCTTTTTGAGTTGATCGCTAACTTCTTCGATGATTGAATTGACGCAATCGCCAATCATTCTCTTTGAAGCACCTGTTCTCTTGGCTACAACTTCGATGAGTTCTTGTTTATTCACACTCACCTCCTTATTAAAAAATAAATTATACGTAAGTGAAGAAAAATTTAAGCTTAATATTTCGTTCAACATAAAAAATCATACCTTCTCGCCAAGCGGATTGTCAAACCTAGAC
>DAIRGB010000051.1:0-7761 GCA_036794765.1 Patescibacteria group bacterium | reverse complement strand
AGAAAACCCGGTACCAGTGGGGATCAACTTACCAATAATGGTGTTTTCTTTTAATCCGCGCAGGTAATCCATTTTGCCTTGGATGGCCGCATTTAGCAAAACTCCAGTGGTTTCTTGGAAGGAGGCAGCAGATAGAAAACTATCAGTTTTTAAGGAAACTTTGGTAATACCCATGATGATGTTTTCAAACTTGGCCGGATTTTTCTTGTCGGCGACCAGGGCATCATTGGTTTTTTGCAGGTGGTAGCGATCGATAATTTCTCGGGGCAAGAAGTCGGAGTCGCAAGGATCGGTAATGCGGACTTTGGAGAACATTTGACGAATAATTACTTCGAGGTGTTTGTCGTGGATGGTTGAGCCGACGTACATGTACGTTTTTTGAATTTCGGAAATGAGATATTTTTTGACCGCCAAATCGCCTTTGAGTCGAAGGAGTTCGGCAAGATTGAAATGTCCTTCAGTAAGAGGATCACCTTGTTCAACATCCTGACCATCATTGACAATAATCGGAAGATGAGGGGGAATAGGAAAATCTTTAGTGATTTTACCCGGATGTTTGACGATAATTTTGTCCGTAGTGATAGTTACGACTCCTCGGAAACGAGAACGGATTTCAGTTTGATCAGGCAGAATGGCCAATATTTGATTGTCCGAAACTTTGTCTAGATTTTCAACCTTGAAGGTAGTATTGGGGTAAATACTGTATTCTTCATCGGCAACATTGCTCGACGAGATTGTAATAACCACGCTTTTGTCTTTTTCCGTGATAGTTACCTTGCCAGAAAATTCAGCTAATATTGCCGGACTATGAGGAATGCGTGCTTCGAATAATTCTTCGACGCGAGGCAGACCCTGGGTGATATCGGCCACTACAGCGACACCGCCAGTATGATAAGTACGCATCGAAAGTTGAGTTCCTGGTTCTCCGATTGATTGAGCAGCGATAATACCTATAGCTTCACCAAACTTAATTGATTGATTGGTGGTCAGGTCGGCACCATAACATTTGGTACATATTCCCCAGATATTGCGACAGTAAAGAGTAGATCGAACAGAGACATTGGCAATTTTGGGGTTGGTGATTATTTGTTTGGCGGTAACTTCGGTGATCAAAGTATTGGAATCAACGATGATTTCTTTGGTATCAGGATCAAGAATATCAACTGTCGGATAGCGACCGATGATTTTTTTAGTAAATTCCTCTTGTTCTTTGTCAATTTCAGAACGGGAGTAGGAAATACCTTCGGTAGCACCACAGTCTTCAGCGGTAGTGATCATGTCTTGGGAAACATCTACTAAACGACGAGTAAGATAACCGGCGTCGGCAGTTTTTAAGGCGGTATCGGTTTTACCTTTTCTGGAGCCGTGAGTAGAGATAAAATATTCCAATTCAGACAAGCCTTCGGTGAAGTTGGATTTGATGGGCAGTTCGATAATTTCACCGGCGGGGTTGGAAACCAGACCTTTTAGACCGGCCATCTGACCAAATTGAGAAATATTACCACGAGCCTTGGACAAGACGCAGGCATGCAAAGGATTGGACGGAGTCATGTGATCTTTGATAATGTTGTTGAGTTGTCCGATGGAATCCAACCAAGATTCGATCAATTTTTGTTTGTGCTCTTTCTTGGTAATTAAACCTTGGAAATATTGATTTAAAGATTCATTGACGATGTTTTCGGTGTTTTCGATCACTTCGTTTTTTTCCAGGGGAATATTGATGTCGTCAACAGAGAAAGTGATGCCGGATTTGGTAGCATAATAAAAACCGATTTGCATTATTTTATCAACGAAGATTGATGTTTTTTCCAATCCGCAAACTTCAAAACTTTTTTTAATTATATTTTCCAGATCACCTTTGATAAAAGTTTTATTGTGGTATTCCAATTCTGACGGAAAAATAGAATTGAAAATTGCGCGACCAACTGTGGTTTTGATCAACTTGTCGCCCAGTCGAATATGAACAGGGGAGTGCAAATCTAGACATTTTTGACTGTAAGCCATGATGGCTTCTTCAAGCGAGGTAAAATATTTTCCTTCACCAATACGGCCTGGTATTTCAACAGTCAAATAATAGCAACCAAGAATCATATCCTGGGCAGGGGCGACAATTGGTTCGCCGTCGGCCGGTTTCAACAAGTTTTTGCTGGCATTCATAAAGGCAGCTGATTCTTCTTGGGCCATTTTGGATAAAGGAAGATGAACTGCCATTTGATCACCGTCAAAATCAGCATTGTAAGCCTGACAGACCAGAGGCGGAATCTGAATGGCTTTTCCTTCGATTAACACCGGTTTGAAAGCTTGGATACCAAGACGATGAAGAGTGGGGGCGCGGTTTAGCAAAACATACGAGTTATTGACCGATTCTTCCAAAATATCCCAAATTTCAGGATCTTTGCGCTCGATGATTTTGCCGGCATTTTTGATGTTGTGCGCATAACCGCGATCGATAAGGCCATGAATAATATATGGTTTGTACAATTCGAGAGCGATTTTTTTGGGTAAACCGCATTGGTTCAAATTTAGATCCGGCCCAACGACGATAACTGAACGTCCGGAATAGTCCACGCGTTTACCAAGCAAATTTTGGCGGAAACGTCCTTGTTTGCCTTTGAGCATATCAGAAAGAGATTTGTATTTACGACGATTGCTTGTAAGAACCGCACTTTTGCCACGGCGAGGAGTATTGTCAACCAAGGCATCAACCGCCTCTTGAAGCATTCTTTTTTCGTTGCGACAAATAATTTCTGGGGCGCCGAGATCGATTAATTTTTTCAATCGATTGTTACGGTTGATAACACGTCGATATAGATCGTTGAGATCGGATGAGGCGAAACGGCCGCCATCAAGTTGTACCATTGGTCTAAGGTCAGGCGGAATAACCGGAAGTTCTTTGAGAATCATCCATTCCGGTCGAATATTGGCTTTATTAAGATTTTTGAGCAGGCGTAATTTTTTTAGTAATTTGCGACGGCGTTGAGATGATGCTGTTGTTAATTCTTCAAGAATTAATTTGATTTGTTCATTGATATCGATTTTGGAAAGAAGTTCAAAAATCGCTTCGGCGCCAATACCGGCACGAATAATCTGGCCATAGCGCATGGAAAGCATGCGATATTTTTTTTCGGAAATGATTTGATATGGAGTAAGTTTGCCGACTTCATCGAGAGCTTTATTGAAAGTGCTTTTCAAATTTTCTAGCTTATGGGCGCTTTGTTGGCTGGCTTTAGCGATTTCCCGTTCGTAGTGTTCATTGATATCTTTTTTCTGATCATTGGGGGCGGTTGAAAGGGCTTGGTCTTTAGCTTGATTTAAATCGTCAAGGCTTTTGGCCAATTCTTTTTTGAGTTGCTTTTTGTACTGATCAAATTCGGCAGTTAATTTGCCCATTATTTCTTGACGAACTTCTTCGTTTACTTCAATAACAATGTAGGAGGCAAAATAAATTACTCTTTCTAAATTGCGACTGGTAATATTTAATAACAAGCCGGTAACACACGGGGATCCGCGAAGATACCAGATATGAGCAACAGGAACTGCTAGAGAAATATGACCCAATCTTTGACGACGAACAAGCGAGCGGGTTACTTCCACTCCGCATTTGTCGCACACTATACCTTTGTAACGAATTTTTTTGTATTTACCGCAGTAGCATTCCCAATCTTTGGTCGGGCCAAAAATATTTTCGGCAAACAGGCCATCTTTTTCTGGTTTTTGCGTACGATAGTTTATGGTTTCCGGCTTCAAGACTTCGCCATAAGACCAATATTTGATGTCTTCCGGGGAGGCGATGGAGATTTTAATCCGGTCAAAGTTGGGTTGACTGTTTTGACCTTTGTTTTGATTAATAGTCTTGCTATCAGACATATATATAAATTAAGAATTAATAATTAAAATATTAATAACTAGGAGCATAAAAGCTGGTAAAGTTGAAAATTCAATAAAATAAATCGACAATATTGCGCTTAATAATTTTCAACTTTAAAACTTTTAGGACTATTCTTCAGTTGGTTTGTCGGAATCAATAAGGTCAATTTTTAAGCCCAAACCTTGTAATTCACGGCGTAAGACATTGAAAGATTCTGGGGTGGTAGGTTTTTTTATGTCTTCGCCTTTGATTATAGATTCATATGCTTTTGAGCGGCCAATAACGTCGTCCGATTTGATAGTAATCATTTCCTGAAGGGTGTGAGCCGCTCCATAGGCTTGCAACGCCCAGACTTCCATTTCACCAAAACGTTGTCCGCCAAATTGGGCTTTACCTCCAAGAGGTTGTTGAGTAATCATAGAGTAAGGACCGATTGAACGTGCATGCATTTTGTCTTCAACAAGATGATGTAGTTTCATCATATAAACACAACCGACTGTGACATCTTGATCAAATGCTTCACCGCTACGACCATCGTACAGAGTTATTTTGCCGGAACCGGGTAATTCGGCTTTGATTAATTCTTTTTTTATTTCTTCCCATGATGCCCCTTCAAATACAGGACAGGCTACTTTGTAACCCAGAGTTTTGGCAGCCCAACCGAGGTGAGTTTCCAAGACCTGACCCAGATTGATACGCGAAATAACACCTAGGGGGTTGAGAATAATATCAACAGGAGTGCCGTCAGGCATATATGGCATATCTTCGACTGGAAGCACTCGGGATATGACACCTTTGTTGCCATGACGACCGGCCATTTTGTCACCAACGGAAATTTTGCGGAGTTGCGCAACACTAACTTCGATGGCTTTAATAACTCCGGTTGCCAGTTCATCACCTTTATCTCGGGTGAAAACTTTAATATTTACTATTTTTCCTCGTTCACCATGAGGTAGTCGCAAGGATGTGTCTTTGACGTCACGAGCTTTTTCACCAAAAATAGCTCGCAAGAGTTTTTCTTCGGCGGTTAGTTCGCTTTCACCTTTGGGAGTGATTTTACCAACGAGAATATCGCCAGTAGTTACTTCGGCGCCTAAACGAATAATGCCGTCTCCGTCCAGATTTTTTAGAGCTTCTTCACCAACATTGGGAATATCGCGTGTAATAACCTCGGGGCCAAGTTTAGTTTCCCGAACTTCGATCAGATGGGTTTCAATATGAATGGAAGAATAACGATCTTCGTGAACAAGTCGCTCGGAAATAATAACTGCATCTTGGAAGTTGTAGCCGCCCCAGGGCATAAATGCGACCATAATGTTTTGTCCTAAAGCCAATTCACCATGATCAGTTGAGGTACCATCAACCAATAGTTGACCTTTTTTAACTTTTTCGTCTTTTCCAACCACAATTCGTTGATTGATACAGGTACCTTGGTTTGATTTAACAAATTTGCGAAGAGGGTATGTTTTGAGTTGTTTGTTTTTGTACTGAAGAGTTAATTCGTTTCCGGCCGCGGAAATTACTTCTCCGTCATCTTCGGCGACAACTATTTCACCTGAATCCAAAGCAGCTTTTTCTTCAATACCGGTACCGACAACCGGGGTTTGCGGTTTAACAAGGCTGACGGCTTGTCGTAACATGTTTGATCCCATTGAAGCGCGAACACCTTCATCATTTTCCACAAATGGAATTAGGGAAGTGGCCACGGAAAAAATTTGCTTGGGAGAAACGCTTATGTAGTCGATTTGTTCTTGAGGAACATAATCAGGTTCGCCTTTGGCTCTAGCGGCAATTATGTCATCAACGAAACGATTTTCTTCGTCCAACAAGATATCGGCTTGAGCAATAACAAAGTTTTCTTCTTCTTGGGCATCTAGGTATAATACTTCTTGTTTTACCTGTGGTTTGATCGGTATCTTGGGTAAATCAAGTTTGGAAATTTTTGCGGCCAGTTCTTTGGTAATTTTGGTATTGTCAGGCACGACCACTTTTTCATTTTTGGGATCGATAATGTCACCACGGGTGATCTGACCATAAATTAGATCGGCCTTATTTTCCAATTCTCTAATGACCGGATGATAGGGAGTAACAATGAATCCATATTCGTTGATAGAAGCAAAACACGCCAAATGACTGACGAGACCAATATTGGAACCTTCGGGAGTTTCAATCGGACAGAGGCGACCATAGTGCGAATGATGAACGTCGCGTACTTCAAAGCCGGCTCTTTCTCGAGATAGACCACCTGGACCCATAGCGGTAATACGTCGTTTGTTTTCTAGTTCAGCTAAGGGATTAGTTTGATCCATAAAATGAGAGAATTGAGAGCTGGCAAAAAATTCTTGCAAAGCGGCAGTAAGTGGACGGACATTGATCAAGGCGGAAGGAGTAACCGTATTGATGTCGGAAACACTCATACGATCTTTTACAATTCTTTCCATACGCAATAAACCCACTCGCAAGGCTTTTTGAGCCAATTCGCCGACTGAACGAACGCGACGGTTTTTGAGATTATCAATGTCGTCAGCGGGACCGCCGATATTATTGAGATTAATAACTTCTTTAACCACAGCCACCAAATCTTTGAGAGTAATAGTGCGATGTTGTTTGTCCTGAGGAATATCTAATTCCAAGCGTTTATTGATTTTGTAGCGTCCGACTTTGCCAAAATCATAGCGGCGAAAATTGAAGAACATATCCTCAATCAGCGTCTGGGCATTTTCGGCCGTAGCCAAATCTCCGGGTCTGATTCTCTTATACACTTCCAACAGACCTTCTTGAGTGTTGTCAGCGGGATCTTTGGTTAAAGTAGCATTAATATAATTACGATCAGGATTATTGTTTATATCTTTAAAGGTATCAATTATTTCTTGATCCGAAGAAAGACCAAAGGCTCGCAAGAGAGTAGTAACTGGTATCTTTCGTTTGCGGTCAATTTTGACATAGATGATGTTTTTATTGTTGGTTTCCAATTCCAACCAGGCTCCGCGATCGGGGATGATTTTTGCGCCAAAATACTCAATACCGGCCGAACGCTCGGATGTAAAAAGAACACCTGGTGAACGGATTATCTGTGAAACAACTACTCTTTCAATACCATTAATAATAAAACTACCAGAGGAAGTCATGAGCGGAAAATCACCCATGAAAACTTCTTGCTCTTTAATTTCGCCGGTCTCTTTATTAATAAGAGAAACCTGACAACGTAAAGCCGATTTGTAGGTAAAATTTCTTTCACGACAGGCGTGTTCGTCATGCTTTGGTTGGTCTAGATAGTAATCGCCAAATTGCAGAGACAAGGTTTTACCCGTGAAATCATCAATCGGGGTAATTTCATCAAATAATTCACGCAATCCTTCCTGAAAAAACCAATTATACGAGTTTATTTGCATGGTATTTAGATCGGGTAAATCGATCCATTGTCTTCTGCTACCAAAATAAACTCGTTGGACATCGGCTGGTCCAGGAGGATTAATTTTTTTTGCCATAAAAATAACTCCCCATTTTTCGAGTACAAAAAAATAATAATGTACTCTTATTATCTTAAGAGGTTTAATTAAAAAATAGTCACGAACTGATTTTTGATGTGGTGAGCAAGATTAAATCTTTAATAATTTTGCCGCCTGTATTGAAAAGATTATTTTAATTTTAACAGTCATAAAAAAATAAGTCAAACCGAAATTTTTTTTGGGGAAGAATATATTTTATCCTTGTGGAAAACTTGGATTATTTTTTTGAATATTGTTTTGTGTTTTTCCTCACTCAGAGATAATTTTCAAGTAGTTTTTCTATTTATGTTTGATTGATATTATTGACTTATTTTATATGGTTTGTTATATTGTAATGAAAACAAAAAAACAGACAAAAGAAAATAAAAACTTTAACAATTTGAA
>DAIRGB010000050.1:0-7921 GCA_036794765.1 Patescibacteria group bacterium | reverse complement strand
AACCGTGATTTTATCGTCCAAAAAACCGACCAGATGGAAATACCGGTTATAATTATTACCGACCAAACCGGAAAAAAAGAACAAGTGGTAATAGGCTTTGATCCGGACAAACTGGCGAATGCAATTTCTAATTTCTAATTTTTAAACAAACAGAATATCTTCAACAATTTTAACCTTGCTTGTCCCGTTTAAAAATTAAAAATTATAAAATTGAAAATTTAAATAACCAACACGAGGTACAAAATATGAATAATCTATCCAATTGGCTGGCTGCAATATTAATCGTCGTCTTACTAGGTGGGGGAGTCTGGTTGATGTACAACAACAAAAATAAAGCCACGGTTTCTTCTGCTTCCAGTAATACCAATACCAATGCCAACACGCAAAACAATTCCTCCGGTCAACAAACTCAATCAACTGCCAAATTGACCCCAACCGTATCCGCCGAAGATTGGACATTTGGCGCCAAAGACGCGGCCGTCCAACTGGTTGAATATGGCGACTTCGAATGTCCTCCTTGCCGAGCTTATACCATGGGTTTTGAAAGTATGGTAGATAAATTTCCCGGTCAAGTTTCTTTTACCTTCCGGCACTATCCGTTGAATTATCATCCCAACGCTATTCCAGCCGCCCTGCTAGCCGAATCAGCTGGTGCCCAAGGTAAATATTGGGAAATACACAATTATATTTTTACCAATGACATCAAAACCGACAAGATTTTGGAATACGCCAAATCAATCGGGCTTGACTCTGATCAAATGAAAGCCGATTTAGACAGCAAAAAATATCTGGCGAACATCGAAGCCGACCAAGCCAGCGCCAACCAATCTGGAGTCAACGGCACCCCCACCTTATTTATCAATGGTATTCAAGCCACCAATCAGGAGTTGTCCAATCTTGAAGGCACAATCAAAGCCAAATTGGGACAATAATTATTTCTAATTCAAAAATTGGCGGCCCCGCGGCCGCCAATTTTTTTCAAAAAATGATATTTGATATCATTGTCTTTATCTTAGTTTTACTTATTATGTTCGTCGGCGTCATCGGCGAAGTTTTACCGGCAGTACCCGGTATCGTCTTAATCGTAATTTCCGCTATCGCATACGGTATCTACACCGGTTTCCAGGAAATAAACCTTATCGTCATCCTAGTTTTCTTATTCTTGTGGCTTATAGCCGCTATCATCGAATATCTTATCGCCTACCTGACTGCCCGTCACCTGGAAATGAGTTTTTATGGTCTCTTGGGCGCTTTTTTGGGCTTAGTAATTGGTCTGATTGTAGGCAATCTGCTAGGTTTACTTATCGGTGTAAGCCTGGGAGCATTTATTGGCGAATATTACCACAAACGAAAAACCCTGCAAGCTATCAAAGCCAGCTTCGGAATAATCTTTGCCATCGCAATCGGCAATGCTTTAAAAATAATTATTGCCATCTCTATGATTATTATATTTCTCTTGGTTGTAATATTTTAAAAATCAAAACTAATTTTTCTGTACAAAAAAGACAGGTGAAAACCTGTCTTTTTTGTAATGCTAAATTTTTTAAATTACCTGAATATTCCAATCCACTATTTCATCTGTTATCCAAGTCAAACCTTCCGCCACCAAGGCAAAAGATTCATTGTAGCTTCCGGGAATGGTATTAGCTTCAATTGTAAATTTAAAAGTTCCTACTTCACCGGGATAGACCACCGCTTCCTCCATTCCGGCCGGACGGTTGCTGCTTAGCCAACTACTATCTGCAAAAACACTACTGCGATCTGCTGGATTGTAAGTGCCCAAATGAATTGGATAATCTCCATTGTTGTACCAAGTAGTTGTGCCAGTGTTCAAAACCGTCAATTCCAATTGGGTTGATTCGCCGCCGCTAACAGGAGCCAAAATATTTTGTCCGATAATTTGGTAATGATAGCCATCGGTTAACCTGGTTTCATCAACTTCTTGCGTGTGATTTAAAATTACAAAAGGTGCATTGGTCAAATCAGAATCCAAAATAAAACCATTACCATCATAAGAATTAACCCTCAACATCGCCGTACTGGTATCAATATTTGGCAAAATCCAGTTATAAAATCCGGTATTGGGATAGCCGGTCACAATCTCTTCCCAAGTAACACCCAAATCGGTCGAATACAAAATATCCACGCTCTGGATACCAGTTCAAAAAGTTTCCCAAGTGATCAAAGTTTGGCTATTATTCATTACCTCAGAAATATAGGCATTGCTGTTCTTGCCAAAAATCTCACCACCATTGGGGCTTATTATCTGGATGTAATTGAATAACAACGCTCCCCCTCCGGAACTGCTCTGTTGGTCATCGTCATAATAATCCTCATCACAACCTCTGCTACTAGCCAAACAACCGTCATCATTTGAGTAGTCGTTAGAATAATCATTACTATAATACTCATTGCTAAAAATAGCACTCGCTTTTCCCAAACCAAACCCAACCATGAGTAAAAACAAGACCAGAAAGTACACAAACTTATGTCCCATATTTCACCTCCAAATTGATAAAACATTACTTATGTATTCTCATTCTACCTGATTTTTGTCATAAAAAAAAGCCTCCCTATAAAAGGAGGCTTTTTTGTGTGTGAACGAGATTATTCGGTAACTGTAATATCCCAATAAATTCCCGCATCGTTCATCCAGGTCAAGTTCTCGGCCAAGGGTCGGAAGTATTCACGGAAAGTACCGGTATTAGTTCCATAGACTGAAATGTTGAAGGTAGCTTCTTGACCGGGCTCGACAGAAAGTTCGTTCATAACAGCGGCACGATTGCTGGAAATCCAATCTGGATGCCAGATCACGCTACTGCGATCCATCGGTCGATCTGTTCCCAAATGAATTGGAAAAGCGCCGTCTCCGGACCAAGTAGTATTACCGGTATTTTTGATACGTAGAGTCAAAGTGGCAGATTCACCCTTTTTGATTGTTGGATAACTTGATTGACTAACCCAAGCGTAAGTGTATTTTACCTCTTTGACATTGATATCCCATTTGATTCCGTTATCACTAAGCCATCCCAAATGTTCAACCACCGGTCGGAAGTATTCGGGATAAGTGCCGGCTCCGGGAGTACCTGTGATCAAGAAAGAAAATTTTACCGTTTCGCCAGGAGTAACTATGCCTTTTTCCATCGCGATCCGATTGGTAGAAAGCCATTTGTCGCTCGCAGTATAAAAACCGCTATTGCGATCTGACGGTCGGTCTGTACCCAATCTGACCGGATAGGCTCCGGTTGAGTACCAAGTGGCTGTACCGGTATTTTTTACTTCAAGGTATACAGTTGTCTGACCACCTTGATTGATAGAAGGATTGGCCGATTGACTGACTACTGAATACGCATATTCGGCAATATTGCTCGAAGGTTGAGCGGTTGGAGTAAATTCAATCTGTTGAGTCTGATCGATAATTACTCCATCAACTTTGGCGGACAATACTGAAATGCCGGCAGTCATAGATTTAATAATAAATTTTGCTTCTCCATTGGAATCAGAAACTGCTACTGTTTTATTTTCTCCGGAAATAGTAGCCATTTGATCTTCACTTCTGTTGGATAACAAAGTCAATTCGACTCCGACCAGCGGATTGTTGTTGGCATCTCTGGCGCCAATCGTTGCTTCGATAGCAGAGTTACCATCAGCAATCGCCGAAGTCTTATCAACGGTCAAATACGACTTTTCTTTACTGGCAGTGGTAATCGAAGGTTTTCCACTATGCTGATCAGTGTTATCTGATTCGACACCCAACTCACTTACTGATCGTAATGTGTAATAATACATCTTTTCATTTTCCAAACCTGTATCAGTATAGGTAGTCCCGGTCAAATTATCTTTGATCATGCTACCCAAAACACCTTCTTCGGTCGATCGGTAGATTTTGATATGGTGAAAATTGCTACTAGGATTGACCCAACTTATCTCCAGAGATGTGCCTGTGCCTGGGTTGTCAACCTTGATATTTGTTGGAGCTTCTGGTTTTACAACGTTTTGTGTAATAGTAAAGTTGTTATCTGAAGTATCAGTTGCCATCAAACCGCCACCGGTATTTAGTCCTTTAACCCTAACCCTGACTCTTGATGAATCAACTCCCTCGGCGATTGACCAACTAAAAGTTCCTGTATTTGGTGTATTTTCCGTCAATGTCGAATAATTGTTGCCACCATCGGTCGAATATTCCACTTTAACGTTTGAAATCAAAGTTCCGCCGGTGGTTGTCCAGTCAATTGAATGTGTAGTGCCTGCGCCCCAGAGTTCACCGCCGTTTGGACTGCTCAAGGTTATTGTCGCGCTGGGTTGAGATGAACCACCTCCACCCCCGCCATAACCAAAACCTTTTCTGACATCAAACAACGACACTGCCGTCAAAGCGGTGATAACCGCAATCGACAATATCATCGTCAATTTATTTTTTATCATTACTAACCTCATTAAAAGAATAAAAGGAAATAATATATTTAATAACTTGTTTTTCAAAAATTTCGCCTGAAACCCTAATTTTTTAAAGTACATACTATTTAATTCATACTACCACAAAAATATCTCTGCCGTAAAGCCCAGGGATCATTTATAATTTAAACAAATATAAGAAAAAAACCTAGCAAACGTATCAAACCTAACAAACTTAGCAAACATAGGATACGATATAATTTCAGACAGGCTTTCTTTGCAAAATATATTTAATGACTGTTTGTTACGTTTGATACGTTTGCTAGGTTTGATACGTTTAATAAATTTGTCTGTAACTTTATTCAAAGTGAAAAAGAAAATATTCAATCAACATTCCTTTCTGATCATTATCCCAATAATAATCGGCCTCTCCCTCCGTCTCTCCCATCTCTCCTCTCCCAGCTTGTGGATGGACGAAGGTTATACTCTCAATGCCGCTTTATCGATTTTGACCAAAGGAATCCCCGTTTTAGATAGCGGCACCAATTATTGGGGCGCCTTTCCTCATACTTATCTACTGGCCGGCATCGTAAAAATATTTGGCCTCAATCTATTTTTCTTAAGGTTACCCGGTGTCCTCGTTGGTACTTTATTTATTTTCATATTTTATTATATTGTTAAAAAATTATTTAATCGCTTTACCGGTATATTGGCCGCCTTCTTTGTCGGTTTCTCTTTTTGGCAAATCGCCTGGTCCAGACAGATTCGTATGTATATCTTTGTCGAACTATTCGCCTGGCTCTCCATTTATGTTTTCTGGAAATTAATTACTAAAAAGAACTATCAAAACTTGTTGTGGTCCATATTATTTTTATCAATCGCCACCATCTTTCACCCAGTCGCCCTACTCCTTCTACCGGTCTATTTCCTTTTCTGGCTCATATATTTTCCCAGCCAACACAAAAAACTTGGCCTATTACTATTAATTGCCTCCCCAATTTTCTTAGAAGTTCTCCATTATATTTTCCCCAATAATATATTTAGCCCCCTCAATTTAATTAAAAATAACCTGGCATTCAACTTTTACCTTCCCTCATATCTTGAATTTTTCGCCCACTCCTGGCCGATCTTTTCCATTTTAACCATCGTCGGCTCAATCTGGCTATTTACCAACAAAAAAATCAATCCCTCCCACCTTTTTTTGTTACTAATTTTTTTCCTACCATTTGTCATCTTCAGTTTCTTCTTCAAAAATCTCATCTTCCGCTACCTATTTATCTTCACCCCGGCTCTATTTATCATCCCCGCCATCTTTATCGAAAAAATATATCAGCAAATAAAATCACCAACCAAAAAAATCACTTTTTTCTTAGCTGTTCTCCTCTCCCTTTTTCTCACCAAAGAACTTATTTTAATCCCGCAATCATTCTACGCCCTTGAATCCAGTCCAATATCTTCGACTAAAACCTATCTCTCCTACACCCCCCAACCTGATTTTGCCAGTGGTTACGCCAAAATCAAATCCAACCTGCAAGCTGAAGATATTGTGATTTCCGCCTACCCCCATCTAACCAAAATATATCTAAACCAGCCGGGATACTGGCTGGCCTTTGATTACCTTGGCAATAATAATTCTGACAAATATATCGGATCATCAGGTAGGGAAATTTATGCCAACGCCCCCACCATCAACAATTTGGAAGAATTAAGAAAGCTCTCTTCCACCAAAAAAACCTATATTTTGTACGACCAAATGGCCCGCGATCGACTTGACCCGGCCCTTTTGGAATACATTGAAAAAAATTATTCTCTCCTCTGGCAATCAGAAACCAACCGATATTCGCGCATTTATCTATTTTCCCAGTAATAATTCCTTGCGCAAATAATAATATTCAGACTGAGCCACACATAACAAATCCAAACTTTTTTGGCAATCAACAATATCATCCACAAATTCGCTGGGATTTTTCTGATAATCGCAAATATTTTTTCGATAAACATCAACCGCTCTATTTAATCTTTTTTGAAAAGGCATAGTCGAAGCTTTGACAAAACTCAGCAGTTCCATAATCGTTCTCAACTCCGCCCTTATTCTCTCAATATCGCATCCGTTTAAAGTCTCTTTATGAAAATAATTTTTTGATAACCAAATATCAAAATTATTGTAAAGCAACCCATAATTGTAACTTTTTTTCTCTCTCAAAAACTCCGGATCGGTATTATTTTCATATTTACACCAGTGATACCCTCGATAAATAACAATTGTTTTTTCGTGTTCCTCAACAATCTCCGGATTGTAATCACGATACTTGAACCGATCTATTTTCGATTCTTCCATTTTTAACGAAATTTTCTCTCTTGTCTTCAATGTCATAATGATAAATTAAATCAGTTATTGGCCAACTGTCCGCAGGCCGCCGCAATATCCTCTCCCATACTGGACCGGATCGATACCGGCACTTTCAGTTTGACCAGTTCGTCTCGAAAAAAATTCACCCGCTGGCTGTTTGGCCGGCAATATTTCTGTGGGCCAATATTTTTTTCACCCACATTGTATGGTATCAAGTTGACGTGAAAAAGAAAACCTCTATTTATCAACAATTCCGCCAGTTGACGAGCATGAATCACCTCATCATTGACCTTTTCAATCAGTATATATTCAAAACTCACCCTCCGTTTTGTCTTTCGAGAATAATCCGCCACCAGATCAATCAATTTCTCCAACGGATTATTCTTGGCAGCCGTCGGCATGATTTTTTCCCGCAACTCTTGTGTCGGCGCATGCAAACTGATCGCCAGCCCGATGTGTGGAAATCGTTTCAATAATTTGTCCAAATTGGCAATATACCCGCTGGTCGAAATGGTAATTTTCCTCTTACCAATCCCAAACCTCTCTTTGTCCGTCAAAACCACAATCGCCTCAGCCACATTCTCCAAATTCATCATCGGTTCCCCCATCCCCATGAAAACAACATTATTTATTTTATTTCGTACGGGCGGGGTCTCCCCGCCCCTCGTGGCATTATTTGATTTCATTGCGTGGTGGGAAATATCCATGGATGGGCGGGGAGACCCCGCCCCTACGGCCAGATAACGCCCCCACCACAACACCTGATCCACGATTTCCTGACTGGTCAGATTTCGTTTAAATCCCATCGCCCCGGTGGCACAAAACGTGCAACCCACCGGACACCCGACCTGACTGGACACGCAAACCGTGTTACGGTCCGGATGCATCATCAAAACCGATTCGATCATATTGCCATCCGCCAATTCAAACAAAGCCTTTACCGTATCATTATTTTTACTTACCTGCTCCCTCACCAATTTTAAAGAACAAAACGGCACATTATCGTCCAAATAATCCCGAATCTCCTTCGGCAAACTAGAAATCTCCTGCCAACCATTAACAAGTTCCACAAAAACCCCACGATTGATCTGCTTCTCGCGGTACTTGCTCCAACCCTGGGTTTTTATAATTTCTGAGAACATAATTTCAATAAAAAACTCTTATAAACACTTACAA
>DAIRGB010000049.1:0-8308 GCA_036794765.1 Patescibacteria group bacterium | reverse complement strand
CAATCCGAAAGGGTCGCTTCTGCGGGCGGGCGGAAGGGGGGTCTGGGGGGGAATTCCGCCCGCCCTACAAATTTTGGGCGAAATCAGTTCGAATTTTTTCGAAAGCACACCGTTTTTTTATAAATTCCCGTTTTTTGGCGGGAATTTGTTTTATGATGAGATTATGATTTATTAAATATTTTATGCAACACATCAATATCGAAATTAAAGCGAAAACTGATCGACAAGATGAGATCAGAGAAATATTGAAATTCAAGAAAGCGGATTTCAAAGGAATTGATCATCAAGTGGATACATATTTTAAGGTCAATTTTGGGCGGTTGAAATTACGGGAAGGGAAAATAGAAAATTTTTTGATTCATTATGATCGGTCAAATCAATCTGGTCCGAAACAGTCCAATGTTATTTTGTATAAATCTGATCCAAAATCTTCTTTGAAGGAAATATTGGTAAAATCTTTGGGGGTTTTGGTGGTGGTTGATAAAATGCGGGAAATTTATTTTATCGATAATGTAAAATTTCATCTTGATCTGGTGCAGGATTTGGGGACTTTTATGGAAATAGAAGTGATTGATGAGAAGGGAGGTATTGGTAAAGAAAAATTGTTGGCACAATGTCAGGAGTATATTGGTTTGTTTGGTGTTGATGATAAAGACTTAATATCCGGGTCTTATAGTGATTTGTTGATGGAGAAAATTAACAATTAATAATGAATAATTAATAGTGAATAATATTTATTAAATTTTTTTTAGAACAAGCTAGGGTTTCCGCTGCAGCCAAGTGGATATGTGTTTTTAAAAGGAATAAGATTGGGATTATATTCGATATTTTTTGTTTTGGATTCTGGAATGGCAGATGTGTTTTCTTTTGTGTTTGTTGTTGAATTATTGATTATATTTTTTCTTTCAAAAAATGGATTTTTTGCAATAATTATTATCAATGATAGAACGAATAAGGTGATAGTAATGATTTTAAAAAATATGAGACATTTGTTTGAGGCTATTTTTCTCAAAGTCCACCAGAGAATAGCAAAGACTATTCCCCAATATAAATATAGGATCCAATAATTTTCCCAATAATCGCCAAAAAGATTATTGATTTTTAGGAAATATCGTATGAATGATTGAAAAAAAGTTCCTACAAGAAAAACTGTTATCGTGATAAGAAAAAAATTTGTTGTTGGGTTTAAAATTTTTTGGTGATGAATGCCATTCCAAATGATTTTCACAATGGAAATGAAAATTAGAATTAAAATGCTTAGTTCAATAAAAAATCGAATAATATTGAGAGATGAATACATGATTGGTGGTTCGAGAGCACAAGCCAAAGTGGTGAACATTTTTTAAAAAATATTAATAAATTATTTAAATTATATCATTGGTCAAACTGGCTGGCTTTTTTATAATGGATTAAAAGTAAAATAATTATTGAGGTTAAAAAAATGGAAAAAATTTTGGTGCGGCAGTCGGCGGCGGTTTTGGTATCTCGGATAATCATGGTGGTAGTGGTTAGTAATTTGATGCTATTTTTTTCTTCCGTAATTACAGATTTGATATTGAAAGATACTCGCATAGTATTCTTGAATTTCGTTGAATATGATACTTTGGTTTTATTTTTATTGTTGATCTTTCAGTTGATTGTCTCATTGTTTGTTTGTTTGGCTTGGTATCGTAATTTTTATAAACTCGATAATGGACAAATTATTTGGCATCGGGGAATAGTTTTTCCCAAGGAAACTATTTTTGTAATCAATCAGAGAATGGAATTTTCGGTTGAGGAGGGGTTTTGGGAAAAATTGTTGGACTATGGAAGCATAAAAATCAAATTGGATGCCAAGGAACAGTTTGTAATATTGGCCGTTTCCAATCCGCGTTATCTACTGGGAAAATTGCAAGAGTGTCAGCAAAGCAATGAATTAACTCAATAGAAAATTATGCATAAGATAGGGTTTTATTTTAAAAAATATACTTGGTTGGTAGTTTTGTTGGCGGTGGGAGTTGGTTTGTTTTGTCCTGGTTTTGGTCTGTTTTTTCAAAAATATGTTCCATATTTGTTGATGGTGTTGATGTTTTTGGGTTGTTTAAATATGGATCTTGGCCGGTCGGTCAAACATTTGAAAAAAATTCGAAAGGTGTTGTTGTCTTTGTTTGTGATTCATCTTGGATCGGCATTGTTGGTGTTGGTGTGTCATAGATTTTTTTCCGATGAGATATTTTTGGGTTTGATAATTGCGACGGCGGCGCCGGTAGGGGTGAGTGTTGTTTTTTTGTCCGATCTTTATGGTGGCAGCAAACACAAATCTTTGGTAATAGCATTTTTATCCAATATATTGTGTCCTCTTCTTTTTCCGTTTGTGGTGCATTTGCTGGCAGGTCGGGTGATTGAGATTGACTGGATGAGTATTTTTTGGAAAATATTTGTATTGGTGGTGATACCGGTCGGTTTGGCGATTTTGTTACAAAAAACTTCATTAGATAAAGTTTTGAGCCATAATGGAACATTTTTCTCAGTGGCGGCTTTGTTTTTTCTGGTGGTTGGAGTAATATCTCCGGTGAGTGCGGTAGTGATGGCCAATTTGGGTTTGGTTTGGTGGCTGATGGGATTTGTGACGGTGCTGGTTTTGTTGAATTTTGGGGTGGGATTTTGGTTGGGTTCGGATTACAAAGCAAAGGTAACTTATGCGATAGTGTTGAGTTACAAAAATTTTTCGTTAGCAATGGTGATAGCTTTGTCGATGTTTGGTCCGATGGTGGCTTTGCCGGCGGTGGTTTATACTTTGGTAAATAATTTGTTATTGATACCGTTGCAGTTGGTGTTTGTAAAGGTTAAATAAAAAAGATGAAAATAATTCGACCAAAACGTTTGATCAAAGGGGATAGAGTGGCAATCGTGGCTCCGGCTTCGCCATTTGATCCTGAAGAGATAAAGTGTGGGATTGAAGTAATAGAAAAGAAAGGTTTGATACCGGTGTTGGGTGAAAATGTTAAAAATATGCGGACTAATCAACTATATGCTGCAGATATCAAGCGGAGGACGCGAGAACTTATGAAGGCTTTTTTGGATAAAAATGTTGCTGGTATTTTTGTTGCTGGGGGTGGTTTGGGATCGGAGGAATTGTTGCCGTTTTTGGATTATAAAGCAATAAAAGAACACCCGAAAATATTTATGGGTTTTAGTGATATTACGGCATTAAATAATGGAATTTTTGCTAAGACAGGTTTGGTAAATTTTAATGGTCCGTCAATCAGTATGACTAATAAAACGAAACATGCTCGAAAGATGGATGTTATCAGTTTAAATGATGTGTTGAACTTGTTGATGTCTGATGAAAAATGGGAAGACAAATCTTTTTTGCAAAATAGACGGTTGGTGCGTTGTGTATCGCCGGGGAAGGTGACTGGCAGGGCGATCGGCGGTAATTTATCAACTTTTTGTGGATTGCTTGGAACAAAATACTTGCCAGAATGTAAGGATAAAATAATTTTCTTTGAAGATATTCATGAGGGGGGATACAATGTCGAGGTATTTTTGACGCAGTTAAAATTGGCAGGAATTTTGTCTCTGGCTAAGGGAGTGGTGTTTGGCGAGTTTATTGATGTAGAAAAAAAGGTTAATCCGCTTGATCCCGATATTGAAGAAGTAATTGTAAGATTTTTTCAAAACGGACCCGCGTGTATTTTTGGATTAAATTTTAGTCATGGGGAAACGACGGCGGCGATACCGATTGGGATTGAAACAAAGTTGGATGCAACTGAGGGAAAGGTATATTTTGGAAAACCATTAGCTACAAAAAATTATGTTATATAAATTTCCCAAAAATTTTCTGTGGGGGGCGGCTTCGGCGGCACATCAGGTGGAGGGTGGATTGGTGAATGATTGGTCGAGGTGGGAGTTGAAAAGTGCTGACGACTTGGCTCGGCAGGGGAAAGAGCGTTGGAATGATGAGAAAAGAAAAATATTTTCCGAGATTACTGAGCCAAAAAATTATATTTCCGGCAGGGCTTGTGATCATTATCATCGGTACAAGGAAGATTTTTTATTGGCCAAGCAATTGGGACACAATGCGACTCGGATTTCGGTGGATTGGTCACGGATTGAACCGAGAAATAGTGTTTTTATTCAGAAAGAATTGGATCATTATCTGGAGGTTGTTAAGTATTTGCGAGAGATAGGGATTGAGCCGATGGTGACGTTGTGGCATTGGCCGTTGCCATTGTGGTTGGCGGATATTGGTGGTTGGAAAAATAAAAAAACGGTGGAATATTTTGTTCGTTTTACGAAAAAAGTGGTTGAGGTTTTGGGGCCGGAAGTGTCTTTTTGGTTGACTATAAATGAACCGGAGGTGTATGCGGCTAATTCGTATTTTCTTGGTGAATGGCCGCCACAAGAAAGGAATATTTTTTCTGCTTGGTCGGTTTTACATAATTTGATAGAGGCTCATCGCGGTTCATATGATGCAATAAAATCTTTAGATAAAAATGCGCGGGTGGGTTTGGCTAAACAGATGGCATATTTTGAAAATGCTGATGGTAAATGGTTGACGCAAGTTGTTCAGGATGCGAAGGATTATTATTGGAACCAATATGTTTTGAAAAAAACCAAAGATAAGTTGGATTTTTTTGGTTTAAATTATTATTTTCACGAAAAGCAATTTGGTTGGCAGGTGCGAAATGATGACGAGAAGCGCTCGGATTTGGATTGGGAGCTATATCCCGACGGGATTTTTAATGTTTTGTTGGATTTGAAAAAATATGATTTGCCTGTTTATATAACAGAAAATGGTTTGGCAGATGCTTTGGATAAAGATCGAACGTGGTTTATTGAAAAGAGTTTGCAGGCAGTAGCTAGAGCGATGAAGCAGGGTGTTGACGTGAGAGGTTATTTGCATTGGTCGCTTACTGACAACTTTGAATGGAATCGGGGATTTTGGCCCAGGTTCGGATTGATAGAAGTTGATTACAAAACTTTGGAGAGGAGAATTAGGCCGTCGGCGTGGGAATATAAGATAATTATTAATAATGGGATAGATGTTTAATTTTCAATTTTTCCCTCACGGGACCGAACTGCTGCTGGCAATTTTTAAACATATTTTGAATTCGATATTTGGAAATTGAGAATTGGAAATTGGAAATTTTGAATTGAGTGGTCTATATTGTGAATAGTGATTATTTTTATCTATAAGAGGGTGAGCGATATGGCACAAATAAATAAAAAACAAGAAGTGTTGGCGACGCGGCCGATTGATGATGAATATGATCCGAACCAGGTGTTTGAGTGGGAGTCATACGAATTTGAGTATCATGAAAAAGGAAAAAACTGGGTTTGGGGGTTGGTGGGGGTTGTGGTTTTGATGTCTGTGTTGTTTGCGGTATTGAAAAATTGGTTGGGGATCGGTATAGTGGTTTTATTGGCAATCGTAGTTTATCAATATGCTTTCAAGAAACCTGACAAAATCCATTTTGTTCTGACAAAGGACGGTTTGTTGGTTGGGGACAAAATGTATGCTTTCAAAGAGTTGAAACAGTTTTGGGTGACTCATGAAGGAATGTTGTACATAGAAACCAAACAATATATTCCACCGAGATTATCTTCACTTCTAAATTCGGTAGATGTGGAAGCTTTGGTAAAATTTTTGGAATACAATGTTCCAAAAGTCGATCGCAAGACGGCGGATTCGGGGGATCAATTGTCGAAATGGCTTAAGTTGTAAAACTTATCAAACCTAGCAAACGTATCAAAAGTATCAAACATGTTGTTTGTGAAGTTTGCTAGGTTTGATAAGTTTGATATGTTTATTTTATGCGCTCGTAGCTCAGCTGGATAGAGCATCAGCTTGCGGAGCTGGGGGTCGCAGGTTCGAATCCTGCCGAGCGCGTTTTCGTCGGAGTCGTTCTTATCGTTCCATGAGAGTCCTAAATCGGCCTCTCATTCCACTACCAGAACGCCTCCTTCTCTTCCCAAAAATTTCTACGACAATTTTTGGGAGCCTTGTTTCTTTGATCAAGGAATCAAAATCTCGAAATGAATTCGAAGATTTTGATGATATTCTTGAAAATTTCTTTGACGTTTTTTAGTTGGGGAAGGATGAGAGCTTAATTGTTAAATTAGGCTCTTTTTTTATGGTAAGATGGGGGTGAAGATAAATAAATGATTAATATGAAGATATCAAAAGGGTGGAATAAATTTTTGAATTTTTTGCTGGGACTGTTGATTGTTGGGTTGGTGGTTTATGTTTTGATGACAGTGTTTCGTGCTGAGGTTGGTTTATTTTTGGAAGATTACGGATCGTATATTTTTTCGGTGCTTTCCTTGGTGTGGTTGGTTTTGGTAGTTACTTGTTTTGTTTTGAGTATTGTAAATTTTTATCTTTTTTTCAGGAAGAAGAACAGGGATTTTCTTTGGAAGGGTTTGCGTTATTTAATGGTTTGGCCGATTGTACTGGTTTTTTTGTATGCGATATTTGGGGTTTTGCTTGAGTTAGTTTTGCGGGAGAATGGCGTGAGAAATCTGGGTAGCGGTTTTACAACATGCTATATGCCGATGAATACTGATATGCCGGAGTCAGTAATTATCAACAGAAATATGGATGAGAGAATGGCGAGTTTGATGGAAAAATATAAAAATAATATTCCAGTGGATGTTTTGGAAAAAATTGATCGGGGTTAAAGCCGATTTTAATCATTTTATTTATGAAGTGACGCCAAACTGCAATCATGATTGCAGTTATTGCTATAACGTTTGGAAATATCGGGAATATCCACAGGGACAATTGTTGGATTTGAAACAGTGGCGGGAGGTGACAGAAAGGTTGATTGAACAGACGAATATTGGAACGGTTTCCATTTCCGGGGGAGAGCCGACTTTGTATCCACATCTGGTTGGATTGATAAAACATCTTCGAAGTAAAAAAATTAATGTCAATTTGTTGACCAATGGTAGTAATATTACAGAAGACCTGGCCAAAGAGTTGGTAGATTTGGGGATTTCAATTTTTGAAATATCACTGGTGGCGATAGACAAAGAATTGCACAAAAAGTTGAAAGGTCGGGATGATTATGATCAGGTGGTAAAAGGGATTGTTAATCTGACTTCTTTGGGGGCGACGGTGGTGTCGGTTTTGGTGGCGACAAAAGACAATATTGATCAGAGTACGGAAGTGGCGGAGTTGAGCATGGTTTTGGGTTGTCGGGGGATGATGTTCAATCGGATCAATCCGGCCAACAAAAAACAGGTTGCTTTGATGCCGTCGATTGGGCAAATTAAAACGGCGTTGTCGAAGCTGGATGATCTTTCGCGAAAATACAATTATGGTATCAGTTGTTCTGTGCCGATCGTGCCTTGCTTGATAGATATGAAAGAATATAAAAATTTGTCTTATGGCTATTGCCCGGCGGGCGGTAAACGTTCGTACCCAGTGATTGATTATTTGGGAAATGTGCGGGTGTGCAATCATTCGCCGCAGATTATGGGGAATATTTTGAAAAGTGATTTGGAAGATATTTTGGAACAAAGTGAATATTTTCGGGATTTTCGGCAGAAGTTTAATGAAAAATGTGAGAGTTGTAATAGCTTGAAAGAATGTCGGGGTGGTTGTCGAGCGGCGGCGGAAGTCTGTTATGGATGTTTGGAGGATTTGGATCCGTTATTAAAAGAGAATGAATAATTTTTTATATTGAAGGGGTAAAAACAAAATATGTTTTATCTATTGTTGTTTGTTGTTATTATTTCTTTTGGTTTATTTATTTTTGGTTTGGTAAAGAAGAGAACGTTGTTTTCGGTGCTCAGTTGTGTTTTTGGAATGTTGATTTTTGCTATTATTTTTATTTTGCCGGGTATTTTGTCTTTACTTCCTTTAGAAAAAGTTTCTTCTCCTTGTGGGTATATTGGAAGTGGTTTTTTTGGTTCGGACGGTACATCGGGTGATTGTAAATGTTGGGGTATAAAATATCCAAGATCGAAAAATTGTTTTGATTGTTCTAGTCATACTGATTGTTTGGGTATAGTGACGGAAAGAAAATGTTATAAAAATCGTTATAAGGTTGAATGTAAGAGTAGTAATTATAAGAGTTTATTTTAATTAAAATAGAAAATATATGGAAAACATTGCCTTTATTGTAATATATGTTGTTCTTGGAATTGCAGGATTGGTTAGTTCTGGCTTTTTTATTTATGGTTTGGTGGGATATATTGTTAATAGAAAAAAATTATATATAAAATATGTTTTTTACTCTTTGGTGGCTTTGGTAATAATTTGTATAGCATATTATATTGTAAATTATCCAACTTATACCCAATATGGTGGGCAGTT
>DAIRGB010000048.1:0-8829 GCA_036794765.1 Patescibacteria group bacterium | reverse complement strand
ATTCGGAGATGGTCTTGGTATTCATCCATGGAAAATTGATTGAGCAATTCACCAGGAACTTCTCCGATAGAATCAACTTTAAAATCAGCTAAATTTATTTTATTGATCTGAGTTGTTGTCAATGAGCGTTTGTTGGCTTCAAGGTATTGTTTGACTTGGTTCTCCAAATCATTTTCCAGTTTGGTTTTTTCGTCGTCAGAGAGGGTTAAAATATAATTACTGACGATAGAGTTTAGTTCAACCAATTTGGCATTGTTGGACAATTCGTAGTCTTTGATCTTTTTGACTTTATTGTAAACATCTTGAGAAAAAAGACTTTCATCGTGAGAAAGAAAATCGAAAAATAGGTTGGTAGGATCGGGGTTTTTTTGATAAGTAATATACAAATTGTTGGGCAACATATAGACTATCGATTGACCGGAGGAACCTATAAAAGATGTATTATTGAGGATTTTTCCATCTTTGGGGGCAAATTTCATAATGGTATAAACTGCGTCAGAAGAAACAATTTCTCCAGGGTGATATATGTCCTCGCAGGAGATTTTGAAATCCAAATCTGATCCGGACAAAAGAGGCATGGGACAAGTGGGAGCGGAATATATATTGGTACTGGCAATAACGTAAAGCTCATCATTGTATGACCGAGATTGGTATATCGTGCTATTGTCTTGCAATTCATATTCCCAGGACTTGGTTGGATTGACAGGATCTTTGATGTCATAGGCAATGATTTTTGTGTTGTAATTGAAAATAATCAAAGTATCTCCGATAAGCAACAAGTCGCCATTAGTGTCAATTTTTGATAATTCGGAAATTTTATCAGCCGGTAGAGCGTTAATAACTCGAGTGCTTGGGGTTTGATAACCCGGGTAAGCCACCTCGTTTGAGATTACTTCTTCTCTGAAAATCGGCACGTCATAGTAATAGGATGAGGGAGAAAAGAAAATTTCTTGGCCGTTTGTTTTTATTATATCGGGTTCATCAATATTAGCGACTTGAACATTGGTTGATGAGTAACGATCAGGAGCGACAGAATCAGATGAGGCACTGTAAGTAGATGGCAAAGCATCACCCTCCATTATTTTACTGGCAGTTGGCATCATTTCGGCGCTTAACATATTTCTTGATGAACCGAATGAATAATATGACGAGGAATTCAATTCTTGACTTTGGGAAAAATAATTTTTGAATTCAGTATCGCTCTTAAATTTAGCAAAGGTGGCGGGACCTGTTTGAGTATGATAAGTTGAATTTCCGCCTGGTTTTCCGGACTGATTACGATAATAACGCACCAAAAAATATACGCCTAGTCCACCTGCGATCAAAATAAAAAGTAAAATAAAAACCAAGATAGTAATCAATGTTTTTTTCATAAATATAATATAAATAAAATTTACTTGTTTATTATAAAATATTTTTTAAGCGATTTAAATCGCTTGGTATTATTAGAAAAATATTGTTTTTTTGATAGAATGAATTTGGATTATTATTTTTTTGAAAAACTATGAAAACAAAGAAAAAATATACATGTGACTGTCGTTATGATTGCGGAAAAGTTTTGCACGACATTGAAGAATTGAAGAAAAAAGTAGCGGAATTGAGAAATAATAAACTATCTATTGTCCTGACTCAGGGTACATGGGACTTGGTTCATATTGGTCACGCTAGATATATTCAGGAAGCAAAAATGCACGGCGACGTCTTGATTGTCGGGGTAGATAGTGACGAAAAAGTCAGATTGCGCAAGGGTCCTGATCGACCGATAGTCCCCGAGGATGAAAGATTGGAAATTGTATCACACCTACGTTGGCCAGATTATTTGATTTTAAAATATTCAACTGATCCAAAATGGCATTTAATCAAATTGATTCAACCGGATGTATTGATCGCGACTAAAGAAACTTACACCAAAGAAGAAATTCAAGAATTAAAAAAATATTGTAAAAAAATATTAGTATTAGAACCAAAGGCAACAACATCCACAAGTGCAAAAATTCGATTATTGAATATTACAACAGCCAATAAAATAGAAAAGTTGTTAGCACCAAAAATCGCTAAAGCAATTGATGACGTATTAATGGAGGTCAAAGATATAGCCGGATCTAAAAAGAAAAAAGTATGAACAAAATAATTATTGCCTATATACCAGTAATTCATCAGGGATACATTAATTTGTTCCAAAAATATGAGGGAATAGATTGCTATGTTTTAAATCGAGAAATGACATACAAATATCGGCCGTTAGAAAAAGATATTAGGGCGTTGGAGCCAGAGACAATAAGAGATTTTATCGCGACTTTGAAAATTTTCAATAAAGTAGAGATGGCAGACGAAAAATGGTTGGAGAATATGTCAAATGAAGAAATAGAGATTGTAATGCCCGATGAAGATTATATGCATGAATTGCGGGAAAAGTATTATCCGCACAAAAAAGTAATTTTTGAGTCCATTTTTTTAAGATGGGACAAGGATAATGCAGCTAAAAAAAATGTAATCAATAATGATCACAAAATTTCAAGAGATGAATTTGACAGTCGGATAATTTGCCGAAGTCAATTATTGGCAGAAAAATCTGGGGATTGGTGGCGACAAATTGGGGCAATAATCGTTAAAGATAAAAAAATCGTTTTGGAGGGACACAATCATCATGTACCCGACGAACAAATGCCTTATGTTAATGGGGACCCTAGAGCAAGTTTTAGTAAAGGTGTTAATATCGAATTATCGACTGCTATTCATGGTGAAGCTTATTTAATAGCCCGGGCAGCAGAAAAAGGGATCTCATTGGAAGGAACTTCAATTTATACGTCGACTTTTCCTTGCCCACCTTGTGCCAAACTAATCGCTTATTCTGGTATAAAAAAACTATACTATAGCGAAGGCTATAGCATGTTGGATGGAGAAAGTATTTTGAAATCGCAGGGGGTTGAGATTATTCGGGTATTATAGAAATTTATTCAAATTTAAGCAGTATAGCCAACTTTTACTTTTATGGATTGGCTTGTGTTTCTTTTTGGTTGACCGACAATTATGTGAAGATGCAGATGATCGACGCTGCCTCCAGTAAGATTGGGGTCGCCAAAACGAATCAATAGTGAGCCACCGGAGATTTTATATCTCTTGGTTGACCATTTTATTAGGGAAAACAAATCGCCCAATTCATCAAGATTTAAATCGCCAGGCATGTTTAAATGCCGACGACAAACCAGCAAGAAATGATGCCTGGTCCCTTCGTATGGACTCATATTTTCGGTGAAAAACCAGCTTTTGGTTTTTTTAATAATTTTTTTTGGATGATATTTAGTAAAATATTTCTCGCAAAACGGGCAGACTCCGTCTTTTTCTATTTGAGTCATGACTTTGATTTGTTCGTGAGTACGGGCGTTAGCCAAGTTTACAAAACTGGTTTTAGTTTTATTTTTTTCTGACATAAATTTCGAACGAATGGTTAAATTTATTTTTTTCATCAGCAAGATGGTTTTCAGAGTCGATCAACCGCCAATCGCCTATCTTAAAATCTTGCAAATATACGTCCCCGCTAATATTGGCATTTATTCTTGTTAAATATAATTTATCGACAATCGGCCAGGCCAAAGAAAATATTTGGGCGCCACCAATAATAAACACTTCTTTTTTTAAGTCAATTTGATTTAGTGCTTCTGACAAAGATTTTACAAAGTGAACACTTTCATAATCTGAAGACAATTCTTGTGTTGTTATCACATAGTGCTCGCGATTTACCAAAGGATGACCGAGGCGGCTAATAATTGAATCATAAGTTTTGCGACCCATGATCAAATCGCGACCGGTAGTGATTTTGGCAAAATGTTTCAGATCCGCTGGTAAATGCCAGGGTAAATCATTTTTTTTACCGATAACGTTATTTTGTGAGACTGCCAAAATTATTGATATCATATGGCAACCGGTATTCCTTTGATCCCAGGATGGGGTTTATAATCGGATAATTCAAAATCATCTTTGCGAAAACTAAATATGTTTTTTTTGTCGGTATTTATTTTCATGGTTGGAAATGGTCGTGATTCGCGAACTAATATTTTTTTCACCGCTGGAACTTGATCTACAAAAATATGGGCATCCGAAATCGTATGAACATATTCATATGCTTCGGTGCCAGTAACATGAGCCAGCATCATGGTTAAAGCGGCATATTGAACTATATTTGACGGAACGCCGATTGGAGTATCTCCGGAACGTTGGAACATATGCAAGGTTAGTTTATTGTTGATAATTCTGATATGTAGCCAACCATGACAAGGACAAACTACTACTTTTTGTTGGCGTCCTTGAACACGATAAATATATTGTGGAATCCATGGGGTAACGAAATGAGTTCGAAGTTGCGGATTTTCTTTGATTTGCTGAACCAAATGTTGAAATTGATTAAAGCTTTCGCCTTCGGATGTCGGAAAATCATGAAAGGCGGCACCGTATGAACCAGGTCCCAGGTCACCGGCGGCGAGACCGCGTTTGGCGCATTTTTCTTCGGTACACCAATACTTCCACCAATAACAACCAAATTCTTCCAATTGATCAGTTGTCCTAGCTCCGTTAATAAATCCACATATTTCACCAATTGCTTGGCGCCAAATTGTTACAGGCAGTTTTGACATTTTTGGCGAGAGATTTCTTTCTGTAATCATGGGAAAACCATTGTCAAGACGAAAACGCATCGGTCTAGCGCCCATTAATGTTATCGCGTCAACTTCTTGCTGGGAATTGGTTTGAATACCATTTTCCAACACTTCTCGCAATAAATTTTTATACTGATCATCAGGAGTTCTATCCTCAATCGTCTTCATTTTTACAATATCTTGAAACATAAAAATATTACATTTATTTGAATAAGTTATTAATCGATTGATTTAATAATAGAAATCATGTCCTGATTTATTTGATCGATTGGCTGTTCTCCATTTACTGTAAAAATTATTGATTTACCTGTGAGTGCGGGATGTGTTTGGATTAACTGATCGTAACCATTTAATATTTTTTCATAACCTATTTTAACTTTGGTTAAAATAGGTTCTGTTTCAAAAAGTTCGTGATAATTATTTTTATTTTTTTGTTTTAATCGTTCGAGACATGTTTCAACTGAAGTGTCCAGGTAAAAACACAAATCGGGCGCTGGAAAGTATCCATTTATCTGATTTAGCCAGTCAAAATCAAGGCCCATGGCAGCACCGAAAGCGATGGACGATAAAAAATATCGGTCAGTAATAACCGACTGATTGTTGTTTATGCCCTTCATAATTTCTTTTACAACGTGTTCTCCCCTATCAGCGGCGTACATTAGTTGAAATGTGTAGTGATCGATTGTCAAATTTTCATTTTTCAAATATTCTCTGATTAGTCTTCCAATTGGCAAATCACTTGGCTCTTTGGTATAAATCGCATTTAATGATTCAGCCAATAATTTTGCTTGCGTGGTCTTCCCGGATCCGTCCAGCCCTTCAATACAGATAAAAAGTGGTTTTTTCATAAAAATTTTGGGTTATGTTTTTAGTATAACCCATGTCCAAATATTTTCTAAATTTTAAAATAGAAAGTTAATTTATATATATTTCTTTTCCTTCAGGTATGCTTATAAAAGGATTTTTTTGAGAAAGATAATCGGAAAATTCCGGTAAATTTTTTGCTCGGAAAAGATCATTTATTATAACCAGAATTTGAAATAAATATTTTTGTCGCTCCTCGAATGTTTTCAGATAGGTACGATAATTCGCTTCGAGGCAAAATTTGTATTCATCTTCCTTCAACAGATATTGAAAAAAATGTTCATTAAGGTCATTTTTGTTGTTAATACTTTTAATATATTTGTTGATAAATTTTTCTTTATCATACAAATCACGCAACTCAGAATGTTGATTGTCAAAAAAAGCAAATTGCATGTTAAAAAACTGGCAGGTAAAATTTAGATTTTCTATTAATTTATCGTATGTCTCAACTGATTCTTTGCGGCTTTGCTGGAATACATATTCGTAAACTTCTTTACCATTTACTATGTTTGAATCGTTATAATAACGATTTTTAAAATACTCGTAATAGGTTGGAAAACGATCGATAGGGGTATAGTTGATATTAAAATTTTTGCATTCTTTTCTTTTTCTGTTGGCACAGATCCATAGACCGTGACCACTACATAGAGAATTTAACACATCTGAATGCAGACCAATTGGACATAATTGGTCCTTAAGTGTTTCCTGATTATAATAGTTGTCGTGTTCTCTATTGTGTTTTACCAGTTCACGATCACTCAAAATATTGGGGTTTTCCAAACCTTGCATAATTGCCCTCCTGAATTTTATTACTTAATTTACTTTACCAAATAGAAAAATAATTAAAAGAATAAATATGAAATAATTTAATAACAAAAGAAAAATGACTCACAAGCGGAGTCATTTTAGAAAGCGTTTTTGATTCAAAAAAAATTATTTCACCTCTTCTAAACCTATTTTAATACTTGGACTCATGGTAGGAGTAATATGAAGGGAAACAAAGAATTGGCCTTTGGTTTTGGCTGGTTTAGCTTTTTTTATGCCATCAATTAGGACGAGAAGATTTTCCTTTAATTTTTCCGGATCAAAAGAAGCCTTTCCGATTGAACAATGAACTATGCCATAACTATCTGCCTTAAATTGCTCTTTTCCTTTAGAAAATTCCTCAACTGCTTTAATTATATCTGGAGTAACGGTTCCGGCTTTAGGGTTTGGCATCAATCCTTTTGTGCCAAGTATTTTTCCTAATTTTCCTACCTCAGCCATCATGGCCGGATGAGAAATGGCAATGTCAAAGTCTAGCCAACCCTTAATGATTTTTTCGATTAAATCTTTATTGCCAGCGTCTATCGCGCCAGCTTTTTTGGCATCTTCAGCAATCTTATCGTCGGCAAAAACAATTATTTTTTTCTTTTTTCCCGTTCCATGAGGGAAAACAACTGTTCCCCTAACAGCATCTTTGGTGGTATCAAAATTTAATTTTAGATGACAATCTACACTTGCATCAAATTTGGTGATGACAATATTTTTTATCAATTCACAGGCTTCAGAAATACTGTATGTTTTATTTTTATCAACTTTTTTATTGACATCAGAATACTTTTTACCATGAGAAAAATTGCCGTTTTTTTTCTGTTTCTTCTTTTCTTCGTTCTTTTTAACCATAAAATCCTTTAGTGGTATTGTCGCCTATACAGGCTCCCACAAAATATATTGATATAAGATAATTATTGATTATTTTTCTACTTCTACTCCCATAGATCTGGCACTCCCGGCAATTATTTTCACGGCAGCATCAAGATCATTGGCGGAAAGATCTGGTTCTTTAATCTTGGCGATTTCCTCCAATTGTTTTCGATTAATTTTGCCAACCTTCTTTTTATTTGGTTCTCCAGAACCTCCTTTTAAGTTGATCGCTTTTTTAATCAATTCGGTAGCAGGAGAAGTTTTTAGAGTAATATCAAAAGTACGATCTTCGTAGATAGTAATAATCACGGGAACTATAGTGCCTTTTTGGTTTTTGGTCTTTTCGTTGAAAGCATTGCAAAAACCCATCAGATCAACCCCGTGTTGACCTAAAGCCGGACCAACCGGTGGAGACGGGTTTGCTGCCCCGCCCATTACTTGTAGTTTTACCTTTGTCTTGATCTTTTTTGCCATAATTGTAAATTTAAATTTTCTTAATTTGTAAAGCATCTAATTCTACTGGAGTTTCTCTGCCAAACATCGAAACTAACACTTTAATTTTTCCTTTAACTTTATCTATTTCCGATATTGTTCCATCAAAGTCTTTAAATGGGCCGTCAATTATTTTTACACTTTCACCAACAATAAAATCAATTTTGTACTCAGGTTCATCAGTTCCGATTCTTTTTTGTATATTCTTGTATTCGTCTTCTGAGAGAGGAGTGGGTTTATTACCAAAACCAATAAAACCAGTTACTGATGGCGTATTACGCACTACGTACCATGAATCTTCATCGAGCACCATACACACTAAAACATATCCGGGAAATATTTTCTTTTCAACAATCTTTTTCTTACCGTTTTTGATTTCAACCTTTTTTTCTTTGGGAACAATAACGTCAAAGATTTTTTCTTTCATGTCCATACTTTCAATTCTTTGCATTAAAGCTTGTTTGACATGATCTTCGTAACCAGAATATGTGTTGATGACATACCAGTGCTGTTGCTGGTCAGAGACAAACTTGTCATCAAAATCGGCATTTACAGTACCCTGTTTGACAATTTCGTCTGAGTCGTTGATTTGATCCTTTTTTTGAGACAAATCCATATTTTATTTAATTAAAAAATTTTTAATGACAAGAGTAAGCAAATAATCAATTGCTCCAATATATAAACCAACTACAACAGTAGCTGCGATTACCAGCAATGTTGTATTAATGGTTTGTTTGGAAGTGGGCCAGCTGATTTTTTTTATTTCTTCTCTAACATCGATAAAAAAACTGGAAATGGGATTATTTTTCATATTTAATAGAGTTAATTTTGAAGAAGGAAATAATATCGCGATGACCTGTTTTTCGACGATAATTGCTTTTGGACTTAAATTTGTAGACATAAATTTTAGGACTTTTTCCATGTTTTACAAAATCTGCTTTTATTTTTACATCTGAAAGAACCGGGGTTCCAAAAATAATTTTTTCTTGATCTATGATTGCCAAGATTTCAGGTTTAAATTGTTCATCTTTGGTGAGACTAACTTGAATAGTGTCTCCTTCATTGACTAATTGTTGTTTGCCACTATGTCTGATAATTGCTTGCATAAAAAGTACTTAAAAATAAAAAAATATAG
>DAIRGB010000047.1:0-8900 GCA_036794765.1 Patescibacteria group bacterium | reverse complement strand
TGATAATCAAGTTCTGCAAGCTCCTAATATATTCTTTAACTTTTTCCCGCTCGCCAGTCTTTTCCGCTTCCAAAATCATATTTTCCAATTCTTCTTTTTTGTGCTCATAACCAACCGTCTCAATCCTAGTAAGCAACAACTTAACCTCATTTTTGATCAACTCTTCGTCCAAATCCTGATACTCTTTTTCAATCACCAAAACCAGTTTTCTCAAATCAGTCAGCACCATCTCATCAAAACCCGACAACTCCGACCAATCAAAATCACTATTTTCCTTTTTTTCCTGCAGATAGGTCACAATCTCTTTCAGTTTAACAGAAGAAATATCCAAAGGCAAATATTTCCGCTCATCTTTCAGATTATTCCAAAAAGCCAAAAACAAACCCAACAGTCTCAATCTGGGATCAGCCAAATCAATTGTTGTTTGGCTATTTTTTCCATCTTTACCAATTTTTTTTACCAAATCTGCTTCGCTCTTTTTCTGCCATTTTTCATATTTCTCCAAAACAAATCTAGAATCAACCCCCAATTTATCTGCCAACCACCCCAAATAGTGTCCCTTTCCTACCTCATCTTCCACCTGATCAATCAAAGGAATTATCTTATCAGCCAAATCCTGTTTTTGTTTTACATCTCCACCATTTAAGGAAAAAGCATCAATATAATAATCAACAAAATCTTTTGCTCCTTTCAAACTCTCTTCCCATTTCGATTTATCCGCCCTGATTATTTCGTCAGGATCTTTGTAATCACCCATATCAATTATTTTGACTTTTAAACCAGCTGCCAAAGCCAAACCAGTCAAACGATAACCAGCTAACAATCCAGCCTGATCTTTATCAAATGCCAAAACAATATTTTCCGTCCATCTTTTTAGTAATTTCAATTGTAAAACCGACACCGCCGTCCCGGAACTACAAACCGCCTGATCATATCCGGCTTGATGACAAGCAATCACATCCATTTGGCCTTCACAAACTATCACTTCATTTTTATTCTTTACTTTTTCCTTGGCAAAATTCAAACCATACCAAATCTTACTTTTATCAAACAACTTGGTCGCCGCCGTATTTAAATACTTAGGATTATCTTCCTCACGTAAAACTCTTCCCGTAAAGCCAACGATAATATTATTTTGATCCCAAATCGGAAACATCAATCTCTGCCGAAAACGATCCACGACTGTATTTTTTTTGGTCCTCGACACTAATCCAACCGTTTGCATTTCCTGCTCGCTCTTACCCCTACTTTTCAAAAAATTTACCAAAGCGTCCCACAAATCAGGCGCATAACCAATTTTAAATTTTTTAACCGTGGCTTCGTCCAATCCTCTTTTTTCCACATAATTTCTAGCCACCACCCCTGCTTTACTCAGTTTGAAAGCTTGATGATAAAATTCTGCCGCCAAAACATTTATATCAGTCAACTTCTCTGCTTCCTGCCTAAATTTTTTGTATCCCGGACTCTGCTTCAATTCCACCCCTGCCTTCTCCGCCAAAATTTTCAATGATTCATAAAAATCCAATCCCTCCATCTTTTGTACCAAAGCAAAAATATCTCCTCCCGCTCCGCAGCCAAAACAGTGCCATATCTGCTTATCCGGCGAAACCATCAAAGAAGGGGTTTTTTCATTGTGCAAAGGACAAACAGCCTTAAAATTTCTCCCCGCCTGCCTGAGCGTCATATAATTTTTTGCCAATTCCACCACGTCCAATCTCTGTTTTATTTCTTCAATTTCATTCATAAATAGTGAATTAATGTCTATATTAAGTATCAAGGATCAAGTAACAAGTTGCAAGACACGTAGTGCAAAAATACAAACGCGAGAACGTTAGAACACACATTCACACTTTCACACTTTCCAACGTTCTCACGTTCCAATACAATAATAATATAAAGTCCTTAAGAAAAAATTATGAAAAAATATATCTTCGTTGTAGGCGGAGTAATTTCCGGAGTGGGTAAAGGAGTAACTACCGCTTCTATCTGCAAAATACTTCAAGAAAAAGGTTTTGCTGTCACAGCTATCAAGATCGACCCTTATGTCAACGTTGATGCCGGTACTATGAATCCAACCGAACACGGCGAAGTCTTCGTCTTGGACGATGGTTTGGAATGCGATCAAGATATGGGAAATTACGAACGCTATCTGGAAAAAAATCTCACCTCAGCCAACTACATGACCACCGGCAGCGTCTATCTTTCTTTGATAAATCAGGAAAGAAGTCTGAAATTTGCCGGCAAATGCGTCGAAGTCGTTCCCCATGTCCCACTCGAAGTCATATCCCGCATCAAAAACGCTGGCAAAAAAGCCCAAGCCGATATAGTTTTAATCGAAGTGGGAGGGACCGTAGGAGAATATCAAAATCTTTTGTTTCTGGAAGCAATACGCATGCTTAAACTACAAAAACCTCAAGACGTCGCTTTGTTGCTGGTTAGTTTTCTTCCCCAACAAACATCAGAAGCCGAACTAAAGACCAAACCAACCCAATATGCCGTCCGCAGCCTCAATTATGCTGGATTACAACCCGACATTATTATTGCCCGTGCTGAAGTTCCTCTCGATGACAAACGTAAAGAAAAAATCGCTTTCAACTGCAGCGTCACCCAAGAAGCGGTTATATCCGCCCCCAACGTCAAAAATATCTACGACATTCCCCATACTTTGGAATCAGAAAATCTCAGCACAATACTATTTAAAAAATTGAATCTAAAAAATCAACTCAAAACCAAAAAAAAGTGGTCACAAAAATTATCTCAAATCAACAAAATCAAAAAAAATGTCGAAATAGGCATCGTCGGTAAATACTTTCAAACCGGTAATTTCGTTTTATCCGATTCTTATATCTCCGTCATCGAAGCTGTAAAACACGCTGCGTACCAATACAACTATAATGCAAATATTACCTGGCTCAACGCCGGTGATTTCGAGTCAGAATTCCATTCACACACTCAAATCAAAAAAAACCTAGCTGATTTAAAAAATTATCAAGGTATCATCATTCCCGGCGGCTTCGGCAGTCGCGGCACTGAAGGAAAAATAAACGTCATTCAATATTTACGAGAAAACAAACTCCCCTTCCTCGGACTATGTTTCGGCCTCCAACTTGCTTTAATCGAATACGCCCGTCACGTTTCCGGTCTAAAAAACGCCAATTCCACCGAAATCAATCCCAAAACACCCTACCCGGTCATAGACATATTAAAAAGCCAAAAAGAAACTGTCGCCAAACACAACTTTGGCGGAACCATGCGACTAGGAGCCTACTTGGCCACACTAGAACCAAATTCTAAAATATTTAAACTCTACCAAAAATCTCATCGTCTCCAAAAAGATCAATTCCAGATAAATAATTTACTTTCAGATCTAACCCAACAATTTAGACTCGGACAAAACTATAATCTAAAAAATTCGATCATCGAACGACATCGCCATCGCTACGAAGTCTCTCCCAAATATCTGGAAAAAATCTTTGACCAACAACTTATCATCTCTGGCTATCACATCAAAAAAGATTTGACCAAACTAGTCGAATTTATCGAACTAAAAAACCATCCATATTTTATAGCCACCCAGTCACATCCCGAATTCAAATCCAATCTTTTTGACCCCGCCCCCACCTTCCTCGGCCTTATCGAAGCAGCCATTAAAAATATTTAAGCAAACCATCAATAAATATTTCAATATCTCTCCCAATTTTGATATGTTAAGTATAGACAAATAATTATTCATTAATACCAAAATCTTATGGAAAAAACATCCGCCCCCTCCAGCCCTTCCCCCGAATCAACTCCAGCTACCCCCACCCAATCATCCGGCAACAACAACTGGCTTTATATTCTCGGCGGCTGCTGTTGTTTGCTCCTACTGGGCCTGATAATCGCTGGCGCTATCGCTATTTTTTATTTCAGCGCCAATCAAGCAAAAATTTCCAAAGAATGGGACAGTTTTGACTCATCAATTTCCAATGACATTTACAGCAACACTTCTTACGATGATTTGTTTAGCGACCTAGAGACCGACAATGTCGATTCCAATAATCTCGACACCAAAACCACAACCACTGGTATCATCGAAGGATCATTGAGCTATCCCGGAGAAAAAATCCCCTCCGATTTAGAAGTCTGCGCCGAAAATATTTTTTATAGCGACCAGATATATTGCGCCGACGGACTAATCAACGATTCAAAATACACCAATTCCACCGGTTACACTATCGAAGCTCCAGTTGGCAGTTATTACGTTTATTCCTACGAACCAACCAAACCCGATCAAAAAGCCTTTTATACTGATTTCGTCGATTGCGGCTTAAAAGCCGAATGCACCTCCCATGACAAGCTAATCATCGACGTCTACCCGGACGAGACCACCGATCAGGTTGATCCAATTGATTGGTACAATCAATAATTGCAAACAGTTAACTACAATCAAAAATACCGGCCTTCAACCGCCGGTATTTTTTTAGAATCGCTATCTCAGGTCAATAAATATCAAAATCCATTCTTAATTGTTAATTGTTTATTAATTTAATCACCCCCGTCCCCATCACCCCCGCCGTTTCTGCTCGCAAAACATTGGTTCCCAATGACAAAATCAAGAAATCATTTTCAATAAACCAACTATATTCTTCCTCACTCCATCCCCCTTCCGGCCCCACCATCAACAAAACATTGTTTTGTTTCTCCTGAATTTTTGCTTTCAAATCAGCCAAATCAATCCTTTTCCCTCTCCCGTCAAAACATATTTTCAGATAATCACCATAATTGGGCAAATCATGATCTGCCCCTACGATATTTGTTTGGTCATTGGAATTTTTTTTGTCGGCAACAGCTGATCCTGGGGAGGAGAAATTGGTTATTGGAAATTGAAAATTCACTCTTAATCTAGGAATCCTCACTCTCCCGCATTGCTCGCAAGCCTCGACAATCTTCTTCTTCAACCTTTCTACGCCCCGTAATCTAACAATTTGCGAATACCGTGTCACCAACACAACCACTTCGTCCACTCCCACCTCGGTCACTTTTTCTATCAACCATTCCATCCTCTCTTTACTTTTAAGCAATCCAAAACCCAATACTAATTTCCCCTTTGGTTCTTCAAAAAATATTTTATCAACCAATTTTAAATGTATTGATTTATCATTTTTTATCTTTAAGTTTTGATCTTCGATTTTTTTCCCAACCTGATACCTGTATTCAAACCCGCTTCCATCAAACAACCTCACCACATCACCATCGGTCAGCCGCATCACCTTCCGCCATTGTTTAATCAAATCTTTGTCTTCAACCTCCAAAAATTCTTCTCCCAATCCTCCGAAACTATAAAAAAACCGATCACTATTTCCCCGCATATTTTATAATTAAAACAATAAAAAAATATTTAAAAAAAATGACTATCAATTTTTCTGATTTTCTCAACCAATTTCCTGCCACCAAACTTAGAAACTTTAATTTTGTGCAAATCGGTGGTTTCGACGGAGTTTTCGACGACCCAATCCGTCAATATATAATTAAATACAATTGGTCGGGAATAATTATCGAACCCCAACCCGAAGCATTCTCTCAACTAATCAAAATATATCAACATAATACCAAAATCACACTACTCAACCTCGCAATCACCACCACCAACCAACCAACAAAACTATACCGATTAAAACAAAAAACGCTAACCGAAAACTGGAAAAATTGTTTTGCCACAATTACACCCGATCGAGGAGATATCGGTCAAACTCAATTAGAAAACGTAGAAAACATCACGGTAACAGGAAAAAATATTAATAACTTAATCAGGGAACAAAAAATTAAAAAAATCAATCTATTACAAATCGACACCGAAGGATTTGACTATCAAATTATCAATTCGCTTGATTTTTCTCTCCTTAAGCCCGATATCATTCATTATGAACATCGACACTTGCCTAGAAAAGAAATTATTGCCTGTCAAAAAATACTATCCAAACAACAATACCACATAATTCCCCTACAACACGACACTATTGCGTTCCAACAGCACTAAAGTTTCAACGTGCGGCGTCTGCGGATAAAGATCCCAAAAACAAACATCTTTAATCTCAAATTTTTCCGTCACAATTTCCAAATCTTTTACCAAAGTCAAAGGATTGCATGATAAATAAATAATTTTTTTCCAATCCCCATCCCGAATATATTCCACCGCCTTCTCCAACCCCTTCCGCGGCGGATCCACCACCAAAATATCAATATCTTTCAAAATATGTTTAGAAATTAAAAATTGAAAATTAGAAATTTTGTCTAAGTCTCCCACCACAAACTCAGTATTCAAAATATTATTTAACTTCGCATTCTCCCTCGCCATCACCACACTCTCCTCATTCAACTCAACTCCCAAAACTGAGTTTACTTTCTTGGCTATCGGCAACGACAATGTCCCTACCCCACAATACAAATCCAATACATTGTCATCAACACCAACCCAATCAACCATTTTTTCCAATAATTTATTGAAAAGACTAATATTATTTTGAAAAAAAGTATTCGGGCCAATCGCAATTTTAGTTTCATTGATATCAAAAACAAGTTTATCTTGCCCCCAAGATTTTCTCACCTCCCCAAAATTAGTATCCGCCAACCCTTTGTTGACTAGTTGAAAAATTGAAACTACTTTATTGTTAACTGCTAATTGTTCATTGTTAATTCTCTCAACCAAATTTCCCAAAATATCATTTTGCCGCTCATCATCAGTAGTTACCAAAATAATCATCACCTCACCATTATTATTTATCCTCACCGACAAATACCGCCAATACCCGGTATGATCATGCAGATTATATGGTTGTAATCCCAATTTAACACCCTCGTCATAAACCATCTTGCACAGCTGATAAATCTCATTATCAATCAACCAACATTCATCCAAATATTCTATCTCATCAAACCGATGCTTCCGTCGCAACCCAATCCCCTTTTCCCCGACAATATAATCCATCCTCGTCCGATATTGATATGATTGATCACCAAAAATCGACATCAATGATGTATTATCCTTAAAACTATCAACTTTCAACTTTGAACTTTCAACTAATAACCTCAGTTTTTCCTCTTTTACCTTCAACTGATCCTGATAAGAAAAATCCTGAAAACTACACCCCCCACAAAACCTGAAGTGTTTACACTTCGGCTCAATCTTTTGATAATTGTTCAACAATTCCGCAATAAATTGATTCTGCCAGCGACGTTTTTTCATTTTAATAATTATTATTATCCTAACCTGTTTGTGTAAAATATTTCTTGTCTCAATATTTTACGAATGATCCGAGCGTCAAAAAAGGTTATTAGTCACCGTCCTTCTCAGCGTTATCATGAGTAAAATATTGAGACAAGAAATATTTTACACAAACAGTAAGACCTATCTAAAACCCCAAAAAAATATTTT
Organism: Patescibacteria group bacterium; assembly: GCA_036794765.1. Taxonomy (GTDB): domain Bacteria; phylum Patescibacteriota; class JAHJAL01; order JAHJAL01; family JAHJAL01; genus DAIRGB01. The sequence continues at coordinate 1,486 of DAIRGB010000047.1, read as the reverse complement.
TGTAAAATCCTATATACTTCAATTACAATACAAACCGTATAACAAATACATATTTATATGCCCAAAATTTTTTCTTCTCTTTCCATCAAAATACTAGCTTCAGTCGCTATTTTCCTATCGTTTATACTAATAATCTCCAACAACCTGGATCCCGACCTGGGATGGCACATCAAAAGTGGAGAATGGATCATCACTCATCTGGAAATTCAACACTTCGACGAATTTTCTTTTTCCATGGCCGGATATCGCTGGGTCAACCATGAATGGCTTGTAGATATATTTTTATTTCTTACCCAAACCAATCATCTCTGGTGGCTAACGATCTTACTGTTTTCCTCACTTGCCTCTCTACCACCAATTTACTACATTTTTCGTTCCCAAAACAAACTCGATCTAATGCTTATCTTTGGCACAGCCTTCTCTCTCACACCCTATCTGGGCATTCGCCCCCAAATCATTTCCTGGTTTATTTTCTTTATACTAGCCAGATTTTTACAAAATTTATTCAACCAGAAAAGTTTTATCCTTATCGATAGTTTAAAAATAATCATTCTTTTTTGGCTTTGGTCAAACCTCCACGCCAGCTTTCCTGCCGGTTTTTTATTGTATTTCATCTTCATTCTAACCAACTATTTCCATCAAAAAAGAAAATTGCCTATTCTCCGACATATCATCACCTTTTTTACCAGTATCGGCATCACCCTGATCAACCCCTATGGTCTCGAACTATTTACGGAAATCATCCAAGTCGCTCTCTCCGGATCCACTTCACAATATATCGTCGAATGGCAATCCGTTTTTGTCTTTTTTAGTCTGGAAAACTGGACCATCATTGCCACTGCGATATTATTGCTTATCGGCTTCAGAAAAAAAATTAATATCTTTAATTTATTTTCTGCCACCATTTTTCTGTTAGCCTACGCCAAATCGGTTCGTATCGGTCCCTTCTTCTTTATCACATTATACCCAATCATTATTACCACCGCTCCACATATTATCAAAAAAATCAAAAAATCCATCTCCCAAAGTCCAACTCTTAAATCACAACTCACCTACACCATAGCTATCTTACTACTAATATCACTAACCAATATTGCCGGCAAAATCGCCTTTATCAAACCACCAAAAACCCCCGATCAAGCCATCAATTTTCTCCAAAATAACTTTAAACCCCAACAAATTACATTATTCAACGCCTATTCTTGGGGCGGATATCTGATCAACCATTATCCTGAAAACAAAGTATTCATCGACGGCCGTATGCCTCACTGGACCAACCAAACTGGCCAGTCAGCCATGCGAGACTATACCAAAATCAACACACAAACCAACGCCTGGAAAGAAATATTTCCCAAATATAGTATCAATACTGTTTTTATAAAAAACATTAACCGAGACAAAACCAAAAATTTTCTAAAAAAAAAAATTTTTTATCTCCTCAACCAATACCCGACACTAAACATATTTGCACAAAAATACGTCCAAC
>DAIRGB010000046.1:0-9051 GCA_036794765.1 Patescibacteria group bacterium | reverse complement strand
GAGATACTGATTCAAATTGGAAATACGAATCAATCGCCTATTATGTCTATCCGAAAGATTATGAGCGAAGATCGGAAACGGTATATCGGTTTTGGAGTCCGGTTTTTCGACATCATTTTTATACGTCCAACGAGGAGGAGATGACCAGGGTCAGAAATACGGATACCAACTGGGATTTCGAGGGTCCGGCATTTATGGTACCATTGGAAGTTGACAATGACATCAAGGACACAACAGAGACCGCGGAGATAAACGAGTTGGCAGAATTGACTGATAGCGCAGTAAAGGTCAGTGATCCAGTTAATTCGTCGGATAACAATAAAATATCTCCTCAAGCGGAAAATCGTTTGATTTCTTTGAAGGTATTTTTGGAAAATATTTCCGAAGAGGAAATAAATTACAACGAAGACGATTTAACCTTGGTAGACAATGTCACCGGTATAGCTTACAAGCCGACAACAAATGTTGTCGAGCCAGCTTTGGGTAATGGGACTTTGCAACCGGGAGAAACGGTGGAAGGTTATGTGACGTTTGAGGTTCCCAAAGAAGCAACTGATTTGTCACTACAATACGCTAGTGAAAGCATGGCTGAAAACAATAACAAAATTCAGGTTGATTTTGAATTTGATGCGAAGGTGATTGTACTAAAGTCGCAAAAGTCATACAGTAATTTTTCCGGTGAACAAATTACAGGGATTGTTCAAAACAACACTGACGATCCGGTTAGATACGTGAAAATTACCGCGACTTTTTTTAACAGCGCGGGAGAAAAGTTGGGGGAAAATTACACATATGCTGAGGATGCAGAGAAGGATTTTTTGTTGACCGGAGAGCAAGCCAATTTTCGAATCTGGACTATTCGCGATCCCAATGCCAAAACATATACCTTGGAAATAACTTGGGCGACTAGTTAATTTCCTCGGGATTATTTTTGAACCACTGGTAGGTTTCAGTCAAACCTTGTTTGAGGGTGTGTTCTGGCTCCCAGCCAAGTTGCTTTTTGGCTTGGCTGATGTCCAGGATAATATTTCTGATTTCCCCTTTGATGCCGGAGATATGAGTAGCTTCAAAACTTGATCCGGAAATTTCTTTTAGGGTTTGAAAAATTTCGTTAACCGAGACTTCTTGACCATTGGCCAGGTGAAAAAGTTTCTGGGCCGGTTTTTTTTCCATACTATGAGTGATAAAGCGAGCCAGATCTAAAACATAAATAAAATCCCTGGTTTGCTCACCGTCGCCAAAAATCAGAGGAGATTTGTTTTCCAAAATGCTCTGGATAAAAACAGCCGTGACTCTTTTACTGGAAGGATGATCTCGCGGTCCATAGACATTACCAAAACAAAAAATCAAATAATCTAAGCCATACAGATCTCCATACATTTGAACATAGTGTTCGGCGGTGTGCTTGGAAATTCCGTAGGGAGAACAAGGTTTGACGGGATGATTTTCATCAACTGGTAAATATTGTGGTTCCCCGACGCGAGCGCCACCGGTGGAAGTATATATTATTTTTTTAACGCCTGTTTGGCGGCAGGTTTCCAGAATATTGATAGTTCCTAAAATATTGGTTTTGGCGTCATGCAAGGGATTGTCCATGGACTCCCGCAATTGGACTTGAGCCGCCAAATGAAAAACATATTGGGGTTTTTCTTTTTGAAATATTTTACTAACGTCATCAGTAATATCCGCTTGGTAGAGAGTTGCTTTGGGATGCAAGCGTTGTTTTTTTCCATGACTAAGATTGTCGATAACACAAACTTCAAATCCTTTGTCTATCAAAACATCGACAAGATGACTGCCGATAAAACCGGCGCCGCCGGTGACCAGGCATTTTTTTGGATTATTATTCATAGCTAATCAAATTATTTCAATTTTTAGATTATTGCTGATAAATACTTTTTTTTCTTTAAAATCAGATATTTGTTTTAATATTTCATAATGAAGTTTTTTTGAGTTGCTGACAATAAAATCCTGTTTACCGGTTTGACTGATTATTTTGCCGGAGAAGCCGGCACCGTTGAGATCGGAGATGATGGCTCCCGAATTTTTGATGATCGGATAGGCCAACAGATTGAAATCGTCGGAGGCTTTTCTGGCTTCGACGATAAAATCCAAAGCATCGCGGGCAATATAGCACAATTCAATACCGGTATTTTCTTCGGAACGGATGTCTTTGGCCAATAAAAATAAAGGGGCGGTGGCGGCAAATTGATTAGTGGCAAGGGAGTAACCAGGTCTTAGACAACCTCTGGCATTTTTTAGATCGACTTGCCCCTGACATTTTATCTCGATTTGCTTATCGGTAAGAGAACTGTAGTAATAGGATTTTCCATTTTTAGCTTGATAGACGTCGTTGGTTCGAAAATTTTTCACAAAACCATATTCCAAATCTTGATAAGTCACGTCGTTGGTTTTTGAAGAAAAGGCCGCTACAAAACAAGGATTGCCGATTTCTCGATCCCAATTCAGCGAACCGTCAACCGGGTCGATAAACAAGGAAAATTCCGCATCTTCTCTAAGAACCGGTTGAGAAGACTCAATAAAAATATTGGCTTTATGATCTTTTAGAAAATGGCAAAGATATTCGTGAAGCGGTTTATCCACGGCGTGGCAGGATTTGAGATGGTTGGGATTTAGGTTGGTGTCACCAATGTAGCCAGTGTGTTTTCTGACTTCAAGGAGCAAATCTTTTACCTTAAAACTTAATTGTTCGGCCAGATCTTCGAAATATTTTATTTTTTCTGATTCGTCACAGTTTTTTTTGATTTTGGGCGGAGAAAAAGATTCATAAGTTTTCATGGGCGCGTTTTTTTACCACAAATTAATTTGCCTCCTTGGTTGCGGTTTCATTGTATCATGTGCGAAAAAAAACGCCTAGAAATCGCTTTCGCACAAATCGATACATTTACAATAATTTGCGGGGGAGAAGATAGATGTATATGGCGCTACCAAAACACATTAACGCCATGACGACAAAAAGGATTTTGAAATCAAACAATGACACTAAAAATCCGCCCACAACTGCACCGGCGGCAATAGTAAAATAGTTCATAGACTCCCAGGCGCCCCATTGGGTACCTGATTGTTTGGAGTCCAAATGTTTGGAATATACTGAGTCAAAGGCCGGCGAATAGATAGCCTCTCCGAGACCGATTATGACTTGAACCACATAAAGAAAAATCATGGAGTCAACTACGGTATACAACATGAATCCGATACCCATGATGAAATAACCAATAACAACAATCAATTCGCTTTCTTTGATTTTATCACTAATCTTGCCCGAAAATAGGGTAGTAATACCAGCCGTTAGTGCAAAAATACCACCGGCCAGGCTGGCTTCCATTAAATCTCCACCGACCTTTTCGACGTATAGGGCGTATATCGGTCCAATCATGGCGACGCTCATCAGGATAATAGCGTTGGTTGATAATAATATTTTGAGGGCGCGATTGATAAATGGTTTTTTCATAGTGGATAGTTTGAAATATGTTTTATTGGTTTTATTTTAACAAGGTAAAATAATAAACCAAAGCGGAAAAATTGAATACTTGGCATTTTTTACCGATAACAAATATAATTGTATGGATAGAAATAAATTAATTTTATGATAAAAAAAATATCGGGACAGATTGTGGATGTGGTGGCCGGGAAGATTTTTCCGGGAGAGGTGGTGTTTGAAGGAAAAGAGAAAGGGGGAAGAAAGTTTGATGTTAAAAGTCTCAAAGTTCAAAGTTCAAAGTTCAAAGAGAATATTGGAAAAATAATCGAGATTCGTAGATTGGAGAAAGCTGATGATGTTTTGATTATGCCGGGTTTTGTTGATGCTCATATACACATCGAATCGTCGATGCTGGTGCCGAGTCGGTTTGCGGAAATGGCGGTGGTGCACGGCACGGTGGCCACGGTGTCGGACCCGCACGAGATTGCCAATGTATTGGGTAGAGACGGGATCGAATACATGGTGAAGGATGGAAAGAGAGTTCCTTTCAAATTTTTTTGGACGGCACCGGCCTGTGTACCGGCAACCGAGTTTGAGACTAGTGGACATAAAATCACGGCCGAACAAATACAAAAAATGCTGGCACAAAGTAATTTCGTCGGTTTATCGGAAGTAATGAATTTTCCGGCGGTAATACGAAATGACGAGGAGACTTTGAAAAAGATTGGTGCTGCCAAGAAATATCAAAAGCCGATCGATGGTCACGCCCCCCTACTCTCCGGTGCGGATTTGAAAAAATATATTGCCGCTGGAATTTCGACTGATCATGAATGTATTACAGCAAAAGAGGCTTTGGAAAAATTAAAATTGGGAATGAAAATATGGATCAGAGAAGGCTCAGCGGCCAAGAATCTGGATAAGTTACTGCCGATCATTAAGGATAATCCAGATAAGTGCGGATTGTGCAGTGATGATTTGCATCCTAATGATTTAAACAAGGGCCATATTAATTTATTGGTCAAAAGATTGCTGGCGGCGGAAATCGATCCAATATTGGCGCTAAGAATGGCCAATTTAAATATTGTCCAACATTACAAGTTGCCGGTTGGTTTGTTGCAGGCGGGCGATCCGGCCGATTTTATCGTCGTGAATAATTTTAGTGATTTAAGTATTTTGCAAACCTGGATCAAAGGGCAATTGGTGGCGAAAGATGGCCAGTCTTTGATCAAGCCACAGCCGAGAAGAATTAAAAATAATTTTAAAGCGAAGTTTAAGAAACTTGGAAATATGCAGATCAAGTATCAGGTATCAGGTATCAAGTCTCAAGAAAATGGCGATTCAACTAAAACCCAGGACCTAGCAACTAGTACCTGCACGGTAAATGTAATTGAGGCGATTGACGGACAATTGGTAACCAAAAAATCATCGGCAAAATTGGCGATCGATGAACGAGGCAATGTTTTACCGGATGTAGCTCAAGATATTTTGAAAATTGTGGTGGCGGACAGGTATGGGAAAAATAATATTCAAGTGGCGTTTATCAAAAATTTCGGATTGAAAACCGGAGCGATTGCCGCCAGTATCGCCCATGATTCGCACAACATTATTGCCGTCGGTACCAATGATACGGACTTGGTGGCGGCGATCAATGAGATTATAAAAATCCGGGGAGGAATATTGGTAATCAACAGGAAAAAACTAAATAATCGACTCAATTTGAATATTGCCGGTTTGATGAGTACTCGGCACGGAAGAGTCGTCGCCAAAAAATACAAAAGATTAAAGAAAAATGTCAAGAAAATGGGGTCGAATTTGATTGACCCTTTCATGACGATGTCGTTTATGGCCTTGCCGGTCATCCCGGAATTGAAAATAACCGATCGGGGTTTGTTTGATGCCAATCAATGGAAATACATTAACCTATTTTAGACCAATCATTTCGGGAACATATTTTGATTAGAAAAAAGAAAAAGATACAGTCTGAGAATATTGAAATAAATGATGATTTTTTGCAGGCTCTCGAAAAAATCGATGAGATCAGGGAACCGCTTTATATAACCGGTAAAGCCGGGACCGGGAAATCAACTTTGTTGAAATATTTTCGTCAAACTACCGACAAAATGGCGGCAGTGGTGGCGCCAACCGGAATTGCCGCCATAAATGTCGGCGGGCAAACTATTCATGCATTTTTTGGATTTTCAAATAATGTAACGCCGATTGAAGTCAGGAGCGCGCAAAAACAAAAAAAGCGACAAGAAGTGTTGGACAAGATGGATATTTTGGTGATCGACGAAATCTCGATGGTGCGGGCTGATTTGATGGACTGCATTGATGAATGTTTGCGATATTATTTGAACAATGATTTGCCGTTTGGAGGCAAACAAATAGTGATGTTTGGCGATCTTTATCAATTGCCGCCGGTGGTCGCCACTTTTGAAGAGCGACAAATGTTTAATTCTGTTTACAAAAGTCCGTATTTTTTTGACGCTAAAGTCTTTACGGATTTGTCGATTGAAAAAATTGAATTAAAAAAAATATACCGACAGTCCGATCAAAAATTTATTTCTTTACTGAATAATATTCGGCACAACCAAGTAAGGACAGAAGATATGAATATTTTGAACGGTTGTTATCAGCCCGATAGTTTTGATAGTGATGACGGGTTTATTACCTTGTGTACTACCAATCAAGCAGCCAACGATATGAATAACTACAAATTGAGTCAGTTGCCGGGTGAACTAAAAATATACAAAGGTAAAGCCGATGGAGATTTTGCGGAGAAAAATTTTCCAACTGAATTGAATTTGCAGGTGAAGATCAACGCGCAAGTCATGATGCTAAACAATGACAGCGCGGGGCGGTGGGTCAATGGAAGCATGGGGCAAGTTATTGATATCGCCAAGGGGGAAAAATCGGATCAAGATATTTTGGTAGTGGAAATATTTGGGGGTGAGGTGGTAGAGGTAACTCCTTATAGATGGGAGATGAACAGATATTATTACAACCAGACGGCCAAGATAGTTGATACAGAGACCGTCGGCACTTTTACCCAATATCCACTACGTTTGTCTTGGGCGGTCACTATCCACAAGAGCCAGGGGAAAACTTTTGAAAAAGTGATAGTAGATATCGGGCGGGGGGCATTTTCCGCCGGACAAGTCTACGTGGCTATCAGCCGAGCAACGTCGCTTGATAATTTAATTTTAAAAAGACCAATATTAAAAAATCATATTTGGACGGATCAAAAAATAGTCAATTTTATGAATGATTGACTTTGATATGAGTTATTGGCAAAAAAATTAGAGAACAAAAATCAATAGAATGCTTACGAGAGTCAATGCGACTAATAGCCAACCGAGAAAATTGGAGAGATGGTTGTTGGCCATCTTGCCCATGATCCGGCGATTGTTGGCCAGCGACAAAATAATCAGTATCAACGGCGGTGTGCAAATGCCGTTGATAAAAGCGGTGTAAAATAAAGCTTTGATCGGATTGAGACCGATAAAATTTAACAACAAACCAATAACAGTGGAAATGATAATGATCAGATAAAAAAATTTGGCTTCAAAAAATTTTTTGGATAAACCTTCGGGCCAGTTGAATAATTCACAAAAGCAATAAGCGACAGCAGCCGCCAAAATCGGGACGGCCAGTAGGCCGGTGCCGATGATTCCAAACGCGAAAATCAAAGAAGCGAAACGACCGGCCAAAGGTTCCAGGGCTTGCGCCGCTTCCGCGGCGCTTCCAATTTCAAACAGTCCATTACGAAAAAAAGCATTGGCGGAAGTAGCGATAATACAGAGCATGATTAACTGAGAAAAGGACATACCAAAGATTGTATCCCGACGCATTTCTTTAATATCTTGAAGACTGGCACCTTTTCTTTGAGATATTTTTAGTCGCCCTTGATCAATTTCTTCTTCCACTTCTTCGCTTGACTGCCAGATAAAAAGATAGGGCGAAATAGTGGTCCCTAAAACAGCGACCAGACTAAAGAAAAATTCTTTATTTAAAACCAGCTTAGGCGTAAAAATATTTTGAACCAATTGCATCCAATCTTCGGTTACGATTATCACAGTCAGTAAATAACTCAGTAAGGTCAAACAAAGTATTTTTAAGACTGAAGAATAATAATGATATGGAATATAGACTACGAGAAATATTATCAACAAGGCAAAAACAATGATGCTATAAAAATAACTACTGTTGGGAAATATCAATTGCCAGGAGGCGGCCATCGCCCCCAGGTCGGAACCGATATTAATAATGTTGGCAATAGCGATAAGGCCGATGAATATTATTACAATCCAGCGCGGTAAATATTTTTTAGCCAGACTGGTGACGCCTTGTCCGGAAACCATAGAGAGACGGGCAACCATTTCCTGAATATTGTACATAAGCGGGAAGGTAAAAATCGCCGTCCAAAGCATACTAAAACCAAATTGAGCGCCAACTTGGGTATAAGTGCCGATGCCGGAAGGGTCATCGTCAGCGGCCCCGGTGATGAAACCGGGGCCGATTTTTTGTAACAAAGATTTTTTGGTTTTTTTAAACAAAAAACCCTCCTTTAAATTTATCTTAAACGGTTGCCGAAATTATAGCAACGGCAATGTAAGATAAAATTACAAAAAGGGCCGAAAATAGCGGAACAAATAAAAATTTTTTCCAATCACTTTTGGCAAAAGTCCATTTGGAGTAGTGATGTTTTTCCAACGTGGCAAAAAGTTGATAGTCTTCTTTTTTGACGCCAAGCAGAAGAATTATTGCCGTGAGAAAAATAATAAGCGGAAAGAGAGCGGTAATAAAACCGATTGAGTTGATGTTCGTCCAGATTGCATGATTATTCATTTCGATACCTGCCGCAAATAGCCAGAGGGCAGAAAGAAAATAGATGGTAATGAGAAATAGAATAAAAACAATTGCTAGGCTTCGTCTGAATATGTAACCTTTTTGTTTGAGAGCGATTTGGCAATCAATAATTTCCCGAGAAGGATTGGGGTCGGTATTGTAGAAAATAATCATGATTCCCGGCACAATAATACTAAAAATATTAGCAAAACCAAACATATAACCCATTTTTATCGATCGGGATTTGAATAACAAAAAATTGACCAACATCGCCGTAGCAAATGAAATGATCAGCAAAACTACAAAACCAAACCAGAAGGAATAGAAAGCCACAAAGTGATGATAATAAGCAATCAAATTTGGCCATTGGCTGATCCACAAGTCTTTGGTAAACAATTTTGACGGAGCGTTGATTTCGATTTTGGTATAACCGAAATGATCAGGACTTTGAGAAAATAGTTGGTCGGATAATTGGTTAGCATTTTCATCATAATAATAACTTGTCTTGGTAAATGGCTTAATATCCGAAAATATTTCCGGGGAGAGATAGCCGACTATTCTTATAGTGGCCGGAACAACCGTGCTGCCGTAAACGGAAGTCGGTATCAAAGGGAAAAATATTTTTTTGGTGGGGAAGGTGACAAACAGGGCTTTTTGTTTGACGGACTTAAAGGGGGAATTTAAATTGAAAGAAGAATTTTGGGTAGGATTTGTGTTTAGCCAAGAAATAACAAATGAATAATCTTGGCCAATATAATTAT
>DAIRGB010000045.1:0-9075 GCA_036794765.1 Patescibacteria group bacterium | reverse complement strand
GAGGCTGGGTATTTTGGCGGTAAGACAATTGTGGTGACATCTGATCAAGTTGAAAAGACAATGATTGATGATATTTCTTTGGAAATGAGAATTATCCCTATACCGGAATATGAACAAACTGATGAAAAGACTTTGAAAATTTGTTGGAAGGGGATGAGTGATTTTTCGGTGGTTGGTTATGAAGTTTATCGTTCTGATGAAAAATCTGGTGATAGCTGGCAGTCGGTTGGTAGGTCAGGACAGAATGCAAACAAACAGGTTTGTTTTTTGGATAGTGAATTGACTGATGAGGTTGTGTATTATCGTTTGGGAATATTGACTAGTTGGAATGCTGGAGAAAATAAAGAAGTGTTTGTTTCTAATATTTTGTCAGAAGTGAGTGATGGTTTGAGATTTGGAAGTGGCGTGGAAGATAAATTGATTAGAGAATATAGTTTATTGAAAGAGACAGAAGATGATCAGACTCAAAGTGTTGTTAGTGCAAGCGAGAGCGACAATGGGATAGTAAAGTATTGGACGTTTGCGGACAATTGGATCAACGTATTATTTTCGAAATTAAAGGATAACAATATTTCGATTCAATTAACGATATTGTTGTTTTTGGCAGTAATTTTGTTGGCAGTAATTATTTATTTTGTTTTGTCGGTTTGGTTTAGCAATGTAACTTCAAATGGTAGTAATGTTTGGAGAGAGAAGTAAAAATGATAAGTTGCAAGTAACAAGCATCAAGTAGAAGGAAAATACAATTCAATAATATAATTTTATAATAATTTTTATATTTTGGACTTGATACTTGAGACTTTGTGTAGATATAATTTAAATTAATAAATATAAAATTTGAAGATGAAATTGAAGATGAAAAAAGAGGGTTGGAAATTGGGTCTGGCACTAGTGGCGGTAGCTGCTTTGTTTGTTGCTGGATCTATTATTGTGCGTCCTTTTCCTTGGTTGAAAGCCAATGAATATAATATTATTGGTAGTTTGAAGGTCGCGGGTAAAGATTTTGTTTTTTCTGATGACAATCCGTTGGTAATTGACAATGTTAGACTAATCAAAGGTTATGCTTTAGCAAATGATGGTAGTAAGATTTATTTTGATGGTCAAGGTGGGGCGGAGATGGAAATTGATCAGATTGGATTTTTGCATGGAAGATTGTATTCATCTGATTTAGGTATTATAGATATTGGTTTGAATAACAATAGGATTGCGAAGATTGATTTGGCTGGTAATTTATCGGCGGATTTTTTGTTGGACAATGGTAAAAATATTTTATTGTCTGGTAAAACTTCTTGGCGTCCTTATGAATTAAATAAGGTTTCTGTGCCCGAAAAGTTGGATTTGGGAGTAAACTCAACTGTTAGGATTGATCCTGTTGTTTTGGGTTTGGCGGGGAGAGATTTGTACGATGTACAGACAAAATGGTCGAGTAGTGACGAGAATATCTCGGTGGATGAGTACGGGTATGTTACCGCAAAAAAGCCTGGAGTATATGAAGGAGCAGTGATTTTTCAAGTGGGAGAGACAAAAAAAGCGATTACTTTGGCGGCTACTCAAGGGATAGACAAGATATCTATCAAGCCTTCAGTAGTTTTGGCGCCGTCTGGTGCTCAAAATTTTGATTTGACTTTTGATCCAGTTATCAAGGGTGAAGAAATTAGGGGTGCCAGTGGTATTACAATAACCGGAACTTTTGTTAATTCCGCAAATAAGAGGGTGACGTGTGGAAGTTATGATAAGAACTTTAATCAATTGAAAGATTGTATTTTTGCTCAAGCCGAAGATGCGGGAGTATGGAATTTGGAATTTGTGATAGATGAAGGTGGACAGCAGGGCAAATATGTTTTTCCTAGTGTATTGACGGTGGTAAAAAGGGATAGTGCTTTGAATATGTCATTGCTGGCCAATGTTTACAATGGAAAAACTACAACTGCCGAGGCGGATATTAATCCGGAAAATATTATTAAACTCGAACCGGAGTCAGCCGGAGGGCCTTGGTACAAGTATTTGCGTTACAAGACGATTATAACTTGGCCTGGATATTTGTTGCCTAAAGATACTCAAAAAGGAAGAATTGATTCTGGAATATTAAATATTTCTTTCAAAGGTCAAGGGGTAAGTGTTTCAGGTGCTGATTCATGTGATGTGTCAAATGGTATTCCCTCGTCAATTTCGGTTGTGGTCGCTGCTCAAGATATTGCTTCGGATAGTCTGACGGTTGATATTCCGGTGTTGACGTCTGATGCAGTGGAGATGAATGCTTTGTTGGTACAGGGTTGTGATTTTGTTGCTACATTGGATGCTACTTTTAATGTGACTTTACCGGATGGGACGGTAATGAGTGGTGTAAAAGGTGGAGCCGAAGTGAGAACTGCAGTGGCCGGTCGCAAGAGGGTATCTATAACTGGCGACGTATTGGTTGAACAAGGTGATTTGCAGATAAAAAGATTGGAAGAGGATCAAAATTTGTATCTTTTGGTGGCCAGTGAAGATGTAAAAGCCAGTGGGGGACAAGGAACGGCAGGTAGTGTGTCTGATTATCAATTGGGAGAGGATTCAACTTATAATAAAATGATTAGCACGTTACGAGACAAAGTTGATAAGTTGATTATTGAGAGAGGAACGACAATAGACACAAATTCTACGTCTTCCTTGGAAAGTTTTATTCAAGACCAAAAACACCGAAAGCGGGAGGGTCGTATTTTGGTGGCCAATAATGCATTGGGCGAAGTTGTTTTAGATAATTTGTCATCCGGTGACTTGATGATAGGCGCTCCGACTACATTGGTAGTGTATGGTAGAGATGTGAGAATCAAAGATAATATCAAGATGCAGTCGGACAATGGAAGCACATGTGTTGAGAGAGGTAATTTTGGCTTGATCGTTTTTGATGGTGATATTATTGTTGAGGGAATAGTAGGTGAGATTGAAGGTTTTTACTTTACAACCGGTACAATACATACCGGTTCGAGCCATGATAAGTTTTCATTAAAAGGTGTGGCATTTGCGCATGATTATTTATTGGAGAGATACTAAGGGCAGGATACAAATTTCCAATTTCCAATTCTCAATTTCCAAACATATTATGTTGGGATATTAGGAAAAAAATAATAAAAAAAGTATTTATTTGAAAATTGGTAATTGGAAATTTTTTGGAAATTGGAAATTGAGAATTGGAAATTAAGGAATGTAATTTGAATAAAAAGGAGTATATATGGCGGCGAAAAATAGTAATGAGACTTTGTCTCGTGTGGGTAAGTTGTTATCTATCATTGTAATTATTTTTGTGGGTGTGGTGGTGATATATTTCTTGGTATTGTTGGCAACTGGTCAGATAACAGGAACGCGGAAAGATATAGTTAGCAATGATTTCAATGTGCCTGAGACTCAGGTTTCGTCAAATATCTTGAATGGAGAAATAAGAAAAATAGAGAATATGACGATTGATTTTTTTGATTTGCAAAAAAATCAGATGATGCAGTTGACTGTTTTGGAGCATGCAATAATGGACATATACAATCCTAGTACAAATACCAATCAGGAGTTGAAGTTGGAACAAATCCAACCGGCAACTTTGGCCAACTTGACTTTGGACGATCAGGGACAAGTAACTCATATTACAGTTTTGCCGGCTGTCAACATATCGGGTGAAGTGGCAAACAATCAGGCCGGGGTTATTACTTTGAAGTTTAATAATGTTGATTATACGGTGCGAGTCAACGCTAATACGAAAGTAAATCGACAAACAGCTGACAATACCTTGGAAAATGATTTGACTGTATCCAATATCCAAGTTGGCGATATTGTTTCTATCGTTTCTGACAATGAAACAAAAATTGGTAGCAAATCATTTGTGGCGGGATTGATTAGTGTATTGTCAAAACCGTAAGAATTATTTTTAATTTTAAGAGTTTATTATGGATGAAAAAAGTAAAGGAAAAAGTAATATTACCAAAATTGTTTTGGTTGTGTTTGTGGTTCTGGTAGTATTTATTATTTTTATTGGTGTGATTTTTAAGATTTTGTATGGTCAACAGACGAAGCCAGGTGATTTGGGCAACAATCAGACCACGACTGAATCTGATTTGACAAAAAATTCTCAGACAAAAACAAGTGAGCCGGTGGAGACAGTGAGTCAAGAAAAAATACAAAATCAAGCTGATTTTGTGAATACCGGTAGATTGATACAGATTGATAAAAATAACTTAGCAGTCAAAGACGAAGTCAGCGGAAAAATGTCTGAAGCCAAATTGATTGATAAAACCATAATATATCGTTGGAGTTTGTCGGATGGTAATTTGGAAAAGGCCAAAGTGTCTGATTTGGTGGTTGGTCAAAAAGTTGCTTTGAGTTATATTGATGAAAATAAGGGCAACAACGAAGTAAGTGTAATGTCTCTTTATCCGCCATTTATGGTGACAGGGATAGTCGAGAGTGTTGATGGTGAGAAGATGATAATTAATGATACAAATGAAGGAAAAAAATATACAGCCAATTTTTTTGATACAAAAATTACCAAGATGGATGATGCTGGTCAAAAAGTGTCTACATCTATTTCGGATATAGTTCAAGGTGATCGAGTGATTGCTTATTCTGATTACGGGGTGGAATATCAGAAATCAAATTTTGATGTTGTGGTGGTTGATATTATCGTAAAAAATAATGCTAAGTTGGTAACACCCGATACGACAAGTCAACCGATTACTTCAGTGGATGATAGTGTGCAGCCGGTCAATGTTGCTACCCCGCCGCCGGTAGGGATTAATCCTGGTGGCACTTTGCCGGGTGTGGAGATAGGAAGTTGAGTAATATTTAAATATAAAATGAAAAGATTTTTATTGTATTTTTTTTTGGCGTTGTTTTTTTATGTCAACGTTGCAAGAGCGCAAGAGTTAATTGTGCCTCCATCTACAATGAATGATCAAATCCAGCAGAAGGTAATTACTGATATTGCGGGTGATAAAAATGTTACGATTGGTGGTAGCCAAACCTATGCAATAAATTTGACTTATGAACAATTGGAAGGACGTAAGGTTGCAGTATCTTTTGATTTGGTGAATTCGGATTCGATTCAGCCTGATATCAAGTATGCTTTGCTGATTGGTAAAAAAAATAATGATGGTAATGTGTCTGTTGTGGCACGAAAAATTGTTGATGAAGTATTATCGATGTCTTCAAATCAGACCATAAGCAAGAAAATTGAGTTTGATTTGCCAAGTTTTATAAATGGTGAGTGTTATTATGGTATTCAAGTTACAAATTCGTCTGGCAATTTATTCAGTTTAGTATATGGTGGAATATTTCAAGTAGCAGAGTCAAATGATTATGTAAAATTGGAAAGTTGTTATTTGAAGGTCGTAAATGAAAATGGTGATAAAATATATACTCTGGAGCAAGGAGTTTCGATTGAAAAAAATGAGTCATTATTGGTTTATTGTAAGGCAATAAATAAATTTGGCGTTAATAAAGAATTGATTCCGTATTTTGATTTGTATAATAGAACAATTTTTGGGGAAAAGAATAATGTTGATATAAAAAATTATGAACATGTTTTTTTGGATGCAAATCAAGAGAAGGAGGTATATTTTGAAGTGCCAAAGAACAAGAAAAATACTGCTGGAGCTTATGACGTTATTTTTTCTTTGAAAAATACCGATGGTGTTGAAGTCAGTAATTTAAAAAGAATTCATTATGTTATTGCTGGTGTTTCTACTGCAATAACTAATCTAAAGCTGGATAAGGATTATTATTCTGCTGGTGACAACGCTCAAATTGAGATTACTTGGACTAAACCTGCAGACAATTTTTATGGTTCTAGATTGCAGGCGTCAGAATTGGTTAATTATTCTATCGAAGTTTTATTTCTTGATGGGAATGGGAAAAATTGCACAAATAAGATAAGCAAAAATTATTCCAATAACAAACAATTTAGAGAGACTATTAGCGCAAATATAATTAATGAATGCTTGGATCCAAATCTTGAAGTTGTTATAAAAGATAGTAATGGAAATATATTAGATCAAAAGAAATATCAAGTTCAATCAGTAGTAGATGATCTCAATAAGGAGAGTTCTTCCGGTGTTCAAAGGGATGAATCAAAGATTAATAAAGAATTATTCTTTGTATTATTAATACTATTTTTTGTATTATTATTGATATTATTTTGGATTTTTTTCAGAAAGAAGAAAAAAATTCCAATTTCCATAGTATTGTTTTTGTTTGTTTTTTTGAGTTTTGCTTATTTTGAAGTAGTAAGCGCATCAAGTTGGGGAATGGGTTTTACAACTGATTCTGCTTGTGACAATCGAGATGATTGGGTAAGTGTTAATGCTAATACAAATAAAGATACATATAATCCTAGTGAAAGTATTATGGTTACCGTAAGTATTGGTTCGAACACGTGTTTGAATGCTATCAATGATATATATTTAGATTTGAGAAATGATAATGGAGAATGGAAGACGAGTAGTCATTTGCAAGTTACGGGTTGGGATGATCCAGATGGTTATGATTCTGTCAGTAGTGTTTTATGGTTTAATAATCCAGGTGTTGGAAACCATAATTTCTCTCGTCAGATTGTATATACATGTGGTTATGATGCTGGTAGTTATTCATATCGTCAATATGCATATGCATGCAATATAGATAATTGTCCTCGTATTTTGCCTTATTCTGTAATTCAACCAAATGATTTTGCACCTGAAATAAGAGATAGTTATCCAGCAAATGGAGGGTTGATATGTAATAGTATTACTAGAGTTGGTGTATTATCAAGAGATCCTGATGGCCGAACATTTCTAAATTCCGATTTTTATAATGGTTCCTGGTCCAAGATTGGTGATGATGACCGTAACGCTGGTCCTAGCAGTGAATGGTTTTATACATATGATAGAAATTGGAATTTGGGCAGAAACGATTGGCATGCAAGTGTGTCCGATGGAAGGTTTACTACTTGGACTGATCGGTATTTTAATGTAAATAGAGCGCCTACCGGTATTAACCAAAATTCGCCATATAGTGGACAGCGATTTGATTCCTCCGGAGGTAATTATTGGGTGAATTTTAGTTTATCGGCTTCAGATCCTGATAATAATGTTAATCATATGGCGGTTTATGTTAGGAATATAAATACGGGGCAACAGTATATTCCTGCGTGTGAGGTTTGGTCGGTTAGTGGTACTTGTGGTATGAGTTTGCCACCAGGTAATTACGGTTGGTCGGCTTGTGCTTGGGATACTCCATGTAATGCGGCGTTTTGTAATTGGAGCTGGAGGCCTTTCCAAGTAAATCAAATTCCCACTGTTACCGCCCAGGCTCCAGGTTCTGGATGTGGTCAAGTGAATTTGAGCGCTATCGCACAACATAATTTTGTTCCTGGAGAGCAAGCCTGGATTAGGTTTGATTATTGGGGTGGAAAAAATGGTTCAATCACATATCCGATTAGTTCGAGTTTTCAATCATTTCCTTTAACTTTAAGTGGGATTTCAGGCAATAGTACAATATATTGGAGCGTAACTGTTTGGGATAGTAATGGTAGATCGAGTTCGGCTGGGGGTCAATCAGTAACCCCCAACTGCACTCCCAACCCACCATATGGTTTCAACCAAACGATAAATTGCAGTCAAGCTACTTTGTATGCCAGCGGATCCGATCCGGATGGTGGCCAACTATATATGACTTTTACTACTAATAATCCCTGGATGTCCAATCAAGTTAACATTTGGAGCGGACAGCAAGCCAGTACTACTTTCAATTTAGGTTTTGATCGAGCCTTTTCCTGGATGGTTTCCGCCAGAGATCCATACGGCGCGCAAAGAGATTCGGGATGGATGGGAACTTATCTAACTGACAGATCGCCACAAGGAAAAGTCTCTGATGTATTAACTTACAAAGCGGTAAATTACAATCCGTCATCAGCACCAAGATTTGTAATTGACGATGCCGCTACCAGATTGCAACCGGTAACAGTCAATGATCACAGTTATGACCCCGATGGAAACAATCAAAATGTGCAAGCTACTTTCTGGTTGGAAGTAAACAATGCCGGAACAGGTTCTTGGCAAAATATCGCCACTTCCGGTTTGATTGCACCAAACAATATTAATGCCGGAACATACTATCACAATATTACTTACAATAACCTCTACGCCGGTCAACACCGTTATCGAGCGCAAGATCGGGATGCTTGCGGGGCAACATCACCGGTAAGCTCATATTACAACTTCACGATTGCACCACCGGCGGTTAAAAATATTACAGTAAACAGTGGTACAGCAGGATGTCCGGCTTGTGGCAACAGAAATACCTCAATCGTGGTTGATTGGGATGATGTGCCATATATTCAAAATGCACAATCCAGCGGAATCGGAGGTGGATATTACGTAGAGTGGAGTAATGATGGTGGGGCAACATATCGAGCAGTTACCAAATCCCTTCCCGACGCGACTGCCGGGTGGACGAGTGACAGTCGAATAGTATTGGTAACTGATGTTTTAAATTTGTATAATCTGTCAACTTCAACAGTCAGAAATATTCGGTATCGAGTAGCTTCCTATTCCAATGGCGTATATTCCGATTGGCTTTATTCCAATATCGTAACTTACAACTGTCCGATTCCGGGGGGGTTGACTATCACTCCCAATCCGGTAGACATGCGCGGTGATGAGGATTCGCAACCGATTACCGCCAGAATTCATTGTCGAGACTTCAACGGTGGAGTGGTAGGAGTGTTGGGTGGAGATATGATCAGTGCAGCGCAAGCCAATCGAGTCTATCCACCGGATACCAATCCAGTTTCATTTGTTTGGAATCAAACTGATATCGATAATTTAAATTTCTGTTCAACTGGAACAAAGATCAATACTCCGCCAAATCCGGGAAACACGATTCATGCCGGTTCCAATACGACGGTTGATCCTTGTGAAGGTAAACTAGGAGCAACACTGACAAATTACGGTTGGCCGGAAATCGGCGCTTTAACCGGTGATACTTGGATATCTATCAACCCACGAGCAACGGAAGAATTCAATTATTCCGGTGAAGTTATTTCCAATCCACCACCTGGTTTTGAGAAATTGG
>DAIRGB010000044.1:0-9159 GCA_036794765.1 Patescibacteria group bacterium | reverse complement strand
TTTTCAAAAATTTCAAAACCAATTTGATCAAATGAAGAAGACGGCTATCTATCGCCAAAATCATAATGAAAATTCGATTGACACTGATGGGGATTATATTTTAAATTCCAAAAATGTTTACCGGTCTTTTTATATTTTAAATTCGGAAAACATAGCCTATAGCAGCGGTTTTGCGGCTTACAAAGATTCGTTTGATACTTTGGGCGGCGGAGGCGGGGAACAATGTTATGAATTAGCGACGGTTTCGACAGAGGGAAACTATCGGGTCTTTTTTTCGTCGTTTATTAAGCATTCGACCAACTTAGAGTATTGCGACAGTTGTTTTGATTGCCATGACTGTTTTGGCTGCGTGGGTTTGCGTTACAAAAGTTTTTGTATTGGAAATAAGCAATATACCAAGGATGAGTATCATGAAAAAGTAAATGAATTGAAGACAGAAATGTTGAAAAGGGGTGAATACGGAGAATTTTTTCCGCCGAATATTTCGCCTTATCCTTATGAAGTGTCCGATGCGTTTATTTCCGGTCCCGAAGCGGGACAAATGGAGAATGCTCGAAAATTTGGTTATAATCTATCAACTAATATTCCCACGGGAGTGGAAGACAGCGACAAGGATAGTATTTTGACAAATGAAATAATAGCCGACAATTTGCCTGACGATATCGGAGATGTTGGGGAAGAAATTTTGAGTAAGATAATTGTCGATAAGAAAAATCAGAAAAGATTTCGATATATTTCTCAAGAGCTGTATTACCACAAGAAATACAATTTGGCTTTACCCAGAGAACATCCGGCGGTACGGCGGGAGAGAATCATGAATAGTGTTTTGCCATTGGGTTTTTGGATTTATGAAAATTACACGAGAAATTGCGACTCGTGCGAGAGAGAAATAACTAGTGTTTATAAACCGGATTTTGCCGGTAAGGTTTATTGCGAGGGGTGCTATCAGAATAATGTCGTTTGATTTTGATTTACATTTTTTTTAGACGCTTGGCGCCAAGCAAATACTGATATGTTTTTCGTTCTCTAAGTTTTTCATAGTCAATTATTTCTGGTTTTCCAACTGCTTTCGATAGATGGATAACTTTATTATTTCCAATAAATAACGCTAAATGCGCTCCCCAAGCGTTATCTTTGTCGTTGTATAACAAAATATCAAAATCCTGATATTCATTGACTTTGTGTGTAAACAATTCATCATCCCAGAGTTGGCTGGATCTGAGATCGGGAATTTCGTGTTTATAAAATCGGAGAATTGAATAAACGAATATTTGGCAATTGGCGCCATCGATCAAATCTTTTGAATAATTTGATTGAGGTTTTGCTGCCGGGTTGTAAGTGATTTGTAAAAATTTTTTGGGGACAGATATCATCTTTGATACTCATTTAAAATATGACTGACTAAATGAAATGAATTTTTGGCAACTAGCGGGAGAAATTTGTTGAAGTCGATTGACGCTTCTTCGTTGGCCTTGTCGGATATAGTTCTGATGATTAAAAAAGGAACTTTATTGACAGTACAAACTTGTCCGACAGACGCTCCTTCCATCTCGACAACATCGCCTCTTAATTCTTCGGTTAAATAGTTATTTTCATTTATTTCTTTTTTGGTTAAAAAACAGTCTCCGGTTAACACTCTGCCTTCATGAATTGTTTGGGGCAACTTTGCCGATAAAGCAAGCGTTCGCAGATATTGATCGGTTTCAAAAAATCGATAGTCGGTATATGGTATCGCTCCTCGGGCCGAACCAAGTTCTCGAGCGTCAAAATCGTGCTGAATGCAATCTTTGGCAACAATTACATCTCCAATATTGTGTTTGATATTTAATCCGCCGGCCACTCCAGTAAAAATAACAACTTCTGGATAGTAAGTATCGATCAACTTTTGGGTAGTCAGGGCAGCTAAGACTTTTCCCATCCCGGATTTGACGATGACGATATTTTTTCCGCAAAAAAGACCCTCGTAAAAAATAAATTCTCGCCATTTTTTTATTTTTTGATTTTCGAGAAGTTTTATATATTCATCAATTTCAGCATCAAGGGCACCCATGATGGCAAATATTCTATTTGTTTTTTTTCATAAAAATCATATTAATATCGCTATCTAAAAAGATCTACTGCCTCTAATATTTAATCATCTTTTTTGTTTATGCAACAATATTGAAGAATAATAATTTGCTATATTTAAATAAAAATAACCGCGATATCTTGTCTATCGCGGTTATTTTCTGCAAGCTTAAAATATTTTATTATTTTTTTTCTTGGCATATATATATTGCCCATGCAGCCAGAGCGTCTTGTTCGATTATTTTTCCTTCTCTGATCATGGCGGTTATTTCTTCCTCAGAGAACCAGAAATTTTCTATTTCTTCTTCGATGTCGGAGTCCAGATAAGATTCTTCTAAGTCGGTGCCAAGATACACATACACCATGGCATCGGACCGGCGATTGTTGATTAAAAATTTGCCAAGAAATTTGAGATCTTTGGCTTTTAATTTTGACTCTTCCATCAACTCTCGATTGGCGCCAATCTCCAAATTTTCGTTCAAATTGATGGCGCCGCCGGGAAATTGAAATAATTTTTGGTTAGGGGGATAGGCGTATTCAAGTTGCATTAGTATTCTACCATCTTCTCTTTTGCAAATTACCGCTGCTACGTTGTTGACATTATCAAATCTTAGATAATTTGTTTTTTGACCAGTGGACAGTTCGATTTCATCTTCTACTAAAGTAATTCGAGGATGAGCGAATAATGTTTTTGATGATATTTTTTTCCACATATGTTTATTTTTGTTTATATCTAATATTTTGTTTTAAGAATCATGTTTTTGTACTAAATATCTTGATAAATGGCAATATTATTGGGACGTATTTGTTGATAATGCGATTGTAGGCTGATAATTAATGGTTGATTAATAATTATTGAATATTTTTGACAAATTCTTCTAATTTCTTTTTGATTTCTCCTTGGTAGGTTTCATTGGTTAATCTGGCCTTCATCGCGGCTTCATCTTTGTTTTTTACATCTTCCGGAATAACAAGATTGATGGAAAAAGCGGCGCATTGAACACACTTGTCTCCAATTATTTCTTTTACTTTGGAGAAAACAAAATTGTAACCAAATTTGTCATCTTTATTTTCATCTTTGCCACCACAACAGGTGACAAAATAGAGATTTTTTATTTTATTATGATATTTTTTTAAAAATGATCGAAGCGGCGCAATCAGATTTCCCATCCAAATCGGTCCGCATAAAATTATATTGTCGTAGTCAGCAATATTGTGTTGAAGATTTTTGAGGCCGGTGGTTTGGTTTAGTCCGGATAAAATCATTTGCCAGAAAAAGGCGTTGAAATTTGGCTCGATTTTTTCACAATCGCATTGTAATTCTTGAGAGATTTTTTCGGCCAAGAATTTGTTGTTGGCGGTATGGGAATAATAGACGACAAGGTTTTTTGACATATTATTTTGATGGTTATTGATTATTCATTAAAAATTTTTACATTTCCGATGGTTTGGATTTCCGAGTTTGAATAAACTATCCCGGCTCCATCTGGTATAGCATAGATTGTTTTATTTTTTAATTTCAGCTCTTTGAACTCTTCCAATAGATTCATATCGCTATAATGGACTTCCACATAAATATTCTTCTTTACCAAATCTAATCCTTGGCAAAATATAAATTTTTCATAGTCTTCATCAGGAGTGCAAAAATACTCAGGTAATTGAATCAAAGCTCCCGCACTGGCTCCCATAATGATTCCGTCAAATTTTTTAATGGAATCAATCAAATCTTTTTCCTCCAGTCTTTCGATTGTTTTATCAGGAAGACCACCGGTTAAAAAGATAATATCGGCTTGCGAAATTTTATCTTTCATAACCTCAATAGAATCTTTGAAATAGTGTACTAATTCAATATTTTCATATTTGATCCCAAATTTTTGAAATTGATTGGCGATTATTTCAAAGTACTCTCCACCCTTTCCGCAATATTTATCATATTCTACGGAAGTAGGCATCATAGAATCATAATGAGAAAAGGCAATGACTACAACTCGCATACTTTCTTTAATGTAGCTTTTTAATCTATCAAATAAAGCACCTTCTGCGTAATCATATGAACTTAATAATATATTTATCATTGGTGGAAAGTTTTAATTTTTTATATTTCTCAATACACATTCTAACTCATTTAAATCAATATATTCTATATTCAAACCAATTTCTTTGGGAAGTTCTTGAGAAATGAATTCTCGTATGATAAATATTTTTTTGGACTCTACTATCCCTATTCTTATAAAAGTTTGTTATCATTGACTACTAATTCTTTAAAACCAGTATTTTTGTCCAAAGCACGAGTGAAAATCAGGTTTTTTATATCACCTATTACTATTTCGGCGGTTGTGTAAATGGTGCAGCCTTCTTTCAGATGGCCGCCTATTACATTTCCATTTTTGTCGGATAACGATATATGCAAATGGCAACCATCGGCGGAAAAAGTGCCAACCAAGGAAACGATCTCGTATTTTTCGGTAAATGTTTTTATGATATTTTCATCGGCCATCCTGAGCGTCGCATTGTATAAACTTCCGACACATGTTAAGACCACACCAGCGTTGATCTGATTTTTGCAAGCATAGTTTTCGAGTGATTTTTTCAGGTCTTGATCGGGTTGAAGCCTGATGGCGTGGATGTTCATAAAAAGCTATAAAATAATAATGAGGAGATATTTTTTATATGCGCTTTCTTCATTCTTTCTTGGTCGGAACAAGGTTGGCCAAATCCCCTATTACATTTATTAAATTCTGATTGGCGGGGACGATGACTTTGGTGTTTTTTTCAAGGGAGTTTTGGAGGGTTTCCAATTTTTTTAGAAGTTGCGCATTGCCGATAAAATATTTGTTGGCGGCTTCATTGACCAATCTGATCGCTTCGGCTTCACCTTCCGCTTCCAGAATTTGCGATTGTTTTATGCCTTCAGCTTGTTTGATTTGGGCTCTTTTTTGACCATCAGCTTCAGTTTCGACGGCAGTGGCATGATCGATGGCGGCGATTTTATCATTGGCGGCTTTGACGATCTTATTCATGTTTTCCTGAACGTCTTTGGGCGGCTCGATTTGTTTGAGCTCGGTTCGAACAATTTCAATTCCCCAATTTGATGTTTCCTTGGTAAGTGTTTCATAAAGACCGCCATTTATAGTATTTCTCTCGCTATTGGCCGATTTCAAAGTCAGGGTGCCGACAATATTGCGAAGGGTGGTTTTGGCTAAAGAGACGATTTGCAAGTTTATATCGTTAACATTGTATTGAGAATTTTTGACGCTGGCTTCATCGGACTTTATTTTGAAATAGATTTGCGAATCGACGGTGGCATTTAGATTGTCATTGGTAATCATTTCCCGCGGGCCAGATTCGGTCATTTGTTCGGTGATATTCACCTGGATCATTCTTTCTATTCCAAAAGGAATAATCCAATTCAATCCGGGAGTAGCAAATCGATTATATTTGCCCAATCGCTCAATCAATCCTCGATGGGTCGGGCGAACGATTTTGATGCCGGAAAAAAATAATATGATCAAAAAAAGCACGCCAATGATCCACAAAATTGCGCTAACTCCGGTTGAGATGTTCATAAAACCTCCAATTATATTAATTCATTGATTACTTTATTATTTTTAAATATTTCTCTGATAATTATTTCTATTCTGTTACTGTTGATTAAGAATGTATACAAACTGTATATGTCTGTATGCGTTGCGCCATACATGTATACAAAGCCGTAAAATAATCTCTTTTCAATAATATACAAATCATATTATTGTCTTGGCGAATGGATAGAGGGTCCGGGGGATGAATGCTCTAGAGTCAAGAATTGATTATTTTCTCTCTTTTCTTTGTCTGGTTCTATTTTTTAGGTATCGCTCAACCGCTCCATTTGTTGTTAGCCAATTTCTGCCTTCTTTGTGTGCCTCCAGTTTTCCCTGTCTGGCAAGTAAGTTTAGATATTTTGCAGAAAAAGAAGTCTTCTTTGATATTTCTGCAAGTGATAAAAATTTTTCTTGTTTTGAGGTTGCAGGAGTTAAGGTTTTTAGATAAATATCAAGTGAGCGTTCTATGGATTGAGCGACAAATTTTATCAACGGTTCATAATTGCCGCTGTCCGCTTTATCTAGAACATCATAATATTTTTTTCGATCGGTCTTCAAAATTACCACGAGTGGGTACCCGGCTTGCATTAAAAATAAGTTCATCGTTAATCGTGCTGTCCTGCCATTGCCGTCAAAAAATGGATGTATATTTACTAGCTTATGATGCAGCAAAGCAGATAATTCAACAATATCCAACTTGTTTTTTTGCGAAACAAGCCAAGTAATTAAATCCCGCATTTTTTGAGGTACTTGTAGAGCATCCGGCGGAGTGTGCTTGGCGCCGGCGATAATTACATTGGCATTTCTGTATCGACCGGCCCATTCTTTATCGGTTTCTTGTAAAATAATTTGATGTAAATTTTTTATGAGTACTTCAGAAATAGTGTGCTTTTTATCTTTATCTATCAAGTCATACAAATATTCTAGTGCGGCATGATGGTCTTTTGCTTCCAAATGATCCTTTAAGGATTTTCCTTTTACTGTTAGACCTTCATTGATAACCAAAAACGTCTCTTTCAAGCTTAAAGAGTTGCCTTCAATAGCGTTTGAGTTGTAGGTCATTTCGATTTGAAACTTTTCCCGAAGCTTTTGTATTGCAGATTTTGGTATGGGACGAAGTTTATTAAGTCTGGATAGCTTTTCTGCTAGACGTTTTTTTATAATTGGAGATAAATATGTCATTGAAAATGCTTAATATGGTTTAGTTGATTATTTACATTATACCATATTAAGGAATTTGAGCAAGTTTTTTGTTTTATCGTATAGGACAATGTTTTAATGCGAAATTTAATATTTTTAATTTTTCTCCATTAACTCTGTATTGTTCACACCTAAAATAAAATATGGATTTTGCGAATTGGCTCTTTTCATGATTACCCAATAAGGTTTATCTAGAATAAAATTCTTTGGTTTTGCGGGTTCCATCATTGACGCAGTCTCTTTCATTACTATAGTGGCTTCATTTTCTACTTTCGCCCCTTTTTGGTCCATATCAAATTTTATATTTTCAAACATCTGGGCAATAACGTATTGTTCAAAACCTTTGTTTGCTAAATTTTTTTGGATCAATTCAAGATAATCTCGGTGGTGATCAAGATGCAATTTGGGGGCTTCGAAAAGATCAGAACTGGAAATCGTTGCCAAATATTCTTTGTTTTTTTGATTTATTTTGTCCACAACGGCTTGCGGGTTGCTCATGTCATAACCTTTTGCCAGTAACAATTGATCGGTTTCGTCTTTCAACTGAAGGCTAACGATAAAATTATCATCATTTTCGTATTCCACAATTTCTACATTTTCTCTTTGAGATTCTTTTTCAGCAGAGAATCCTTTTACTTTTTTCCCTTCAAACAAAACGTCCTTTTCTTCGAATTCGGTCTTGTACTCTATTTCTTTCAGAAAGTAAGCGTAGGAAATAATATCAGTTGGATTTAAATTCATTTTCAAATCATCAAAACTTTTTTTCGGAAATTTGGCTTTGGACTCTTGATTGATCGCATCGACTGTTTTTTGTCCATAGCCACTTTTGATATAATAACTTTTTTCGTCCAAATCATTTTTGGTGAAAACCGGATTATTTAATTTTTCAACCATCTCCAGAGCGATTTTGTCATCTGTTGCGAGTTTTATTTTTTCATGCAAGATATTTTCATTCAACTCAGTCCAAGCCAGGTTCATAGCTCCGCCCCAAACATAGTTTCCCTTGTAATCGCTACCGAGATAATTTCCTGTGATATTTGTTTTCGTATCTTGAACTACATTCTGTTGATTTGGTGTGTTGAGATCTGCGCAACCTGTTAATAGAACCAAGCCTGCACCGGCTAGTAAAATCGCTAAAGAAGAAATTATTAATTGTTTTTTCATGGTTTTTTATTTAAAAATTATTTAAGATAACTATCAAAATAAATCATATGGCAGGTATAACCGCCGGGATTTTTTTGCAAATAATCCTGATGGTATTCTTCCGCCGGATAAAACTCTCCGAGTGGTTCTACTGTCGTTACTACCTGATTGGCCCATCGTTTTGATTGATTGACAATTTTGATAAAATTTTGGGCTTCTATCTTTTCCGCCTCATTGCCGAAAAAAATTGCCGATCGATATGAAGTGCCGACGTCATTGCCCTGCTGATTTAATGTAGTGGGATTATGAATTTGAAAGAAAAAATCCAGCAGTTTTTGGTAGGAAGTTTTTTCAGGATCGTATTCTATAGCGACTGCTTCGGCATGGCCTTCATGATTTTCGTAGGTTGGATTTTTGACCTGACCGCCGGTATATCCGACGGTGGTATCGACAACGCCCGGCTGTTGCCTGATCAGCTCCTCCATCCCCCAAAAACAACCGCCGGCTAATACTATTTTTTTAGTCATATTATTATTTTTCCAAAATAAATTTCATGGATATGGAATTGACACAATGGCGAATATTTTTTGGAGTAAGGTTTTCGCCGGTGAAGATATGCCCGAGATGGCCGCCACAGGCGGCGCAGGTGATCTCGGTACGTACGCCGTCAGCGTCCACACTTTTCTTGACTGCTCCCTCTATCTCATCATCAAAACTGGGCCAGCCGCAACCGGACGCAAATTTGTCTTGGGAATTGTAAAGCGAGGCCCCGCACTGGCGACACACATAAACCCCTTTTGCCGTATTGTTTAAGTATTCGCCGGAAAAGGGCGCTTCCGTGCCTTTATCGATTATTACTCTTTTTTCTTCTTCGGATAATTTATCCATTGTAAAAAGTCATAGTTGAAATTTAAAGATTATTCTCCTTTGAAAACCTGCCGGTCCTCAAAAAATTGCGATTTGCGCAAGATTCGCGCAAAGAAATCACGGGAATGAGAGAATTGAATAAAGGGGCAAAGCACATTGATTTAGATACTTACAAATTAGACATTCTTGTATTTATTTTTTCGTTTTACCAGATTTCTTGCACAAACTGATTGCAATTACTTTTTTTAACGTTCCAGCGTATGCGATGTTTTTGCGACCAACGGGAGCAAAAATATGGGAG
>DAIRGB010000043.1:0-9264 GCA_036794765.1 Patescibacteria group bacterium | reverse complement strand
AGTTGTAATATCAATTGTCAGTTTGTCCAGATTGGTTTGACCGCCCACGCGTGTGTTTTCAACATTGAAGTTAACTTGGGTAACTGGATTAAAAAGCGCATCAATGGCAATTGTCCCGATCGGATTTTTTTCATTCTCTCGTTGTTCGGTAGGTAAATAGCCACGACCTTTTTCGACGGTGATTTCCATATCCATTTTGCCTTTATTGTTGTCAAGATTGGCCAATATTAAATCCGGATTTACGATTTCGACATCGGGGTTTTTGGAGAACATACCGGCGGTAACTGGTCCTGATTTTTTGGCTGACAGTTGGAGCTTGATTGGTTCGTCGGAATGCATTTTTAGACGAACTTTTTTGAGGTTTAACACTATTTCAACCAAGTCTTCTTTAATGTGCGGAAGGGTTGAGAATTCGTGAGTGGCGCCTTCGATTTTAACCGAAGTGATAGCCGCTCCTTCAAGCGAAGAAAGCAAAGTGCGACGCAAGGAATTGCCAATAGTGACACCATATCCAGGATAAAGAGGTTCGACGACAAAGGTCGCCTGATTGTCAGTTTCCTTGATGCATTTAATTTCTGGCAAGACGATAATGTCCAATTTAGTCCTCCAAAAACGTTAACGAGAATAAAATTCAATAATTAATTGTTCGTTGATATTGCTATCAATATCGTCTTTGCTGGGCAAAGTAATAATTTCACCAGTAAGAGCTGATGAGTTGGTTTTCAACCAAATCGGTGGTTTAAAATCTCCGAGATCCAGAGTTTCCTTAAAATACTTTTTAGTTTTTGACGACTCTTTGACAGTGATTTTGTCGCCTATTTTCACTTGATACGAAGGAATATTAACGGTGTGCCCATTTACCTGAATGTGATCGTGTGAAACAACTTGACGTGCTGTATGGCGAGAAGGAGCCCAACCGAGACGAAAAATTATATTGTCTAGTCTCGTCTCAAGCAATTGAAGCAAAACCAAACCGGTAACACCTTTTTTCTTGGATGCCAGAGAATAGTATTTAAAAAATTGACCTTCGCGCAAACCGTAAATTCGTTTGGTTTTCTGTTTCTCTCGGAGTTGGATGGCATAGGAGGAAGGTTTACCTTTTTTTGAGGCAGCACCATGATCTCCGGGGGCATAGCCTTTTCTAACCAAGGCACATTTTTGCGATTGACAACGTGCACCTTTTAGAAAAAGTTTTTCACCTTCACGACGACAGAGACGACAGTTGGGGTATTTGTAGGCCATAGAAAATAATTAACAATTAACAATGAATAATTTGAGATAGTTGAAAGTTATAAAGTTATAAAGTAAAAAATTATATTATTTCTTTCATACTTTATATGCTTTCAAAATTAGACGCGGCGAGGTTTGCGGGCGCGGCAACCATTGTGAGGAACCGGAGTAATATCTTTAATAGAAAGAATGTCAATACCTTCGGCATACAGAGCGCGGATAGAAGATTCACGACCGGAACCAACGCCTTGAACGAGAACTTCGACTTCTTTTAAACCAACTTGTTTGGCTTTTTCGGCAGCTTTTTTGGCAGCAACAGAGGCGGCGTATGGAGTGCTTTTTTTTGTACCCTTAAAGCCA
Organism: Patescibacteria group bacterium; assembly: GCA_036794765.1. Lineage (GTDB taxonomy): Bacteria > Patescibacteriota > JAHJAL01 > JAHJAL01 > JAHJAL01 > DAIRGB01. Next base: position 7,674 of record DAIRGB010000043.1, on the reverse strand, counting down.
GCTAAACCGGTTGAACCCCAAGAGATAGCATTTCCTTTTTTGTCAGTAATGGTGATAATTGTATTGTTGAATGTCGATTGGATATGTGCAATACCCGAGATTACGGAAATTTTTCTCTTCTTTTTTTTCTTGGAAGAGACTTTTTCGTTGGTTGATTTTTTTTCTTTAGTGTCGGCCATGGAGGGGATAGTTATTAATTAATAATTTTCAATTTTCAATTTTCAAACATGTTTTGTTGGGATATATGGATGATCAGGCTATGTGTTTGGAAATTGGAAATTTTGTACTAGGTCTTGGTCGGAGCTTTTTTGGAGGTGGCCACGGTCATTTTGCGGCCACGGCGGGTACGAGCATTGGTACGAGTACGTTGACCGCGTAATGGTAAGCGACGGTTGTGTCGATCGCCTCGATAGGAACCAATTTCCTTAAGCCGTTTGATATTGGTAGAAATTTTCTGTCTAAGAACACCTTCAACCAGATGATTTTTGTCAATTATTTCACGAATTTTGTCCAATTGTTCATTGGTTAGATCTTTGACTCTGGTATCAGGACTAATATTAGCAATTTTGAGAATTTTCTGGCTGCTGGTTAAGCCTATGCCATAGATATATGTGAGAGCAATTTCTACTCTTTTTTCAGTTGGGATTTGGATGCCGGAAATACGAGCCATACATTTTCTAATTAATAATTAACAATGAATAATAATTTTGAATGTTTTAACGTTTGAAAATTAAAAATTACCAATTTAGCCTTGTCGTTGTTTGTGACGAGGATTGGTACAAATAACGCGGACAATCTTTTTTTTGCCCGGCTTGGAGCGTCGGACGATAATTGTACATTTGTTGCAGCGTGGTTTTACTGAAGATTGAACTTTCATGGGACGATTAATAATTTTATTTGTACCTAAATGTAATACGACCTTTGCTGAGATCGTAGGGAGTCATTTCGACTTTGACTTTATCGCCGGGCATAATCCGAATGAAATTCATTCTCATCCGCCCAGAAATAACAGCAATAATAAAATGTTCATTTTCCAATTTGACACGAAACATGCCATTGGAAAGTGCCTCATCTACTACACCTTCTAATTCTATCACTTCCTTTGATTTCTTGGCAACGTCTTTATTTTTGGCACTCTTATTTTTCATAGCAAGATTGATATTATCACTTTTTATTGAGGGACGCAAGATAGAAAATCAATTAACAATTAAAAATTAACAATTAATAATGAATAATAATTATATGAGGGAAAATTATAACTTAAATAATAGTTTTTAGCGAAGAGTTAGAATTTCGTTGCCTTTCGGGGTAATAATAATGGTGTGCTCGGCTTGGGCAGCTAGTGAACCATCTTCAGTAACCAGAGTCCAGCCATCTGGTTGATGAGAAAAATAATTGGTTGAGACGGCTAATATTGGTTCAATAGCCACGGTTTGACCGACTGATAATTGGGGGCCGGTATTTTTCCGACCAAAATTGGGAATTGTCGGTTCTTCGTGAATTTTCTTTCCAACTCCATGACCGGCACAATCGTAAATAACTTTAACCTTGAACTCATTGGCTGTTTTTTCTACGATATTGCCTATGTCGCCGATTTGTATTCCCGGTGTAATCAGATTGATAGCATTTTCTAAGGCTGTTTCAGTGGCAAGAAGCAGGTTTTGTGCAACCGGATGGTTTTTCTTACCCAAAATAAAACTTATAGCCATATCCGTACAATAACCCTGGAAATATAAACCGAGATCAAGAGTAACCAAATCTCCGTCTTGAATAATTTTGTGTGATTTGGGAATGGCGTGGACGACTTCGTTGTTGAGACTGACAATTAAGCTGTTGGGAAAACCCTGATATCCCAAAAAAGCTGGTTTACAATCAACGGCGATTATTTTCTGGTAAGCAATTTGGTCAAGATATGAAGCGGATATGCCCGGTTCGACTAGATCTTTTAGCTCATAAATAATACGAGCTAGGATTTGGCCGCCGGTTTTCATAGCGGTGTATTTTTTATCTAAGTTTGGATCGTTGAAGAGAGACATGAGAAATTAACAATTAATATATAATGCAAAACGCTTATAAACTCTTTGAAACACTTTTAAACTCTAATAAACTATTCCAAATTTGTTTTTAAGGGTTTTAGAGGGTTACAAAGTGTTTGTCAGGGTTTGGAGTTATCTGATTACTTTTGTTTCAGTATCTGTCCAATAACTTCGTTGATTTCCTGGATGCAGTTGGCGATTTGTCCTTGTTTGTTTTGGACGGGATAGACGTAATTGCCGGTGTAGAAGGCGTAGTTGGCGGCGAGGGCGCGGTTGAAGGATTGGTGAAATTCGATCCAGCGTTCAAGTTTTTGGCCACGATGACGACTGTCTTTGTCGGCCAAACGTCTTTTTCTGATTTCGTCGGCCGGTGATTGAATGGAAAAAATTATACTAGGGGAAAGAATATCGATAACATTTTGCGGAAATCCAGGTTTGAAGCCAGTTGGCGTATCAATGGATAGGTGTGAGGTGATGATTTTGTCGCCTTTGGTTTTGGCGATTTCGCGGGCGGTAGCGACTTGGAATTTTTTGTAAAGTTTGAAAGGCAATTTGACTCGAATTTCATCTACTTCTTTGATGCCGATTTTGGCGGCTTTGATTTTATTAAATAAAATATCGCCAAAATTGATTAACGGTAAATTGAAGTTAGCGGCAACGGCGTTGGCGATGGAAGTTTTGCCGACACCGGGGACGCCGGTTATTAAAAATAAATGGGACATAATAATTAACAATTAATAATTAATGATCAATAATAAACATAAAAAAAACTATAATTTAAACTCTTATAAACACTTATAAACTCTTCGAAACGCTTTGAAACTATATTTATTTTATCTTATAGTTTGTAAGGGTTTAAAAGGGTTTTTAAGGGTTTTAGAGGGTTTTAGAGGGTTTGAAATTTATTATAAAACGGATTTTTGATAACACTCTTCACAATACACCTTTTCCGGGCGGTCTGGCGAGTAGGTAGTGGTGAATTGGTTGGGACAGCGGGTTTGGTGAGAGTGGTTGGGTTCTTCACACATGCATTGGCGATCATATAATTTTCTGGGGCGTCTTTGTGCGAATCTTTCTTTGTATCTTTGGTTGGGGTGTTTGGTGGGGATGGGTAGGCCGTGTTCGATGTAGAAAGCTAATTCTTGAGAAATGATACGAAATGGCTTGCTAGTGATTTCGCATTGGATAATTCCTTTCAGAAGTTCGTCAATTTCTTTTTGAGCATCGGGATTTTTTTTGGGATCATAGAGGGAAATTTCTTTTGGCGTATAAAACGGACCGTCATATTTTAAGCCAAAATCTTCGTCCTGCCAGTTGGCGCCGAGTTTGAGAGCTTCTTCTTTAGTCAAAGGATACCATTCGTGGGCGGTGGTTTCGTTGTAACCATAAGGAGAAACACTCAAGGGAAAAAATTCTCCCCACTCCCCTGTTTGCCGCATGTGTTCAATAATCTTTGGCACCAGTTGTTCGTATTCTTCTTTGGTGTATTGTTTATTTAAAATGCAGTATTGTTTCTTTTTTAAACCAACGCAGCCGAAAAGATTGGAACAATTTGAGCAACTGTCGCAGTACATAAGATCTCGATCAGACGGAAAGCATAAACTGCTAAAACGGACCAGGTATGCGTTCATTGAAGTAACAATCCCTTCATAACCCAATTCGATAGTATCGGCACAAAAAGCTACGTCCATATTGTCGTGCGAACCGCCAACCAGCGTATTACAATAATGGCAATTCTCTGCTCTACTTAGATCAAATGATCTGGTGCAATTTTTGCAATCGGTTAGAAAATCTCCCAAGCTATTTTCCGTATTAACATTATTCGTGCACTTGTGAGGGATTTTCCGATATATCTCCCATACTTTTTCCAAGCCATTTTCAATATTATTTCTATCCCATTTATATTCATCAATTCTTTTTTGGTATTCATCTTTTGACAGTTGCTGATTAAAAAAACAATATTGTTTGTTTCTGAGTCCGGCGCAGCCAAAACAATTTTGACAACTTATCAAATCAATACATAGAGATATTTCGCGGCAATTTGTGCAGTTTAGGTCGAAATAGCCCTGATAGACGTTGTTGCAATCTACAAGCTGATATCCATTTTCACAGAAATTGCAATAATAACAATCAAGACACTTTTTTGAATCCCAAACACTATCACAAAAACATACATCTTCGTCTCTAACCGCCCCAAAACTCATGTAAGCATTTTTTAAATACAGTGCAAGATTAGCAAATTCAGAATTTTCCATTGTTTCTATGACTACTGAGGCGTGAGCCCTTGGCACTTCCAATTGTAATTTTCTGAATTGATCAAAGAAATTCTGTGAAAAATCAAAATTTCTGCCATACACAATAGGATCAAAAGAAGGATCATTTATTTCTTTAGTGTGATAAGTTTTGAATGGATTGTTTGGAGCAAAAATCGAAATAAGATCTTGGCCAGACAGATCTGATTTTCGACGATAGATATAGCGCACGTTACGCCAAGCCAATCTTCTTCTCAAGCGGCAATCAGGACATAAAGTCGGGGAAGGGATCAGATATTTTTTGCCACTGAATTCAGGGGAGATTTTATTTATAAATGCCAGATCTTCGTCGGTGACGGTGAAATTGGAATTACATTGGCGGCAGGTTTTGTTTTCCATATATTATTAAAATAAAAATATACAAAATACAAATACAATTATTAAATTTTTACGTTATTGACGGGCAGGTCGTGACCTGCCCCTACGTTAATAATTAATTACGGATTTTTGGCAATGGGCTTCGTAATTTTTTAATTTGCTTTATTATTGTATTATTTTTCAGCTGGGAATGCGAATAAAAAAACCGGTACAAGTTGTTGTCCGGTTTGGCCTTGATTGAATCTGGGGTGAAATTAGTATTCCTCGTCGTAGCTGCGCATGAGAATGTTGGATTTGATTTGTTTGATAGTTTCAACAGTGACACTAACCAGGATTAATAAACCGGTGCCAGTGACCAAGAGGTTGGATAGGCCGAGACCTTTTTCCAAGAGCAAAGGGGCGACAGCGATAAAAGCCAGGAAAACCGCACTAATAGCAGTAATACGATAAACCGTGTCCATGAGATATTTGGAAGTCTGGGAACCGGGACGAACGCCGGGGATAAAGCCACCTTGTTTTTGCATATTTTCAGCCACTTGTTCGGAATTGAAAATCACGCTGGTGTAGAAGAAAGTAAACAACAAAACTAAGAGGAAGTAAGTAATACCATAAACATATTGATCATTGAATATTTCTTGGATTTTGAGAGCGGCGGAAGCGATCCAAGCGGTTTTGGCATTGCCAAAAAGGTTGGCAATAATATTTGGAAAAACCATGACGGACATAGCGAAAATGATTGGAATAACTCCGGCCTGGGTTACACGTAAAGGCAAATATGTTTCAGCACCTCCCATGGTTTTGTTGCCGCGTACTTGGCGGGCGTAGGTAACAGGAATATTTCGTTGAGCTTCACTAACATAGACTACGAGAGCAATTTCTAATACGATCAGTACCAGTAATAAAATAAAAAGTAAAAGTTGACCGGAATCGACTTGAGCCAGAACGAGATTGTTGCGAATTTGTGCCGGGATACCCGCAATAATACCTACGGTAATAATCAGAGAGACACCATTGCCAATACCTTTTTCAGTAATGAGTTCTCCCAGCCACATCATGAGGACACAACCGGCGGTGGCAGTAATCAAAGCCAACCATAAATTGACGCCTGACAAACCGGAAATAGCACCTTGGCTGGTTAATAATGCGATCATGCCATAAGACTGCAAAACCGCTAAAGGCACGGTAAGATATCTCGTATATTGATTCAATTTGTCCCGACCTTGTTGGCCTTCTTTGGAAAGAGCTTCAAGACTGGGGACAATCATGGTGAGAAGTTGGATTATAATCGAGGCATTGATGTACGGACCGACACCCATCAAAATAATGGAAAAGTTTTCGATGGTGCCACCGGAGAAGACATTTAACATACCAAACAATTGACTATTGTCGAAAAATTGTTTGAGGTTATCCAAAGAGGCTCCGGGCAAAGGTATGTGCGCCAAGAGCCTGGTTAGAGTCAGGATGCTAATCGTAAAAAATATTTTTTTACGAAGGTCGGGGGAAGAAAAAATTTTATTTAAAAAATTCATGAATTACCGAAAAATAATTAACAATGAACACTTAATAATTAATACAATTTGACTCGGAGGCCAAAATACAAAAAAAGTAAATTTGATTTGGGTTATTTCTTGGCTTTTTTAGACTTAACTGTTTTTACCGTTTTGTCTTTATTATCATTTTTTTCTTCGGTGACGAATTTGCAGCCGGCGGCTTCCATTTTTTGTTTGGCAGACTGAGAGAAGAGTGAAGTAGCGATAGTAAGCGGTTTTTTGATATCGCCTTGACCGAGGATTTTGAAAGAGGAAGATTGCTTGGGAATAATATTTTTTGCTTTGAGATTGGCGAGATTGACAATTTCATCGGAAGAGAAGCTATCCAAAACAAGAAGATTGATAACAACTGGTTTGTCTATCCAATGGCGTGTAAATCCTCCTTTCTTTGGTAAACGACGATAGAGTTCGATCGCTCCACCTTCAAAGAAAGGTTTGATTTTTTTACCGGTACGGGCTAATTGACCTTTGTGCCCGCGACCAGCAGCTTTTCCTTTGCCACTTCCCAAACCGCGACCGCGGCGTTTGGTGTGTTTGACAACTTTAGTTTTTAAAACAGGATAGGACATAAAATAATTTTCAATTTATAATTTATAATTTTCAATATTTTAGGAATCACTAGCAAGAGTAAATTACTTGGTGTGATTTTGAGGCTTAACTGGTTTTTTGGCTTGTTGAGATTTGGTCTGGTTGCTTTTAGGAACGGAGGGCGTCGGGATCGAAGCAGATTCGGACAATTTGGCTGGTGGCATTTTTTTGCCTCGAGCTTGATAAATTGATTCTTTGCTTTGGAGTTTTTTGAGAGCATCGAGAGTAGCTTTGGAAGCATTGATTTTGTTGCGCGAGCCAATAGTTTTGGCGGAAATGTTTTTGACACCAGTAATTTCGAAAATGTTACGCACAGCACCACCGGCAATAACACCACTACCTAAAGGGGCTGGCTTGAGAATGACAGTGGTGGAACCAAATTTTCCGATAATTTGATGAGGAATGGTTGAGTCAATAATAGGGATGGTGATAAAGCTATTTTTGGCTTTTGTACCGGCTTTGGTAACAGCGTCAGATACTTCATTGGCTTTCGCTACGCCTAACGCGATACGGTTTTTGTAGTCACCAACGACAACCGTGGCTCTAAATCTCATACGTCGTCCACCTTTTACCACACGGGTAACTCGGTTGATTTTGACGACTCTTTCAGCGAATTCTTTATCTTTCTTGGGAGGCCTCATGGGGAATTGATAATTAAAATTAATAATTGGCAATTAACAATGAAACAAAATATGGTTGAATTGTTATTGTTGGTTGCTGATTGTTAATTCGGCAAATAAATATTAAAAATGATTTAGAATTTTAGACCCGCTTTTCTTGCGCCTTCAGCCAGAGCTTTGACGCGCCCGTGAAATTTGTAACCGGCGCGATCAAAGACTACTTGTTTGATTTTTTTGTCTAAAGCAGCTT
>DAIRGB010000042.1:0-9290 GCA_036794765.1 Patescibacteria group bacterium | reverse complement strand
AAACACGTCGCGCCACTGAGTCGGCCATGTCGTCAGTTCCGTCTATATCATGCCCATGTAATTTGCTAATCACGTCGCCCAAAGCTTCAGTTTGGACTTCGATATCAAAATCACTTCCACCAATCGTACAATCTATCATTCCTGTTCCACCACTCACGCATCCATCACCAGTCGCCCCATTCAAATAAAAATTATTTAAATTGTCCACCACGATCTCGCCGGTCGTGCTCTCCCATCTGGTATCCGATTTGAAATCATCCCAAGCGCTATCCCGTTGACGACGAACTTCTTCTACTACCTGCTGTGCCAGATTGTAAGCCACAATACGTTTTTCATTGTATCGTTCCGCTTTGGTCGTAAAATGAGCAATCGACAATGCGGCGGTAGCGGTAATCAGCAACATGGCGATACCGACGATGACTTCGATGAGGCCAAAGCCTTTTTGCAATCTATTACTCTTTTTATTTTTATATTTTTTTTGCATAAACATTTTTATTTCAAACTCTTTTAAACTCTTTCAAACCCTTATAAACTCTTAAAAACTATAATATGTATTCCAGTTTTTAAGTGTTTCAAAGAGTTTCTAAGCGTTTTAAAGTGTTTTTTTATTTCCACAATTTTAAATTATTTTCTGTGCCAACCTGGAACCGAAAGTAAAGCACTTCGTCCAGGATCCACTTTTAAAATTTTCGACTATTAATATTTTATTTGCAAGTCAAAAGCCAAGAACCACAATATCTTCTATAATAAGAATTTGTACAGGTAAAATTACTTGAACCATACCACGCTGCGCACAAACCACTTTGACACTGATTACTGGCTGAACACTGACTGCCATCACGCAATGTTATTATTGCCGAACAACTCGTATTGCAATGCCCTGAAGTACCATTGAGACTTCCTTCGTCGCAGACTTCGGGTGCAGTTACAATACTATCTCCGCAACGTAACAATCCGGTACACTGGGTATTACATTTTCCAATCGCCGTCCCATTGGCTGTACCACTATCGCAAATTTCACCATACTGAGTCTGAGTTGTTCCATCGCCACATCTTAAAACTGCTGTACATTGAGTATTGCATTTATTATATTGACCATTGGCCTGACCATCATCGCAAACTTCCGGACTGGTCACCACTCCATCTCCGCATCTTAAAATACCGCTGCATTCTCGATTGCATTTTCCATTGGTTCCGTTCAAATCTCCATCATCGCAAACCTCGGGGGAAGTAATTATCTGATCTCCGCAACGCAAAATTGCGCTGCAAGAAGTGTTACATTTTCCATAAGTACCGTTGGCCGAACCATCATCACAGGTCTCATTGGAAGTTTGTACAGTCCCATCGCCACATTTTATCTGGGTTGAACAATTGGCATTACAATAACCATATTTTCCATTGTTTGCCCCATCATCACATCTCTCGCTTCCTTGTTTTTGGCCATCACCGCACACTCCTGTCACCTCCTGGCAATCTGCTGAACAATAATCGCCACCAGACACATTCCCATCATCGCAGACCTCGCCCGGTTGGCGATCACCATCACCGCAAGTTGCGCTGGGTTTTGGCAATTCGTGACAAGAACCATCATACCAATTTGCTGATGGACAACTTTGCTGACTACAATATTGCAAACCGTCATTTGGACAAAGACATTCACAATCACCGCAAGTACCACATTTTTCACCTTTTTCCGCCTCGCACTCACCATTGCCACAAGCCAAAGTCAAACCACCTTGATCCCCGCTCACCACTTCTTTTCCCAAAGAAAATGTATCCGCCACTATGTTGATTTCATAGTATAGACCTGAATCACCAGGATGATTATCATGCTCTATTGTCAATTTCCCATTGGCCGGAATAGTCAAAGCTTCATCGTTAAAAATTTTTCCTGTCTTTACCTCAAAATACAACGGACCAATATTTTCCGCCTGTAAATTTACTTTATCATCCAAACAAGTCTTCTTTTCATATGCATCTTCCACGTCCGCCATCACTCCGATATATTGCCGATTTGGACATTGCTCGTCATCCGCCGCCCCAGTTTTAATATCCCAAACATAATATTCTGCCTTGGGCATATTGGGCGACAAAGCCCACGTCTGAGCCTGACGCAAAGTATCATTGACATCCTTGGAAACTTGTTCCAAAGTCTGACTATCTCGATAACGCGGCAACGAAATCATCGTCACACCCATCAACAACAAGATTATAGCCATCGCCATCAATATTTCGATCATAGTCATACCGGAAGAAGACCGGAACAAGTCTTTAAACATTTTTTTTATTTTTGTGTTTATTTTCATAGTAAATAATTTCAAACTCTTTAAAACGCTTAGAAACTCTTTTAAACTCTTTTAAACTGAAATGTAAATTATAATATGTATTAGTTTATAAGGGTTTATAAGGGTTTGTAAGAGTTTGTAAGTGTTTTAAAGAGTTTCAAAGAGTTTCAAAGAGTTTCAAAGAGTTTCTAAGCGTTCGTATTTAAAATATCTTCAAAAACACCAATTGAATTTGATTTCCCGCGAACAACATTAAAAAGTAAGAAAGAATTAAGAATGGTCCGAATGGAATGGGATTTTTCCATTTTGATTTACCCAAAAGCAATAACGGCAAAACATATAGAGCACCCAGGATAAAAGCAAAGAAAATAATATAGTAGATGTGTGGAATTCCCGCCAATAAACCAAGCAGTAACGCCAACTTAATATCCCCTACTCCCATCCCTTTTCCCAAAGTAATCAACCAGATTGACAAAAAGAAACCAAAACCGATCAAAGCCGCAAAAACCACATTGGTCCAATCATAGACATTGGCTTTAGTAAATATCATATAAAGCAACCAGACAAAGATCGTAATTACAATAAGACCATTGGGCAAGATACCATCCAAAATATCGATCACCATCAACGCCGTCAGTAAAAAACCAATGATTAGATAAAAAATAAATGAAAATTCCAAGCCAAATTTCCAAAAAATCAAAAATGACAAAAGACCAAAAAACAATTCCACCATCGGATACTGCCAACTGATCGGACTTTTACAATATCGACACTTGCCACCCAGTACCAGAAAACTAAATAAAGGGACCAAATCATTTGGAGACAAAGCATGACCGCAAGCGGGACAAATAGACCGACTATTCCAAATAGTTTCCAATATATTTTTTCGGTAACGCCAGATGAAGCTGTTCAAAAAGCTACCGAAGAGTAAACCGATTGTGAAGATTGTTATTGCCATAATATAAAACATATCAAACGTAGCAAACTTATCAAACTTATCAAACATGGGAAATTATAATGAAAGAAAATAATTTAATTGTTTGTTATGTTTGCTAGGTTTGATAAGTTTGTTAGGTTTATCAAAAAAGTTTTTAATTAGTATTTTTCCGAAGATCTAAGGATCTCTCCCTAGATCTCCGTGAAATACTAATTACTGACCACCAGTAATAGTATCTGTGCCCAAAGTACCGGGCCATTCTTGATAGATAGTATAACTATTGGCTGTACCATTGTAAGCAATACCACAAGAAGTAGTACCAGCCATAGTGCCACCGGTTGCAACTAGATTGCATCCTGATGGAACTGATGGAGTCTTATCCAAAACCTTAGCAGTTGCTCCTGGAGGTGTAGGTGGTGTTGCCAAATGATTCAAATCGGTAGGATAACTACCAGCAGTAGTATAATAAGCTTCCAACGCAGTGGTAATATTTGCAGTGGTTGCTTGAATTGCTGCTTTCTGAGCTTTTTGTTGAGCTCCACGGACGATACCCAAAGCGGCGACGGCCAAAATACCAATAATGGCAATAACAACCATCAACTCGACTAGGGTAAAACCTTTTGAGCGCTCAAAAGAAATTTTACGCATTTTTGCTCTCCTTAAATTAACTATTTTTTTATTTTCTAAACTTTTTATTATAATTTACGCTCGACTCCGCGTAAGAGTTATAAACAATGATAAACGCTTACAAACTCTTAGAAACCCTTATAAACTCTTAGAAACTAAATATTAATTCCCCAGTTTTAAAGTGTTTTTAAGCGTTTATAAGAGTTTTGAAGTGTTTGAAACTATTAAAGTACTTGCGACGCTTGAAACACTGGCAGTAAGACAGCAAACACCAATCCACCTACACCCAAACCAACTATTACCAACATCAACGGTTCAAATAACGAGAAAACGCCTTTGATCATCGTATCAGTTTCTTCTTCAAAATATTTTGACAGATTATCCATCGCCTTGGCCAATTGACCGGACTGTTCACCAATCGCCACCATCTGACCAACCACAACCGGAAATATGTTATTTCTTTTTAACGGACTGGAAAAAGGAATACCTTTTTCAACATAAACCGAACATCCTCTGATCGCTTTCTTAAAATTTGAATTTTCCATAACTCCGGCAGTAATCTCTATTGCATCCAAAATGGCAATTCCTCCTTCTACCAACATTCCAAAAGTCCGAGAGAATCTCATCATGGAAGACATTAGAACCAATTTACCCACCACCGGAACTTTTAATATATATTTGTCTTTCCATTCCCGACCATAATCAGAACGTAAGAAACTGACAATCGCACCAATTACCAAAGCAGTAATAATCACTACAATATACCAATAGTTGACGGCAAAATCACTAGTCCAAATCAAAATTTTGGTCGCAATCGGCAACTCCGCCCCCAAATCTTCAAACAAAGATTTCAACTGCGGAATAACATAAACCATTACCACAATCATTGCCGCAACCATCATCACTAAAACAAATATCGGATACATCAAAACACTATTAATCTTTGATTGATAACCTTTTTGTTTTTCCAATTCCTCCGCCACCTCGCGCAAAACTTTATTCAACTGGCCGGTTTCTTCACCAGAGCGAATCATATTGACCACAAATCGAGAAAAAATTTCCGGATGTTTGGCAGTGGACATCGACAAACTCAAACCAGACTCCAAATCAACCGCCATCAAAGCCAAAGTCTCTCTCAACTTTTCATTACGAGTCTGATTGACGGATGTCTTGATCGCCTGAATCAAAGGAAAACCCGCTTCAACCATAATCGCCAATTGACGAGCAAAAACAGCCAAATCCGACACAGAAACCCGGTTCAAAATATTGGTGATAGAATCCCACATGGCTCTTTTCTTTTCCAAAGCCATCGGAGTATAGTTTTGCTGCTTGAGCATCTCCAAAGCATCCTTCATGCTATCGGCTTCCAGCATGCCAGCTACTTTTTCCCCACTCAATGTTTTCGCTTCAAATAAATATTCGCTCATACGGTTTTCAATATTATTTTTTATTTTTCTATTATGAATCTAAAAAAACATTAAAATCTATTTTTATAAATTACCAAAACTCTTTTAAACTCTTACAAACCCTTTTAAACTCTTAAAAACTTTAATAATGAATCCAGTTTGTAAGTGTTTAAAAGAGTTTCTAAGCGTTTTTAAGTGTTTGAAATTTCTTATGCGATCATCGTCTTCAGGTTGTCCTGATCAATCGCCCACATCAAGGCTTCATCAAGATCAACAATTCCCCGTTTTACCAAATCAGCCAATGATTTATCCAAAGTGATCATTCCATCAGCGGCACTGGTTTGAATAACACCTTGCAACTGATGAGCCTTGCCTTCACGGATCAAAGATCGAACCGCCATACTTCCGGTCATGATTTCACAAGCTGCGATACGACCACCACCTTTTTTCTTGAGCAATCTCTGTGACAAAACACCTTCAAAGACGTTGGCCAATATCGTTCGCACTTGTTGTTGCTGATGAGATGGAAAAACGTTAATAATACGATCCGCCGTCTGAGCGGCATCATTGGTATGCAAAGTGCCAAACACCAAATGTCCGGTCTCAGCCACAGTCAAAGCTGCCGAAATTGTTTCCAAATCACGCATTTCGCCAATCAAAACTACATCCGGATCTTCACGCAACGCCGCCCGCAAAGCTGAAGCGAAATCATGCGAATCATGCGGAATTTCTCTTTGTACGATTAAGCTTTGATGACTGTTGAAAATATTTTCAATCGGATCTTCAATAGTAATAATATGATCTTGACGATTTTTGTTGATAGTATTGATCAAAGAAGCCAATGTAGTTGATTTCCCATGTCCGGTTGGCCCGGTCACCAAAACCAAACCATGTGACAACTTGGTAAATCTTTCAACTATCGGTGGTAAACCCAATTCATCAAAAGTGCGTTCCATCGACTTGATCAAACGCAAAGCGGCAGAAACGGTTCCCTTTTGATAAAAAATATTTGCTCGAAAACGATATGATTCTTTATAAGGAAATGAGAAATCAATTTCCCTTACCTGAATCAATCGTTCGCGTTGCCTCTCGTCCATCATTGCATAACAAAGTTGCGCCGTCGAAGAAGAAGACAATTTGTCATATTTTTCCAAATATTTCAAATCACCATCCACCCGAATCACCGGATAATTGTCCGCCACAATATGGATATCTGAGGCGTTTTCCTTAATCGCAACATCCAGCAACTCTTCTAAAAGAGAACTTTCATCAGAATTAAATTTTTGTGATGTTAACATATTTTTATTTATAAACTCTACCAATAATACAAAACTCTTTAAAACGCTTAGAAACTCTTATAAACACTTACAAACTGGATTCATTATTATAGTTTTCAAGAGTTTAAAAGGGTTTGTAAGGGTTTTTAAGTGTTTAAATTTTACTTCGTCGTCACTCTATAAACTTCATCCAACGTCGTAATCCCTTGCAAGGCTTTCATAAAAGCATCTTGCCTCATCGTAATCATTCCTTCATTAACTGCTTGATTAAAAATATCTACACCTGATGATTTTTTGATAGTCAGATCATGCAATGCCTCAGTCATTTCCAAAACTTCAAAGACACCCATTCGACTTTTATATCCGCTATTGTGACAATATGTACAACCCAACCCGCGATAAAATTTTGGTTGCGACAAATCCAGACCCAATTTTTCGATATGCTCTTTCGGTACATTGTGTAAATAATCGACTATCTCCTTTGCTTTTTCTATCGGGACTTCAATTTCGGATCGACAATGATCACACACCTTTCGTACCAATCTTTGTGCCATTACTAACACAAGTGAAGAACTAATCAAAAACGGTTCAATTCCCATGTCAATCAATCTCGGAATTGCCGAAGGAGCATCATTGGTATGCAAAGTTGACAATACTAAGTGACCTGTCAAAGAAGCATGTACAGCCAACTCGGCTGTCTCTGAATCACGGATTTCACCAACCATCACTACATTTGGATCTTGACGCAATATACTTCTCAAACCGGTAGCAAAAGTAAACCCAATATCCGGACGTATCTGAACTTGATTAACTCCAGAAATATGATATTCAACCGGATCTTCCAAGGTAACTACATTAACTCCAGGCAAAGACACCATCCCCAATATCGAAAACAATGAAGTCGATTTACCACTTCCGGTCGGACCGGTAGACAAAATCATCCCATTGCTGCGTAAAATATTTTTTGAAACCTTATCTTTGTTCATTCCCTGCAAACCCAATTGATCCAATGTTAGTCGTCCTGACGAAACATCCAAAATACGTATTACCACTTTTTCACCATAAACGGTTGGCAAAGACGAAATACGCAAATCAACCATCCTACCTTCAAACGTCACTCTAAATTGACCATCTTGCGGAATTCTATGTTCATCAATCTTGAGCAAGGCCAAAATTTTAATACGAGAGATCAAAGCCGGCAAAAGAGACTTGTCCAATTCCAATATTTCCTGCAAAACTCCATCCACTCGATAACGAACTCTGATCGAAGAAGTCATTGGTTCAATATGAATATCTGAAGCTCCCATCATGATGGCATAATGAACAAAACTGGCCACCATCCGAGGTATATCACGAGAATTTATAATTTTTTTCAATTGATCGACTGACTCAACTTTGTCTTGAAGCAATTTTAACCAAGATTTTTGTTCATCAGAATATCCGTCATCACTCATCATACCTTTTTCCACCTCTTGAACCCTAGCCTCCGCCTCAGCTTCTATTTCCAATCCCAAAAGATGAGCATCTTCATTTTTTTTCTCACTATATTCTGATTTATTTTCTTCTTTTGCCTCAATTTTTTCCTCTTTTTTCAAGACCGGCGCTTCGATAATATCCGTACCCAATTCACCATATTTCTGCTTTATTATATCTATTTCCAGTTCATCTATTAAGCCCCTTTCCAATAACATTTTTTGATAATTGGCCAAAAGCTGGATCAATTCTGATCTTGTCACAACATAGTATTCGATTTTTATCTGTCTGGCTCGACTTAAAAAATCTATCACTTCTTGCATTTCCAAATTCAAAGGATTATCGCAAGCAACCTTGACTGCATCTTCAGCCAAGTCAAAACTAACCATACGATAACGATAAGAAGTAGTGAAATTCAAAAATTGATAGGTTTTCAACGACAAGCCATATGGCACATCACCTACTTTCAAATTGGCATATTTTGCCAACAAATCTCTTAAAGATATTTCATCGATCAATGCTTTCGCCAAAATCGCATCAACAACACTACGGTTACTTTTCTCCACTTCCAAGAGAATTCTTTCCGCTTGATCTTTATCCAACTTTCCCTCAGTCACCAGAAAATTCAGTAAGCTATTTTTATATAAAATGTTGTCCATAATCACAAGTTAAAAAAGTTTCAAGTATCAAGTTTCAAAAAATAATAATTATTCAATATTGACTTGGTACTTGATACTTGAGCCTTGATACTTATTACTATTGTCTAAATGGATTATTTTTTCCCAAACGACCCGGCTCTACATTGATTGGCCAAGAACCATATTTCTGCCTTTCCTTTAATACCTTAGCCATCTCATCGTTAACCGGCTTGGAATTCAATAATTTTGGTGTCACCAATATGCTTTGTTTTTCAAGCTGGGAAGGAATGGAAAAATACCAAGTTGACCCAACCGCCGCTAAAAACAAAACAAATAATACCAATCCCCCGGTTATCCACGTATTTTTCATATATACTCCAATAATTACTTAATTTATAATTTCTCTCTTTTTACTTCTGATAAAGCACATCCATATCAATCGTAAAAGTTACCGGCTGATCCACAGCGGATATATTACTAGCAACTCCCATTTTGTTTATCAAAACCAATCTGGTACTTTTTTGAATGCTATCAATAAAGTTTAGAACATTTGGAAACTCTCCTTCAATCTGCATAATTACACTGGACTTTTCTACCCCGGAAACTTCGGTTGACAAACTCTCCGCACCGGTATCGGTAACGGTAAT
>DAIRGB010000041.1:0-9964 GCA_036794765.1 Patescibacteria group bacterium | reverse complement strand
AAATGCCCACAATCAATCAGCTTATTAAAAATCGCACTTCCCGCCGTCAGAAATATAAAAAAAGTAAAACTCCAGCACTGGCCAAAGGATTCAACTCTTTGAAGAACCGTTCCGTAGAATATCAAAGTCCATTCAAACGAGGTTTCTGTCTCAAGGTGCACACTATGACGCCAAAAAAACCGAACTCAGCTTTACGCAAAGTCGCCCGCGTACGTTTAACCAATGGTATGGAAGTTACTGCCTATATTCCCGGAGAAGGCCACAATTTGCAAGAACACTCAGTGGTTATACTTCGTGGCGGACGTGTCAAAGATCTTCCTGGAGTACGCTATCACGTTGTCCGCGGCAAACTCGACACAGGTGGAGTCAACGATCGCAAGCAAAGCCGCAGTAAATACGGCGCCAAAAAACCAAAGAAATAAATAGTTACAAGTTTTCAAGTTGTAAAGTTTAAAGTAAAAAGGAAGAATCTTTCCAACTTTCCAACTTTCTAACTTTCAACTATATCGTTCATTGTTAATTATTAATTATTAATTAAATCCCCCATGCCACGACGCAAAAGACCTTTCAAAAAAAACCGCCAAACCGACTCAAAATACAATAGTGTATTAGTCAACCGCATGATCCAGATGATTATCTGGAAAGGAAAAAAAAGTGTAGCTCAGCGATTGGTTTATGGCGCGTTATCCGAATTAGAAAAAAAATCAAACAAACCAGCTATGGAAGCACTCGAACAAGCAATCAAAAATGTTTCTCCGGTTTTGGAATTGAAGGCGCGTCGTATCGGCGGTTCCAATTATCAAGTCCCGGTTGAAGTCAAATCAGAAAGAGCTGTTACTCTCTCACTGCGCTGGTTAATTGCTGCTGCTCGCGAAAAATCCGGCAAATCTTTTGATATTTTGTTGGCCAACGAATTGTTGGACGCCCTAAATACCACGGGTTCAGCAATCAAAAAACGCGAAGATACCCATCGTATGGCCGAAGCCAACAAGGCCTTTGCTTATTTAGCCAGATACTAGTCCATTTGCAAAACTCAAATTCAAAACAAAGATTATAATTTTTTTCCTTTCGTTTTTTTTGAGTTTTGTCAGCCAAGATATTATTTCTACGGCGGATAATTTTTTTCTTACGCTAACCGACAAACAACAAAAAATTTAATTATTCATTGTTAATTATTAATTCAAAAAATGAGAGATTATCTTTTAGAAAAAGTTCGCAATATTGGTACCATCGCACACATCGACGCCGGTAAAACGACCGTAACTGAAGGAATTCTATATATTACCGGTCGCATTCATAAAATCGGCGAAGTGCACCAAGGTGAAACACAAATGGATTGGATGGAGCAAGAAAAAGAACGTGGCATCACTATTACTTCTGCTGCCACTACCTGCTTTTGGAAAGATCATCGCATCAATATTATTGATACACCTGGCCACGTCGATTTTACTGCCGAAGTCGAACGATCTCTTCGCGTACTTGATGGAGCAGTTGTCATTTTTGATGGCAAAATGGGAGTTGAGCCTCAATCCGAAACAGTTTGGCGCCAAGCTGACAAATATCACGTTCCTCGTATTTGTTTTGTCAATAAAATAAATCAAACCGGTGGCGATTTCTATGCTTCCCTAAATTCTATCCGCGAACGTCTTAGTGCCAATGCATATCCAATCGCTCTACCAGTTGGTTTTGAAAAAGAAATAAATGGCGTTGTAGATTTGGTTGAGTTAAAATCATACACCTACAAAGATTACACCGATAAAGAGTTGACGGTTGGAGAGGTTCCGGCTGATATGGCTGACAAAGTAAAACAATACCGCCAAGAACTGATGGAAAAAGTTGTCGAAGCTGATGATGCCCTGATGGCCAAATATCTTGAAACCGGCGAATTGACTACTGAAGAATTCAAATCCGCTATTCGCAAAAGTGTTATTAGTGGAAATTTCTTCGCCATTATGGGCGGTGACGGTCGTGGCGTTATTATCAACAAATTACTCGATGCCATCGTGGACTATTTACCAAGCCCACTTGATCTTCCTCCTGTTGAAGGCCAATTGCTTGATTCTGACGAAAAAATTTCTATTTCTCCCAATGATACTGATCCTTTTGCCGCTCTCGCTTTCAAAATTGCCACTGATCCTTTTGTAGGTCGTCTTTGTTTCATTCGCGTTTATACCGGTGTCCTACAGGCTGGCAGTTATATTCTAAATTCTTCCACAGGTAAAAAAGAAAGAGTCGGTCGTATCGTTCGCCTACACGCCAACAAAAGAGAAGATATAGATTCCGTATATTCCGGTGAGATTGCCGCCATCGTAGGTATCAAAGATACTACAACCGGCGACACCGTCTGTGACGAAAAGAGACCTCTTACCCTCGAAAAAATTACCTTCCCCGAACCAGTCATTCGTGTCGCCATCGAACCAAAAACCAAAGCCGACCAAGACAAACTTGGTATCGCTTTGGTTAAGCTAGCCGAAGAAGATCCAACCTTCCGCATCAATACCGATGAAGAAACCGGTCAAACTATTATCGCCGGTATGGGAGAACTTCATTTGGAAATTATCGTTGATCGTCTGCGCCGGGAATTCAAAGTCGAAGCCAATGTCGGCGCACCCCAAGTCGCCTTCCGTGAAAGCATCAAAAAATCAGTTGAACAAGAAGGTAAATTTATCCGTCAATCTGGCGGTCGTGGTCAATACGGTCACGTTTATCTACGACTTGAACCACTTGAACCCGGTAAAGGTTTTGAATTTGAAAATGCCATCGTTGGTGGCGTTGTTCCCAAAGAATATATACCAGCTGTTGAAAAAGGAGTCGTTGAAGCTTGCAATCGTGGCGTTTTGGCCGGATATCCTGTTGTTGACGTTAAAGTTACAATTTTTGATGGTTCATATCACGAAGTTGACTCTTCAGAAATGGCTTTCAAGGTTGCCGGTTCTATGGCACTGCAGGATGGTGTCCGAAAAGCTGATCCAGTTATTCTCGAACCAATTATGTCTGTTGAAGTTATTACCCCCGAAGATTTCATGGGCGACGTGATGGGCGACCTCAATTCCAAACGTGGGCAAATCACCAGTATGACTGATCGCTCGCAAGCCAAAGTCGTTGCCGCCAAAGTACCCCTTTCCGAAATGTTTGGATATGCCACTACCCTACGTTCCATGACTCAAGGTCGCGCTTTCTTTACTATGGAGCCTTCGCATTACGCCGAAGTCCCACGTAATATCGCCGACGAAATAATCAGCAAACGCTCTCCTGCCCCGCAGAAATAATTTAAGTTTACAAAGTTGAAAGTTATAAAGTTATAATGTCATAAAGTTAAATATTTATATACTTTCAAATTTTTTTCTTTTCACGTTTCGTCTCCAACCTTACAACTTTCAACTAATATCATTTTTTCAAGAAAAAAATAAGCCAAAAATATTTTTGTCCGACACCAATTTGTCTTTAATATAAAAAGTTCTTGGTTTTGTTTTGCTGACTATGTTATTATTGTTGTAGTTGTCTCAATCGCTGTTAAAATTTTATTTATATATTCTTAAATTATTATAATCTAACTTACATCTTCACTTTTAAAAAATTTTTTTAAAAAAAGAAAGTAAGAAAGGAGTATTTCACATGGCAGACACAAAATTTGATCGTTCCAAGCCTCATCTCAACATTGGTACAATTGGTCACGTCGATCACGGTAAAACCACATTGACCGCCGCTATCACTTTAGTTTTAGACAAGCACCAAGCCGAAGGTTACGGTTCACGTCCGGAAAAATATGACCAAATCGACAACGCTCCCGAAGAAAAAGAACGTGGTGTCACTATTGCCACGCATCATTCCGAATATTGGACTCCAAAAAGACACTATGCTCACGTTGACTGTCCCGGTCATGCTGACTACATTAAAAACATGATTACCGGCGCGGCTCAAATGGACGGAGCCATCTTAGTTGTTTCCGCCGCCGACGGTCCGATGCCTCAAACTCGCGAACACATTTTGTTGGCTAGCCAAGTCAATGTTCCGCATATCGTTGTTTTCTTAAACAAAGTTGACATGGTGGACGATCCAGAATTGATCGACTTGGTTGAAGTTGAAATCCGTGAACTATTAACCAAATACGGATTCCCAGGTGATACTGTTCCGATTATTCGCGGTTCTGCTTTGAAAGCCATGGAAAATTCCGGCGATCCAGAAATATCCAAACCAATTTTTGATCTCATCAACACTATTGACGAATTTATTCCGGAACCACAACGTCAAGTTGATAAACCATTCCTGATGCCTATCGAAGATATTTTTACCATCGAAGGTCGCGGCACCGTTGTTACTGGTCGTATCGATCGAGGTATTGTCAAGATCAATGAAGAAATCGAAATAGTTGGTATTTCTGATACTCAAAAAACCGTCGTTACCGGTATCGAAATGTTCAACAAATCTCTCGATGAAGGTCGTGCTGGTGACAACGCAGGTATCTTGCTTAGAGGTATCAAAAAAGAAGACGTTGCTCGTGGACAAGTCTTGGCCAAGCCTGGCAGTATTTTACCGCACAGCGAATTCGAGGCTGAGACTTATATTCTAACCAAAGAAGAAGGCGGACGACATACTCCATTCTTCAAAGGATACAAACCCCAATTCTATATTCGAACCACTGACGTTACTGGTGAAGTATTCTTGCCGGAAGGTTCTGAAATGATTATGCCTGGTGATACTGTCAATATCAAAGTCAAATTGATTGCCCCAATCGCCCTCGAAGAAGGATCCAAATTTGCTATCCGTGAAGGTGGCAAAACCGTCGGTGCCGGAGTTGTTACCAAAATTATCGCTTAATCTCTCTTGTAAGTTTGATTGCTTAAAGGGGAGGAATGTAATCTTTTACCTTCTTCCCCTCTTGTTGCCTCTATGCAAATATTTAAAATCTAAAATTATAACTCATATCATAGTTGTAATTTTATATTTTACATTTTTGTCTTAACAAATAAAGCCATGACGACGAACGCCAATACTACTGATCAACAACAAATTCGTATCAAAATCAAAGCCTACGATCATCGCGTTATTGATAATTCTGTCAAACAGATTATCAAAACCGCCAGCCGTACCGGCGCCAAAATCAACGGCCCAATCCCTCTGCCAGTTGAAAAATCCAATTACACTGTCTTGCGTTCCACCTTTATTGATAAAAACTCCCGGGAGCAATTTGAAATGAGAATTCATAAACGACTTATCGATATTTTAAATCCCACTCCCAAAACCATCGACGCTCTCATGAATCTTGGTTTACCAGCTGGTGTTGACGTCGAAATAAAAATGTAATTTTCAACTTAATATCCAATATCTACTCTATGAAAATACTCCTCGGCAAAAAAATTGGCATGACTACTCTGATAGCTGATTCCGGCAAAATCGAACCGGCCACTATCATCGAAGCCGGACCATGTATTGTTACTCAAATTAAAAATCTCGCTAAGAAATCTTTTCAAATCGGATATGGTGCCACCAAAAAAAACACTAAAGCTATTTCTGGTCACCTCAAAGGAAAAACACTGAAGTATTTGCGGGAATTTCCACTAGACGAAGAAAATTCGGAAATATATCAAGCTGACGCCACCATTGATCTTTCAATCTTCGATACCAAAAAAACAGTTGATATTACCGGAACCTCCAAAGGCAAGGGATTTGCTGGAACTGTCAAAAGATACAACTTTAGCATTGGACCAAAAAGTCACGGTTCCAAACATCATCGCCGTGTTGGCTCCACCGGTTGCCGCTTTCCTCAACATACTATCAAAGGTCGTCGCATGCCGGGAAGAATGGGTAACGAACAAGTCACCACAAAACATTTATCAATTCTGCGAATCGAAACCGACAAGAATCTTCTTATTGTTCGCGGCGCTGTCCCAGGAACCAAAAATAGACTTGTAATTATAAAACAACATTAATTTTTCACCGATATTAACCGCTTTTAATAACCAACCACATGGCAGCTCGTTCAACAAAAACCAAGAATACTGACAAGTTAACTGTACCGATTTTTGATAGCAAAGGACAAAGTCAAAACAATTTGGATATCAACGAATACTTTTCCCAAAAAGAACTGGCATCCGGATTCAATCCAAGTTTTATTCATCAAACTGTTTTGGCCTATCACAATAATCTCAGACAAGCTACCGCCAAAACCAAAACTCGCGCCGAAGTGTCCGGTGGCGGCAAAAAACCATGGCGTCAAAAAGGTACCGGTCGGGCTCGCCAAGGTTCTATTCGTTCCCCGCAATGGCGCAAAGGTGGAGTCGTATTCGGACCAACCGGCTCTCAAAATTTTTCCGTCAAACTCAATTCTCGGGTCAAAGCCAAAACCATGCGCTTTGCTCTACTCGATTTATTAAACCAAGAAAAATTGGTAATCATTGATAATCTGCCCGCTATCAAATCAACTAAAGATTTAAAGCATTTTCTCAAACAATACAGCATTAGTCAGAAAAATCTTCTCGGCTTAGAACTAAAAGACTTGTTATACTTTCAATTTGCTGCTAACTTAGATATTGTGTATCCAAAACTAATCAACCAAATAAATCCGTTGGATTTGTTTCGTTGTCAGACATTCATATGTTCGCAAGAGTCATTCACTAATCTATTAAAACGAGTAAAAGCCAGTAAATAATTTCTTCTATGCTCAATATTATCATCAAACCAGTAATCACTGAAAAAAGTCTTTTTTATGCCGCCTCCCAAAGATACTCTTTCTTTATTCATCCCAAAGCTAATAAGTATCAGGTCAAATCGGCTATCAAACAGGCCTTCAAAGTTGATGTCGAAACCGTACGCATTGTCAATGTCAAGTCAAAAAAACGCCGTCGTGGTCGTTTTGTCGGTCAAACAGCGGCTGCCAAGAAAGCCATTGTTACTCTTGCCAAAGACCAAAAAATTGAATTTTTTGATAAACTTTAAACCTCATTTTCTAATTAATACTTATGTCTGTTAAATCATTTAGACCAAATACGCCCGGCCGTCGTCAAATGACAATGCTGGTCAACAATACAATCACTGTCTCCAAGCCAACCAAAAAATTGTTGGTCCCTCTCAAGAAAAACGCAGGACGCAACAATCGTGGTATTATTACTTGTCGCCATCGCGGCGGTGGGTCTCGCAGACAATACCGTCTAATTGACTTCAAGGGGAGCAAGCTCAATATCCCCGGCACAATTAAATCAATTGAATACGATCCAAATCGATCTGCCAACATTGCTCTCGTCTGTTATCCTGATGGTGACAAAAGATACATGATTGCCCCCGAAGGATTAAAAACTGGAGACAATGTCATTGTCAGTCCCAAAGCTGAATTAAAAATTGGTAATCGACTGCAACTAAAAAATATTCCTACTGGTTTCAACATTCACAACATCGAACTCTCTCCTCAGCGCGGTGGACAAATAGTCCGTTCTGCCGGTTCTTCCGCTATGGTTATTGGCCGAGACGGTTCCAAAATTCAAGTGAAATTACCTTCTTCTTCCATTATCCTCGTTCCTGAAGATTGTATGGCCACTATTGGTCAAGTTTCCAACTTGGATCACTCCAATGTCAAAATTGGCAAGGCTGGACGCACTAGACATTTTGGTCGTCGCCCGAAAGTACGCGGTAAAGTAATGAATCCAGTTGATCACCCGCATGGTGGAGGTGAAGGACGCAATTCAATCGGTCTCAAGTATGCCAAAACCCCCTGGGGCGCTCATGCTTTGGGTGTCAAAACTAGAAAAATGCGCAAATATTCACAAACTCGTATCATCAAAGATCGTCGTAAAAAATAACAATTTACCTATATTTTTAGATATTTAAAATTTAACACATGTCTCGTTCACTAAAAAAAGGACCATTCTGCGATCCAAAGCTTTTAAAAAGAATTAAAGCTCTCAAACCGGGAGATAAGACAGTATTAAAAACTTGGTCGCGCGCCAGTGTAATCTATCCCGATTTTGTTGGCTTTACTGTTGCTGTTCACAATGGCAAGGATCATATTCCAGTGTATGTCACGGAAAATATGGTCGGTCATAAATTTGGTGAATTTGCTCCCACCCGAAAATTTCGTGGACATGGCGGAAAAATGGCTAAAGAACAAGCCAAATCAGCCGCTCCTGCATCAGCTCCGGCCGCTCCCGCCAAAAAATAATTAAATTTCTTATTAATAACAATTCCCATGACCGAAGTAATTGCAAAAACCCGTTTCGCTCAATCAGCTCCTCGCAAACTACGCGCGGTTGCCAAACTGGTAAAAAGCAAACCCGCCTTTCCCTCACTAACAACTCTCCAATTCACTCCCAAAAAAGCAGCCAAAGTATTGGCAAAAACTCTGAAAACAGCTATTTACAATGCTGTCAACAACTTCAACTATGACAAAAAAGATTTGATAATCAAAAATATCCTGATTGATCAAGGACCAACGCTCGTCCGTTTTATTGCTATGGCAAGAGGTTCCGGCAATTCTTATAAAAAAAGAACTTCTCATATTACCGTCATTCTGGAAGTAGTCGAACCGGTTTCTATTACCAAAACACCAGCTAAAAAAGCCGATTCTCCAGCCAAAACAGCTACCAAAAAAACTCCTGGCAAATCAAAAACTACCAAGAAAGATACCGTTAAAGCAAAAGGTGCTAAAACAACTATTTCTGTCCGTTCCCGTCGCGCCCCTAAACCAAAAAAATAATTCCTTCTTTATTATTTGTAAATATTAACTAAGCTCCATGGGTCAAAAAGTACATCCTTATATTTTCCGCCTTGGCATGATAAATGATTGGAAATCAAAATGGTTTTCCAGTAAAAACTACCGACAATTTTTACATCAGGATTTGAAAATCAAAAAATTTATCAACAAAAAATTGGCTCATGCCGGTCTTGCCGATGTTATTATCGAGCGTTCCGCCGGGCAAATTACTATCAATATCCATACCGCCCGCCCCGGCATCATTATTGGACGAGGCGGCACCGGAGTTGACGAACTAAAAAAAGAACTTCAAAAGATACTCTTGCCCTCAGACAAAATTCAACTAAATATAATTGAAGTCCGTCAACCTGATACTGTTGCTACCTTAGTTGCTCAAAATATTGCCAGTCAAATTGAAAAAAGAATCCCCTACAAAAGAGCGATTAAGCAAGCCATCGAACGCGCTCTGCAAGCAAGAGTTGAGGGTATTAAAGTGATTGTAAAAGGTCGTCTCAATAATGTTGATATTGCTCGCTGTGAAACTTTTGCCAAAGGAAAAATTCCTCTTCATACGATCCGAGCCAATATAGACTATTGCAGTTTACCCGCCTTTACCGCCACATCAGGAAAAGTTGGAGTGAAAGTGTGGATATACAAAGGTGAACATTTTAGAACAGATAAAATTAATCAACCGCAAGCTTAATCTAAATTCATATGTTACTTCCCAAGAAACTCAAATATCGAAAACGACAAACAGGTTCCTTCAAAGGAGTCTCTATTGCCGGCTCACAATTAAATTTCGGCAAATTTGGTTTAAAGGCGCTGGAAAGATCCTTTGTTACTTCTCGCCAAATAGAAGCCGCCCGCCGCGCCATGACTCGTTTTATTCAAAGAGGAGGACAAATTTGGATTCGGGTATTTCCCGATCAACCGATTACCAAAAAGCCCAACGAAGTTCGCATGGGTTCAGGAAAAGGAGCAGTTGATCACTACTCGGTTCGCATCTTGCCGGGACGAATAATGTTCGAAATCGATGGTCTTCCACCGGAAACTGCCAAACGTGCTCTAGTTTTAGCCTCTCACAAATTACCAATCAAGACAAAAATTGTCATCAAATAATATTTTCTATATACTATGAAAGCAGCCCAAATACGTCAAAAGAACACCGAAGAATTACTCAAATTACTTACCGACAGCTATGAGCAATTGCGAGATTTTCGCTTTCAGGCTTCTATTCGTAAACTTAAAAATGTTAAACAGATCAACGCCGTCAAAAAAGAC
>DAIRGB010000040.1:0-10058 GCA_036794765.1 Patescibacteria group bacterium | reverse complement strand
ATGATGTGCGAATGTGAAAATGTTTAGGGAAAAATTTGTAGAAATATTAAGTAGAAAGTGTGTAAGATTAATAATGACAAACAAAAGGTTATCAGTTTGCCAATTGACAGAGAATGCACTCGACCAAATGTGATTTTGAGCTTGGCTGATAGCGACAGCGGCAAGATTTTGGACGAAAAAGAATATGATATCGTTACGCGACAGGACAATAATCGTAATAATCTGATTTTAATCCTGACAATATTGTTGATTATAGTTGGTTTGATTTTGGTGATATGGTTTAGGAAAAGAGTAAAAGGAATTCACTTGTGGGTAGGTCTTTTTTTGGGAGTCGGAGCTTTATTTTTTTCCAACAAAGTCTATGCCAAAACATTTTTGGTAGAGGCGACCTGGGGAGCCACTACTATTGGAAGGATAGAATATACCGTTAGTTTGGATAAAGCGACTTATGTTCAGGATGATCCAATGACTTATAGCATTTCCGTCAAAGATGCCAATTGTTTGAATCATTCTGCTCAATCTGATTTTTTGGTCTGGATTGATGATGCTTTTGTCGCAGACGGAGATCATGGTCAGACCGATCCACAAAATCAGGCGGAAAGTTTGACACTGGGTGACACAACATTAAATAATCCACCGAGTAATTTTGATGATAGTTTTTCTTCGATCGGGTTTATTGCTTCTCATGCTCCCAATGATTTGTCAAATCCGTATCATTTTTTACAAAGTCGTTTGGATGTAAGTATCAATTATGCTCCCGACCCGGGCAACCTGCATGATTTTGGACCATATTTTAGTTATAGTTCCGGTTTTGATATACCTTATGTCATCAAGAGTGACCCGACTCCTCCGGCTCCACCACAAACTCTAACTGATCCAATAACCTATTTGGATAAAGATGTAACTGTAAATAATCCTCAACCGGAATTTCCTTTAGAAAATTATACTCTTCGATATGAGAAAAGGTGCGACAGCGGCAATCCGATTGTAGATTTGCATTGGGAAAAATTTGATCAGGCGACGCAGTATTATCTGGTCAGGAACAATAATCCAATCACGAGTATGTGGACAAATTATAGTTATGATTTGGGTGACGGTGGATTTATCGAAGGAGCCAGGATGGAAGTGAGGGGTGATTATATAAAATACACTCAGGGTTTGACATATCAGGATCAAATAAATCCTTGCGCGGCAACTTGTTTTGGCAATGCAGCTTGTGTTAATGATTCAGATTGGGACGGAGTAATTGACGCGACTCCATATTATTCAATTCGCGATTTGGATAATGACAGTACAGCGGATATCAATGATGTGGATTTTGGTTATGCTTCTCTACCAGACATAGACAATGACTTGGATAATGATGGTCTAACCAATGATGTTGATCCGGATATTGATAATGATGGTATATCAAATGACTTGGACCCGGACGATGACAATGATAGCGTCTTGGATATTTATGATGTTGATTGGGACAATGACCAAATAGTAAATTTGTTGGACCCAGATAGTGGAGGCGGGCAGAGTGATCTGGATAATGATTTGGACGATGATGGTCTGACCAATGACGTCGATCCGGATATTGACAATGATGGCACCTCAAATCAGGGTGATAATGATTGGGATGAAGACGGGATAGAAAATGATATCGATGTTGATGACGATGGCGATGGGATAGCTGATGCAGACGAGGTGGACACTGACGAAGATTTGGACAATGATGGCTTGATCAATGATCAGGATCGGGATAACGATGGAGATGGTATTTTAAATTCAGAGGATGAAGACAATGATAATGACGGGTGGACAAACGATCTCGACCCGAATAGCCGTGGCGGTAATCACAGTGACTGTTCAGCAGAGTATAGAGTCTATGCCCATGTTCCGATTAATAATTACAAAATGACTGTGGCGAGCGAAACGCCGACGACGGTTGATTATGACTTACAGCTGGTGTTTTGGCCTGTGACGGAAAGATTTTTGTCTCATTACCGATTTCCGAGTTATTCGGTCGGATCGGCCAATACTGTACTTGTTCCTATGTATTGTTCCACTCCTGGACAACCGCCGGTAGTTGAAGAAATAAATTTGACAACCAGCGTGGATTGTTCCGATTATGAAAATCCAGAAGTCAATCTTGATTGGTCGGTGGTTTCTGATATCGAAAGTACGCACATAATCAAATTTGATGTTGACAATTATCCGCCGCGAAATATTTTGGCGATCAATCCAGTTACAGATACCGGTCTTGATGATGCGGCAATATCAAATAATCATACTTACGGGTACTATGTTCAGATAAAAAAGACAAGTGGCGAATATTTGTATTCCAATGAAAGAAAAGTAGTTGTCCAATGTACTCCTCCTGCACCAGATACTCTGACAATTGCCGGTGGTTGCAGCCAATGCAGCCAAGGCAACGCCGAAGTTGATTTATCTTGGGACTGGACGGCTGCCGATCTGACTTTGCCGGTAACCGCGGAATGGTCACTAAGTAATGATATCGGCACAATGACTGATTGGGAAACAGATCAAACGCAGATTACTCATCCCAATTATCCCGACTTGTATCCGGAAAATTATGATAATACTTGGACTATCACCTACCCCGGTATGCGTCGGTTGAGGGTTCATTTTTCCATTTTGCAGTTGGATTGGGATGATCATTTGGTAATTATGGATGGTAGCGATCAGGTGATAACCGACTACGAGGATGAATTTTCTGGCCCAATGTACTCGGAAGAAATCCCGGGAGACACAGTAAAAATACATTTTTATTCTGATCCCAATTCAAGTGGAACATATCACTGGTTTATTGACGCGATTGAATCGATAGATGATCCGAGATGGAATAGTATTGGAGCGACAACGACGGGTAGCGCGGAGTGGAAATTTGATCGAAACTGGTTGGATGGGAAGACAATATATTTTAGAGCAAAAACATGTGATACCGACAACAATTGTTCAACTGATTATGCAATGGCCCAACAAACATTTAGTTGTGTTTTACCTAATTCGTTGGCGGTTTTGCCAAATCCAATCAATGTCAAGAATGCCGGAAGATCAATGCCTTTGATGGCATTGGTAAGATGCGACAATGGCGAATTTATGACCGATGAGTTGGGAAGAGAACTGGATTTGGCCGACAGCATTGATGAGGCAAATTGGGTTTTGGATGCGGGGATTTTGGCGCAAAGACCAGAACTCATCGTTGAAAATTATGCATCAGACAAATCGCTGGTTGATAATGCTTTTTATGGAACGTTTTCCGAAACAGTGGATTTGTCTTCGCCAAACTATCCAGCCAATTACAATGACAATGATTTGGCGACAATAACTATCACCAAGCCAGGGGCGACTTTTATTAGAGTTAACTTTGATGATTTTGAGGTATCTGCAGGCGACAATGTAACTATCGTCTCTGAAAATGATTATGGAGTATCTCAGTACGGGGTCGGATATTCGGCAGTAGCAAGAGGAAATGAGCTGAAAATAAAGTTTAATACCAATCAATCCTTGAATGCCCGAGGTTGGCACATCAATGAAGTGCAATGGAGTGAAGGAGAGGAAAATAGCATAGCCGATGCAACTGGAATATTGAGTGTTTTCTATGAGGGAAATTCGAACATGGGCATTCCGCCATTGACCGGGACAAGTGATGTCAATGTTATTGGTCAGTCATTTGTACTACAAGGAAACACAGACTGTAGTGAATATGATATTAACCAGAACCCAATGACAATTTTCAATCTAAGCTGGGATAGCTATCCAGGAGCGGATGGGTATGTGGTGGTGGACAAAACTGATACGTCTGATCAAAGATTTTATTTTGTGGGAAATACTTCTACGTATTCCGAAAGAAAATCGACAACCTATAACCGTACTTATCAAATATGGGCGATTGACATCAATAATGCTGATTGGATTCCGATCGCGGTGACAAACAATGCAGTGGTAGGAATTGAACCATGTTCGGCGTTTGGCGAGATTGAATACAGCTTGGATTGTGCAAATCCATCTGATCCGATAGTGACTTTAAATTTTAGCACAATGCACAACAGTAGCGCTACCAATTTTTATCTTCTCAAAAATGGTTTTGATCGAGCTGCAATGTTTTATGGCAATAATTCTAGGAATACATATTCTGATTCTGCAGTAGAAACTTCATACACTAGAGATATTTGGCAAGTACAGGCGGAAAATTTGACGTCTCCAAATTATCCAGCAAATTATCCCAACAATTATTCAAACACTTGGACCTATACTCATCCCGGGGCGACCAAGATGAGACTTCATTTTGTTGATTTTATCGGTCCCTATCGCAGTCCTTGGACGGTGGACAACGACCGAGTTGAAATTTTGAATGGTTCTGACACGATTGTTCAGACGATCAGAGAGGGATATTACAATGGACATATTGGTCCGATGACGACAAATGATGTAACCGGAGATACCATCAAGGTTCGATTTATTTCTGACAACAACAATCGACAAGCGAGAGGTTGGAAAATAGATCAATTGGAATATTCTGAGTCTTCAGAGAGTAGCAATGTTTATACTTATCAAATCGTGCCGTATCTTACATACACTTCCGGAAACGATGCTTTTTGGGAAAAGAAACTTCCAGAATCAAACACCGTGAGCGTGACGGTTGATTGTGATGACAAACCTAATGCTCCAACCAATCTAAGTATCAATGCCACCTGCCCGGCTTGCGGAGTGAGGGATATACAAACCACTTTGGATTGGGATGATGTGGCGGATGCTCAGAATTATTCCGTTGATTACTCTAGCCGCCAATTTGAGACAGATTTAACCGATGTATCCAGTCCCGGTTATCCCGCCAATATAACAGGAACACTAAAGCAATATTACACAATTTCTAAACCGGGAGCGGTGGCGTTGCAGGTACATTTTTCGGAAATACAAATGGTTTGGCTGGAAAGAATATATATTTCCAATGAAAGGGATGAATTGAAACAAGTCATTAACGGAGAGGATTTTCCGACTGGTATGGATTCGGTGGTAGTCGAAGGTGATACGATAAAAATTTACTACGAAGCGGATGGGTGGGATGGAGAAGATAGAAGATTCAAAATCGACAGTTACAATTGGTTCAATTACTCAAGTGGGACTAGATATTGGCAATCATTGGGGACAGTCAATGATAGTGAAATGACTTTCAATCATGACTTATTGGATGTAAATAATCATCAAGTTTACTATCGGGTATATAGTTTGAAAAATGGTTTGCGGTCGGATGACTTTGGTGAGTACAATTTTAATTTCAATTGTTCCGTACCAAATGCTTTGAGAGTGATCCCGGGCAATTTGACTCTAGATGCCAATGGCGATACGGCGACTTTTGATGTAAACGCGAGTTGTTCCGCCGGTGAGAATTTACCATCGATCGACACTTATAACAACTATCTAACCAGACAACTCAGTTCTTCATTGACGACATGCAGTCCTGGGACAAACGTGAGTGGTTTTGGTATTACGAGCGGTAATAACACTACGGATTGCAGTGGTACACTGGAAACGGAAGTAGAAAATTATTTCTTTGACCATTATAGTTGGGGACCTTTGTCCGGATCGGGTGATATAGAAATTTTGGGCGAAGATGGACCCCCTACCCCGCCGACTGAGCCAACAAGATTTTTTGAACCAAATGGAAAAAGTCAGTTGACTGACAATTTATCGACTTCTCAGGTTGGCAGCGAAGCCAAACATGTTTTGAAATACAAGATTAATAATACGTCTACGATTACTAATGGAAGTATTAAGATAGATTTTGATCCGGCCTTTGATTTGACCGGTTTGACCACAGCCGATGTCGCCGTGACCGGCGGAGATGTGGTTTGGGGTACTCCGACATTTGGTTCTGTAATTATTCCTTTTACCGGCGAGTTGGACAATACTGACGGAGAAATAACCATCACTATCGGAAATACTAATTTTATCAACAATCCGGGATTGACCGGCAGTTATCCAATCATACTTGGTTCATATGATTCCAATGATGGAACCGGAGATCCGATTGATGAGGCCAATGACGAAGCGCAGATATTTGATAACTCTTTGAACGACGTGTTGTCTGACTCGATAAAAACCGAGGACGCAAAACACACTATCCATTTTAATCCTGGCAGTACCCAGCCAATTTCCAATGGCAGTATCAAGATAATTTTAGCAAATGAATTTGATTTGACCGGAGTAACTGGCGCCGATATTTTACCAACCGGAGGAGATGTGACCTGGGGAAACCCAACAGTCAACGTTTTACAAAAAACAATAATAATTCCTTTTGTGGGAACATTTGATCATACTGACGAATTAATAACGATTGTATTGGGAAATACCGATGATCAATATATCAATAATCCAGTAGAAGCAGGTTCGTATTCAATTACTCTGTCCACCCACGAAACCAGTGATGGTTTGGGAGATTACAACGAATGGCATCAAGCGATGGTAGCAATTACTGATGCGGTGACCGTAACTGCAACTATTCCAAGTTCATTGACATTTGAAATTTTACCGGTGGGAATCGGAACTACGGTCAATGGGACAAATACCAATATTGCCACGGAAGCGAGTATCATTAATTTTGATCGATTGACGCCAACCATTCCCAAAATTGCGGCGCAACAATTACGCGTTAGTACCAATGCCGCCGAGGGTTTTTCTGTCACCTTGCAAGCTTTGGATAATTTCACTTCCAATGGAAATCAAATTAATTTCTTTGATGGTACCAATAACATTCCAATTTTGTGGCATTCCCCCAGCGGTGTTGCCAATGGATTTTTTGGTTACACGACAAGTGACAACAATTTGGGAGAAAATATTTATGACAGATTCGATGGTAACAAATGGGCGGGGGCGACGACTACTCCTCGGGAAGTGATGTACCATAACGGACCAACAAATGGGACCATCGAAGGTCAAGGACTGACTTATGTAGGTTTCCAGGTAGAAATAAATGAATTGCAAGCGGCTGGAAATTATCAGACAAGCTTGATGTATATTTGCACTCCCGCCTTTTAAAAAATACGTCAATCGAGACGCAAAAAAGACCTTGATTTGAAAGGTCTTTTTTGATGTATATTTTGAAATTGATGACGAAGTTATTTATTTTGCTTCAATAGTTCTTGAAGGTAAAGCAATAAGTCTTGATCATCTTCTGCCAAAAAATCAATTGGAACTTTAATCATAGGATTGAATTTTGCACCCAGGTGGGCAGCACGAGTATCAGTATGAAGTCCTATAATATATTTTGGTTTTTGACGCTGTATTTTGTGTTCATAGGCTATCCCCAACTCAACACAGGCCCCCTCATCAGGAACACGGCCATCTAGTATAAAAAGAAAAATATCTGAATCTATAATATTTTCACGATCAAGATTGAAAATTTCGTGATATATTTTCTCTTGAGACTGCTTATTGGCAGGAGAAGGGTCATCATAGGTATCGTCCATAATACCATCCCTTTGAGGCAAAAATACAGTGTAACCAAGTTTTTCCAGTTTTTCTGTAATATATAGGTTGTAATGACATTCAGCTTCGTTGAACAATGGCGCGGCAAAGTAGATTTTCATATCAAGGTAATATTAAAAAGTTGTAATATCTTTTTCTAGTTACAATTTAAACTATTAACAGCATTTTGACTAGGGTATTTGTCAAGATCAAAAATGATATAATGTTTAAAAAGGAAAAAAATGAAAGAAAAAGATAAAATTGATGAAGAGCGAAGTTATCAAGACGTTATCGCCAATTTGGTTGATACATACTATTTTACTGATGTTCAAGGAATAATTAGGGAGATTAGTTTTTCCGGAGCTAAGATAATGGGGTTAAAAGGTATCACAGAGATTATTGGAAAAAAAGTGACTGATTTTTACGCCAATCCGGATGATCGAAAAATATTATTGAGAAAGTTGAAGCGGCATAAGAAGGCAAGACAGGAAATAAAATTAAAAAAAGCGGATGGAACGATCATTGTTGCGGAAACTTATTCTCAGTTTGTTTACAATAAAAATGGGAAGATTATTGGTATAGAGGGAATTTTACGAGATATTACCGAACGCAAAAAAACGGAAAAGGCTTTAATAGATAGTGAAGAAAAATTTAGATACTTATTTGACAACATCTTTGATGGATTAACTATATTTGATGCGGAAACTTTTAAGTTTGAAGACGCAAACAAAACAGCTTTACTAATGTATGGTTACGAAAAAGAAGAATTTTTGAGATTGAACACCCTGGATGTTTCTGCCGAACCACACGTATCTCAAAACAGTATCCGAGAGAATATCAAAAAAGAGAATTGGAAAAAAATAAATTTGCGCTATCACAAAAAAAAGGATGGCACCATCTTTCCGGTGGAGATAACTAGCGGAGTATTTATGATTGATGGCAGGAAAAAGGTGATTGGCGCAGTCAGAGATATTAGCGAACGAATAAAAGCACAAAACAAATTGATACAAGCTCAAAGAATGGATTCGATCGGAAATTTGGCCGGTGGTATTGCTCACGATTTCAACAATATGTTGGGTGGGATTATGGGCTATACCAGTTTATTGCTGGACGAAGAAGAAGATCAAGCCAAAAAAATGTATTTGCAAAAAATTGCTGATATCAGCAAGGCCGCTTCTGATCTAACGAACAATCTACTGGCTTACGGACGGCGGGGAAAGAATCTTGTGAAAGCGGTTAATCTCAATGAACGTATTTACGATGTTTTGTCGATAGTTAAACACAGTATTAAGAAATCGATTTTGATTAAGACGGATTTGGAGGAAAAGTTATGGTTGGTAGATGGCGATCCCAGCCAGATCAATCAAATGTTGATGAATCTGATTGTTAACGCTTCCGAAGCAATCACGGATTTAGCCGGCCAGATCAAAATCAAAACAAAAAATATCGAACTGAAAAATACCGATCTGGATCTAAAACCGGGAAAGTATGTCGAATTGTCGGTTACTGACAATGGCGAGGGAATTGACGAAAAGATAAAAAACAAGATTTTTGAACCTTTTTTCTCGACCAAGAAAGAACGACAGAAACAAGGAACAGGGCTGGGGCTGGCTACGACTTATGGGATAGTAAAAAATCACGGAGGACAAATCGAAGTATTTTCAAAACTAAAACAAGGAACAACTTTCTCGATATTTTTGCCCAAAGGCACCCTGATTGACAAAAAAGACAAGGAAAAAGAAAAGAAAATATCTTCTAAATATAAGGGAAAAATATTGGTGATTGACGACGAAAAACTGATTGTGGACATGTTGAAAATAATGTTAAAAAGAATCGGTTATGAAGCGTTTGCAGCGGAAACACCGACGAAGGCCTTTGAATTATTTCGAAAAAAACGGGGCGATATCGATGCGGTTATTTTAGATATGAATATGCCAAAGATGAGCGGAAAAGAAATTTTTATCAAAATGAAAGAAATCGATCCCAATGTTAGAGTCTTGTTATCTTCTGGATACGGACACAATGAAGCGGTTCAGGAAATAATTAACCTAGGAGCGAAAGACTTGTTACCCAAACCGTACAAAATGAATGAACTGGGCGAAAAATTGGCCGAGATTATCAAAAAAAATTAATACGATCAAATAAAGAATCAATAACCCGATATTTTTATTGGGCCAAAAGTTGGTATAATTAATTTAACATGT
This sequence comes from Patescibacteria group bacterium, assembly GCA_036794765.1. Lineage (GTDB taxonomy): Bacteria > Patescibacteriota > JAHJAL01 > JAHJAL01 > JAHJAL01 > DAIRGB01. Next base: position 378 of record DAIRGB010000040.1, on the reverse strand, counting down.
AATTTATTGAGTAAAATATTTTTATTCAAGATTAGAGAGAAATAATAAATTATGATCAAACAAATCAAAGCAGGGCTGATTTTTTTTAGTGTGGCAATGTGGCTGATTGGTAGTGCCGTTCCGGTTGGTGCCGGTGCCACGGATAATAGTTTACCGGTATCGACCTCAAAAAAATCAAGTTACGTTTATCGTTTTTGGAGTGATGTTTTCCATGGTCATTTTTTCACTTCGTCTTACAATGAAGCGACCAAAGTAAAAAACACTGATTCCAATTGGATTTACGAAGGAGTAGCTTTTTCCGCGTTCAATATTGAACAAAAAGTGGCGGCCGCGGTGGTCAAGGTCGGCTCCGAGCCGGCGGAGTCCGGCCCGCGAGGG
>DAIRGB010000039.1:0-10596 GCA_036794765.1 Patescibacteria group bacterium | reverse complement strand
ATGATCAATAAAAAATAGATAATCATAAAAATATTTTGGTATTAATTGATTTTATTATATCAAAGGCGGTTTATTGAAGATAGAAAAAGATGGCGATGATAATCGCGATGATTATTCGATAATAACCGAAAACTGTGAAGCTATTTTGAGCGATATATTTGATTAGTTTGCTAATGACCAAATAACTAACCAAAAAGGCGGAAATAAAACCGAGACTGAGCCAGATTATTTCTTGTTGGTCAAAATGAATGTCTGCTTTGAATAGCGAATAGATTGAGGCAATTCCCAAAGTGGGAACGGAGAGGAAAAATGAAAATTCGGCGGCGGTGGGTCGATTGAAACCCAACAAAAGAGCGGTAATAATGGTGGCGGCGGAGCGGGAGGTGCCGGGGATCATGCCGAGACATTGAGAAAAGCCGACAATGAGTGAGTTTTTGAAAGAAATTTTTTCACAAGAGTTGGTAGTGCTTGGTTTGGGTTTTCTTTCGATAAGGATGATAATAATTCCGCCCAATAAAAGACTGGAACCGACGACGGTAGGAGTAAATAGATGATCTTTGATCCAGTCACCAAAAAGTAGTCCGAAAAAACCAGCGGGGATGAAAGCGACTATGGTTTTTAGCCACAGATCAATGATGGATCGATTAATTTTTTGATCTTTTTGCCATAGGTAGGGTATTAAACGATTTCGGTAAAAGATAATAACGGCCAGGACGGCGCCGAGTTGAATAAATATGTCGAAAGTATTGGCAAAATCGGAATTGGAAAAAGTGATAAATTGGTTGGCAAGAATCAGATGGCCGGTAGATGATATTGGTAAAAACTCAGTGATGCCTTCGATGATACCTAAAATGATTGCGATGAGCATAGTTGTAAAAAAGTTTATAAAAATTATCGTGGCGAAAATTAAATTTTTTCTATCGATGGGTTTGGTAACTGGCTGTTTTGGATATGTTTCAATTATACATTTTTTTAGGAATATATTTTATTGATTATCAAAAAAATTACGAGTAGAGTAGATTTGTAAGAAGAAAATATGTTTGCTTGGTTGGAAATTTATTTTCTGATAACGAAAAATATTTTTAGGTTTATAAAACCGCAGGATTGTCTGGCGGTTTTTTTGATGGTTGTTAAGTTTGTCTGTTGATAAAACGATAAAAATTTGGAGGTGAAAATGAAAATAAAAAACTGGGTAATTTTATTTTTGTTGATTGGTTTGGTTGGTTGTGAATTGCCGAGGATAGATAATGACTTGTCGGGTGATTTGACGACAACAGTGAAAGTAAGTGCGCCGGTTCCGCCGCCTCCGCCGGTGGCGGCTCAGGTTAGTAATTTTTCATCAAATGGTGATCTGATTGCCGGTTGGTATTGGCTCAGAGATAAGGCGGGAGAAAAATATGCTGAGTGGACGATTGATAATGTTCCGACCGGTCAAAATAATATTGAGTTATCCCTGACCGTTTTGGCGACAAATACTTTTAATGGTGGCAAGGGTTTTAATGCTGATTATAAAATGTATTATGGAAACGTCGCGGACAAGGCTGATCTGTCAAAGTTGAGGTCGGTCGATGTGATTTTGCCCAACGTGTCCACTCCTGATGACCCGGTGGGCTATACTTGTCAGGGTACGGCGGTTTTGGATTTGAGTGGTTTGAATATTGGTTCTCAGCTTTATCTTAAAGCCTTGAGAAAAGATGGAAATGGCAATCATTTGGCTTTCAATAATGCGACGATTGAAACGGTCGGAGGTAGTGGTGGTGGCGATAATCAGAACAATGGCGAACAAAATGGTGGAGATGATCAAAGCGGGGGTGGTCAGACAGAACAAATCTTGAATCCGGATGATGATAATGATCTTGTACCAAACAATAGTGAAACTTTTTTCGGAACTCAGTCCAATAATCCCGACACTGATGGCGATGGGATTATTGATGGCAAGGATTTATCCTCGATGATTAATCCATCCGAGCCAACTTGGAATGATTTGCAAAAGAAAGGTATGGTCCGGATAGAACAACCGGCTTTGGCTTATGGTTTGGATGGATGGGTGGATATTTATGAGAGGTATGTTTCGGTTTGGCCGCCGCGAACTTGGATGAAAAAAATTGCTTACAAAGAGGACGATGGGACGAAAAAGAGTATTATGGATCAGGATCATTACAAGAAATCATTAAATAAAATTTTCGCTGATCAACATTTTACTTGTTACAAGATTGAAGACAAATCGGCGGCTGATTTTGCTTCCGGTACAGCAGAAATGACTCACAATATGGATGCGGAGACAAGTTTGATTTATGCTGAAAGTTTTTTTGTGCCAAAACGGTATGAGTTTTATTATGACTATTTGTCGGATTATCAATTGACATATCTGAAAAATACCGAGGAGATAAAATATCCTGGTGAAAGTGAGTATTTTAAATATCTGTTGTATCCGGTGAAGATTTATAATGACAAAGAACAGACTATTGCTTTGCAGTTTAAAGATACGCAGATGTATAGCGATTTGTATGATAATGGAGACAACGACTATAAATTGCCGGCTTTTTTGTATACTTTTTACAATAACAACAATTTTGATGCCGATGATGGCGGTAATTTGGCTTATTATAAAGATAATCTGGCTATGGCTAGTTTGATTGATGGTAATAATTTTGAAGTCAGAATTACTTTACCGGTCGATAAAGCCATTTATTCCGATAGCTATCTTAAAGTTACTCCGGTTTGGGCAATCAAGAAAAACGGCCAGATGGATTACAAACCGATGAATGTCAATTGGGACTTGACGGCGATTGTGCGGGATGTGGTTGTGATTAAGTCAACCAATAACAATACGACTTTGACTTTGGAGTACAAAAACTTTGAAGGAATAAGTAATCCGATAGTGGATCAGGCATGGGTAAAAACTCATACTGGATCAGCTGATTATCTAAACAAGACAGAAACGATGCAGATGCTGACCAAGGATCCAAATGCGCCGGCAAATGAGCGGTACAATGATTTGGAGGTGGGAATTACAGCGACGAATTATGTTGAGAAAGAAATGGGAATTGCTGGAAATGTTTATTCTGTGATTGAGGCGGTAACAGTGAAATCCAATAAAGTAAAAGAAATTACCGATTTGCCAACAACGCACTGGGCCAGACAGGCCAATTATACCGGTCCAATAGCTATTTTTGCCGCCGCTCAAGGAGTGGCGTCGGTGGCGACCAACGGTCAACAGGCTTGGACAGCTTACAAAAACGGAGAAAAAATGGATGTGGCATATTATTCGGCCAAGGCGGTGATCGGAGGGACTACGGGTGTGGCCAATGTAGTCAAAGTGACGGAAAATACGATTGGTTATGCTGGTAAGGCCGGTCGTTTGGCCAAATTGACGACTAAAAAAGCCGGAGTGATTTTGGCGGTGGCGACTGGGACGGTGGAGGCAAGTTACAATATTTATAAATACAATTCTACCAACGATCCAATCCTCAAGTCATCTTATGCGGAAAATGTGGGGGCAAATATTATGGATACTGGTATTTCGGTAGCAGCGGTATTTTCTCCACATGTGTTGGCGGTGCAGGCAACTTGGATGATTGAAATTGAAATATATGGTTTGATTTTTGGGGAAGATTTTGCTTATCAGGTGGCTAAATCACCGGGCCAGGCGGCAGTATTTTTGTCTGAATATTTTTTTACGGGGGATGTGCCTTCGCAAATGTCCAAGACGGCTTATACTAATTGTCGGGATGATTTGTTGGAATGGATTGAAAATGATAATGCGGTGCGATTGCCATATATGGCGTTTTTTGTTGATCCCGATGTTTCTTAATTTTTTCGTTTGATCAAATAAAAGAGAGACTAAGACGTCTCTCTTTTATATTGGATTTGAGTCTATGATTTTTGGTTTTGATGCGGAAAAGTTGAGATTTGTTTTTTTGAAATTTTATTTTTTGGCGAATAATCCAATCAATTCATTTTGATCAACAATATGGCCAGAGATATTTTTGAGAAAGATTTCTTTGGTGGTTGTCTGATCGAGATCGAGGACGGTGTCGAGGGCATAGATTTTGAAATAATAATGATGAGTTCCTGAGGGTGGGCAGGGTCCTTCGTATTGATTTCGGCCGGAGCTATTGAGTCCGATGACAGAATTGGCGGGTATCGAATTTTCTTTTATTTCTTGGGTAGTTGGTTTTATATTGAATACCAGCCAGTGAACCCAATCGCCAACAGGAGCATCGGGGTCGTCTACCAGTAGGGCGAGACTTTTGGAGTTTTTAGGAATTTTTGAAATGGAAAGTGGTGGGTTGATGTTTTCTCCCAAGCAAGAATATTGGGAGGGGATATGTTTGTTATTGGCAAATGCGGTACTGGTTATTTCCATATTGTGGTTTGTTATATTTCAAATTGATAATGTTTGGGGATATTTGAGGAAGAGGATTGATAATGAGACGAATAATAATATTATAAAAAATTTAAAAATTGGAAAATTTTTGAGATATGTATTTATTATATCAAGTTTGTTTGTGGTGAGAGTTTAAATAAGCTAAAATGGGATTGAATTATTATCTAATTAAAACAAATGAAATTAAAATTTTGCGGGGCGGCGGGGGGAGTTACCGGATCTTGTACTTTGGTTGATACCGGGAAAAATAAGTATTTGGTTGATTGTGGAATGTTTCAGGGGGAGGCGGATGAGTTAAACGCGGCGCCATTTTTATTTGCGCCCAATGAAATCAAGGCGGTTTTTTTGACGCATGCTCATCTCGATCATGCCGGTTTGTTGCCGCGTTTGATCAGAGAAGGTTTTTCGGGGAAGGTTTATTGCACCAAGCCGACAAGAGAGCTGGCAGAAATTATTTTACTTGATTCGGCGAAAATTGCCGAGGAAGATTCGCGTTATGAAAAAGTTGAACCGTTGTATTCGATGGATGATGTGGTGATTTTGATGGATAGTTTTGCGGACAAGGATTATTATGAAGAATTTTTGGTTGATGATTTGAAGGTAAAATTTTGGAATGCAGGTCATATACTCGGTTCTGCATTGATTTCAATCGAAAATGAAGGGAAAAAAGTATTGTTTTCCGGTGATTTGGGAAATTATCCGGTGTTGTTGCTGGACAAACCGGATATACCGGATCCGGCTGATGTGGTGGTATTGGAATCGACTTATGGCGACAGACAGCATGAAGACGTTTATATGCGTAAACTTTTGTTGAAAGATACTGTTTGTGAGGCTTTGGGTAATGGTGGAGTAGTGATGATACCGGCATTTGCGATGGAAAGGACGCAAGAGTTGCTTTATGTGTTCAATGAATTTGCCGAACGTGACCAGATGTGTCGGGGCAAGGTTTATCTCGATAGCCCGATGGCTAGAAAAGTGACGGACGTTTTCAAGAAATATGAGAGCTATTTGAATGAAGAAGCGCGTTTCTTTTTGTTGAGGGACAAAGACTTGTTTGATTTTCCGCAGTTGACTGTGACACAAAGCGTAGATGATTCGAAGGCGATTAATCAAGATCCGACTCCAAAGGTGATTATTGCCGGTTCAGGAATGATGACTGGTGGTAGGATTAAACATCATTTGAAACATTATTTGTCTGATACGAGAAATACGGTTTTTGTGGTTGGTTTTCAAGTAAAAGGGACTTTGGGACGCAGTTTGTTGGATGGGGCTAAAGAAGTGACGATTTTTGGAGAAAAGATACAGGTCGGGGCCAAGATTACTGCAGTGGGAGCTTTTTCGGCACACGCTGATCGTAATCGTTTATTGCAGTGGTTGGCAGCGATGGAAAAATTGCCCGGGAAAGTAATATTGAATCATGGTGAGGAGGAAGCACGGGAAAGTTTGCGATTAAAAATTGATTCTACTTTGCATACAACCGCGGTTTGTCCGAAGTTGGGGGAAGAGGTGGAGATATAGGTTTTAGGTGCTAGATACTAGGTTTTAGGGATTATGGGTCAAAGATATTGAATCAAAAGGTGATTGATTATCATGGAGAAAACTGGTCGTTATTCTCAGTTGAAAACGGATATATTAAAATTTGTTTTAAAACAATTGGTTTTGTTGTTGAGTTCTGTTCTTGTGCCGGTTTATGTATTTTTCTATGTCTTTGGTATAGTTTTAGTTTATATTGCTTTACAGGATTATTTTAATTTGGGATTTTTGAATTGGTTGTGGTTAAATAATTTGGATTTTGGTTTGGAAGATTTGGTGTGGTGCTATTTTGTGTTTGTCTTTATTTACCAAGTTATAATAAATATTTTTTATTTTTTGTTTAAGAAAAAGATAGATGTTTCTCTAAGAAGAGAAGTTCTGATTAATGTTCTTTTGATATTTGTTTTATATTTTTTCGGAATTTTGGCGACTATATTAAAACACAATTATTCTGATAATTTAGTATTAGTTTTTATGATTGTTATTGCTTGTTTGGGTATTTTGTATGCTTGGTTTTTTGTCGTTGCCAATCGATTGATAGATGAGTTATTAATGAATGTTGATAATATAAAGAGCGAAAGTGTGATTAGGTATGTATAGGTCAAAGATATTGAATAAAAAAGTTTTTCCGTCCCACACTCTGTTCTTGGCTGAGGTGGCTAAAGAGCTTGGTTATGAAGTGGAATGGATTGATCGGTGGACTGGTTTGCATCCGGCCGCGGTTTGTCCAAAGTTAGGGTAAGAGATTGAGATATGATTTAGGTTAATATTATGATATGAGAGAAATTATGGTTGAATTCTTGGCAATGAGTGCTCCTAGACCTGTGTGGTGGTGGGAAAAATTGGTTGTAATACTGATAATAGTTTTGATTTTATTGGGATGTGTTTATAGTCTATGGTTGTTGGTTAGAGCAGTTATGTTGTGGGGAAAAAAAGAAAAGGGAACAGTTAATATTTCTGTTAGGGCTTTGACATTTTTGTTGGGTATTGCTGTATTGATAGTAATTTTAGAGTTATTGTTTTATTGGTATGTTGGTTATACTCATTCTTATATTGGTTATTGGGAAATAGGAAATTTTTTTAGGGATTAATTTATAAAAAAATTAATGATGATATAGTATTTGCATTAATGGTAAAAGATGTCTTATATATACAAAGGTTTGAATGAAAAAGTTTTTCCGCAACATACTTTGTTTTTAGCGGAATTGGCAAAAAAAGAGGGGTATGAAGTGGAATGGATTGATCGGTGGACTGGGTATTTGTTGAAAATTGACGATCAGCTGTTTGGTTATGGTCATTTTCCCAAGTTTCCTTTGAATAGTGCGGCGGCGCGGGCTTTGTGCAAGGATAAAGTTTTTAGTTATCAGTTGTTGGAAAAGAACGGTTTGGTTGTTCCGGAGGGAGATTATTTTATTAAATATGATGAGAGATATATTGATAATAGTCGCGGCAAGGGAAAAAATGAGGCAATAGAATATGCTAAAAAGTTGGGATTTTCCGTGTTTGTGAAACCCAATCGGATGGCAATGGGTATTCATTGCCAGGTGGTAAATACGGCTGAGGAATTGGAAAAAGTTATTGATGAAGTTTTTTTAGATGATCATATCGTGGTTGTGCAAAAAATTGTTAAAAAGCCGGAGTATCGGTTGGTGGTTTTGGATGGGGAAATTATTTTGGGTTATCGTAAATTGATGCCGACTGTGACGGGTGATGGTTTAGCGACAGTTGATGTATTGGTGAAGCGTTTAAAAAAAGATGTCCCCAAGTTGGTGATCGATTGGGATTGGCTAAAGAAGAATGGTTGGAAAAAATCCGATATTGTCCCGGCTGGTGAGGAAATTTTGTTACGCGACAATGCCAATCTGAGTACTGGAGGAGTTATTTCAAAGGTCTTGGAAAAAATTCCGGATGATTTAAAAAAATACGTTGCGAAGATTACAAAATTATTTAAAGTGAGATTGGCTGGTATTGATTTGATGGCAGATGATTTGGCGGATAGTCGGACTTTTACAGTGATCGAGATTAATGCTGATCCCGGTTTTGAAGCCTATATGCAATATGACGAAAAACGAGTGAAAGAAATTTATAAGAAAATATTCATTAAATGTTTGGAGTAGATAATGAAGGGTATTGTGATGGCAGCGGGGAAGGGAACTAGACTGTATCCGTTGACGAAAGTGTTATCAAAAGAGATGTTGCCGGTTTACAACAAACCGATGATATATTATCCGATTGAGACTTTGGTTAGTGGTGGTATCAGCGAGATTTTGTTGATTGTGGCGGAGGAATATTTGGATCAGTATAAAAGATTGTTGGGAGACGGAAGTGAACTGGGGGTAAATTTTTCCTACGAGGTTCAGGTGGAAAGACGAGGCACGGCTGATGCTTTATTGATCGGTGAAAAATTTTTGGCCGGGGATGATGTGACGATTATTTTTGGGGATTGTATTGTCGAGCATGATTTTTCCCGGCAGATTAGGGAATTCAATGGGGGTGGGACGGTTTATGTTAAAGCCGTTGAGGATCCCAACCGGTTTGGAATTTTTGAATTTGATGAATCAGGCAAAGTGATTTCCATTGAGGAAAAGCCTGATGAACCAAAAAGTGATTATGCTTGGGTGGGGGTAGTGAGTTATGACTCGCGGGCGATTGATTTTGCCAAAGAAGTGACTTTGTCCAAACGAGGCGAACTGGAAATAACTGATGTCCATCGCAGATATTTGGAAATGGGTGAACTGAAAGTAAATGTCATTGAAGGTTTATGGGAAGATGCAGGAACGTTTGAAAGTTTGCTTAGGGCCAATAATTTTATGGCGGAAAGAGCGAAAAAAAGTAATTAAAATATTATTTTGTTATTGTGCGGGCTTTGATTGGAAAATTTGCGGATTGAGCAAATAATATTCTTGAAGTATAATGTTTAATGTATGACCCTGGAGGGTTGGCCGAGTCCGGTTGATGGCAGCGGCTTGCTAAGCCGTACTAGGGGGTAAACCCCTAGCGGAGGTTCGAATCCTCCACCCTCCGCCAGTTAGGAAATGTCTTTGTTGGCTCGCCCTCTGCGAGGGCTCGCCAGCCGATTTTAAGCGCAAATTGGAATTTTTTATCTTTCAAAATGAAGTTCGAGCCGATATTTTTTAGGAATGCTCGGATTTCTTGATTGTCGCTTTGCGACAAAAGAATTTTGGCTTGGCTACTGGCTAAAATCATTTCTTTCATCAGTTCGAGCCAATTATTTCCTTTTTGTTCAAAATCTTTGATTCTTTGTTGTATGTCTAGCTTCTCGTTGAGAAGTTTTTGTTTTTTGGCTTGATATTCTTCGGGTTCAATGCCTTTTCCGCCAATAAACAGATCGAGCAGATTTTCGGCTTTGACTTCGATTTCTGTTTTCTTGGCTTGGAGATTTTGAACAAAAACTTTCGTTTCTTCCTTTGCCTGTTCACGTTCCTTGTCTATCTCGGCAAGCATATTGTTCGCCCAATCGTCGGATAAAGAAACTTTTTGAATAATCCCTTTCATCTGTTCAACAAGATTTTCTTCCCGCAGATATTTTTCATTACAAGGTTGCTTTTTCTTGGTGCAACGATAATAGTGGTGTCCTTTTTGTTTTTCGGCGGTTATGAGGCAGTCGCAATTTCCGCACCTCATCAGTCCAGAAAAAGCAAATTCGTGTTTTCGTTTGCGTTTCTTTTTTCCTCGATTGCTCATTACTTGTTGAACATAATCAAAAAGTTTTTTGGAAATAATTGGCTCGTGAGTTCCGTCATAAATTTCACCGTTGAAAGAAAACACACCGTAATAAATCTGATTTTGCAAAAGTCGCTGGACACAGGAAACAGAAAGAATATTGCCTTTGTAGCTTCTTAGCCCCGCTTGATCCAAAACTTTGGCAAGGGCTTTTAATGTATATTCGCCTGTTGCGTAAAGTTCAAATGCTTTTCTGACAAATGGTGCTTTTTCGCTATCAATATCAATCGCTCTTGTTTTGGGATTGTTGGAATACCCAAGCGGGGCAAAGTTTGGCCAAATTCCTTTGCGTAGTTTTGCCCGATGTCCTCGTTTGATATTTTCGCTTAAATTGTCGATATAGTATTTACTTTGGCCAAAGGCAATGTTCATCATAAATTTTCCTTGTGGCGTGCTGTCAAACCAAAATGTAGGGAATTTCAAATCTTTGATTTTTCCTGTGTCCAGCAGATAAATAATTTTGCCTCCGTCTATTGAATTTCTAGCCAGTCGATCCGGATGCCAAGCCAAAATTCCTTGGGCTTCGCCCTTTTCAATCCGAGCAAGCATTTCGCCGAACACAGTTCGGCCAGGTTCTTTGGCAGTTTTTGCCTCGCAAAGCGAGGCGACGATTTCAAGTTTTTCTTTGGCGGCAAATTCTTTTAGCTCAGCAAGCTGAGCTTCAATACTTAAAACCTGTCTTTCTTCGCTGTCCGTTGATTTTCGAGTGTAGATAAAATATTTCATAGTTTCTCCTTAAAAATTAAAAATGAAAATTCGGGAAGCCCGCTTTTGGCCAGCCCCTTCGGGGCAAGATAAAAAATTCCAATTTGCGCTTAAAATCGGCTGGCGAGCCCTCGCAGAGGGCGAGCCAACAAAGACATTTCCTAACTGGCGGTGTGCTTTCGAAAAAATTCGAACTGATTTCGCCCAAAATTTGTAGGGCGGGC
>DAIRGB010000038.1:0-10955 GCA_036794765.1 Patescibacteria group bacterium | reverse complement strand
GGGTTTCCTGTATAATAAGTCAGATAAAACCGGAGCAGGTTTCAATTTTTTGAATAACTGCTCCTCGAATTTAAAAAGTTTTTGTTTATTTTCTTCCGACAACTCGTTTTCTTCATTGACGTTTCCTTTATTTTTGCTTTCGAATATTTTTTTCAACTCTTTGATCGGTTTTTCCAATCCTTCCGTCGGTCTAGTTGGATACATTTCCAACTTTGAGCGGTAAGTTACCGATCTTGTCGTATTTCCTTCATTTTTCGAACTAAAATTTATCAATTCCTCGATCATTTTTTTATTTTTGTTTTTTTATTTTCAGTTCGCACTAAATCTTTACATTATAACAAAAAAATTGGATCAAGTCAATCAAAAACAGATAAGAAATTTTTCATATTTCGACAATGGCTCAGTGAAGATATTTATTGTAAAATAAACTTATCGTAATTCTTTTTTATAAATATCTATGGATAAACAAAAAAATTATAATCCACAAGAAATAGAGCCCAAATGGCAATCTGTCTGGGAAGAAGAAAAAATATATCAAGGCCAAGATTCTTCTTTCAAACCCAAAAAATATATTTTGATCGAGTTTCCTTACGCCTCCGGGGAAGGTCTGCATGTAGGTCATTGCCGTCCTTATACTGCTTTAGATATCGTCGCGCGTAAAAGTCGTATGGATGGTTACAATGTTCTTTTTCCCTTTGGCTGGGATGCTTTTGGCTTGCCAACCGAAAATTATGCCATCAAACACGGGATCAATCCGACAATTGTTACCGCCAAAAATACCGCCAATTTTAAAAAACAAGCTCAACGTGTCGGTTTTTCCTTCGATTGGTCGAGGGAAATTGACACTTCTAAACCTGAATACTACAAATGGACCCAATGGATTTTTTTGCAACTTTACAAAGCTGGTTTGGCTTACAAAAAAAAGATGCCGATTAATTGGTGCCCTTCTTGTAAAACCGGCTTAGCCAACGAAGAAGTAATTGCCGGCAATTGCGAGCGTTGCGGTACGCCCACAACCAAAAAAGAACTATCTCAATGGATGCTCAAAATTACTGCCTACGCCGACAAATTATTGAATGGTCTCAAGGATGTTGATTATCTGCCTGCGATCAAAGATCAACAGGCCAACTGGATCGGAAGATCGGAAGGAGCCGCAATAAAGTTCAAAGTTCATAGTTCAAAGATGAAAGATGAAAACATAGAATTAGAAGTTTTTACAACCAGACCTGACACTTTATTTGGTGTCACTTTTATGGTTTTAGCGCCTGAACATGAATTGATTGATCAAATAACTACGTCAGAGCAAAAAAAAGCGGTCGAAAAATACGTCAAATTAGCACTGGTAAAAAGCAACATCGAACGTCAAGAAAATAAAGAAAAAACCGGTGTCTTTACTGGTGCCTACGCTATCAATCCAGTTAATCAAGAACAAATCCCGATTTGGGTCGCCGACTATGTTCTATCCGACTACGGTACCGGCGCCATCATGGCCGTCCCCGCCCACGATCAACGCGATTTGGATTTTGCCAAAAAATACGATTTACCGATTCGCGAAGTAATTATCCCCAAAACCATTGATATCAAAAATCCTCCTCGTAATGACAAAAAAAATACTGTCCGTCACTCTGTCCAAGCGATTTTAGTCGATCCTCAAAATGGAAAAATCCTCAGCCTAAAATGGAAAAAATTCCCTTGGACCACTTTTGTCGTTGGTGGAGTTGAAAAGGGGGAAAGCGAGATTCAGGCGGCCGAGAGAGAAATAAAAGAAGAAACGGGATATATCAATATTAAACACATCAAAACCCTGGGTGGACCGGTCCAGTCTCATTATTTCGCTGCTCACAAAGACGTTAACCGTCAAGCCACTGTCACTGCTCACGTTTTTGAATTGGTTGATAATAGTCAACAAGAAATCAGTTCTGAAGAAAAATCCATTCACGAATTAAACTGGACTACTTGGGACGAAATGACCAACGATCCCAACCTGGCCTGTAGTGAATTTTCAATCTGGAAAGAAAGATTTTTTGGCACCGACAAACTATTTTCGGAACTGGGTGTCACCATCAATTCAGGAGAATTCTCCGGATTGGATTCAGTTACTGTCACCAAAAAAATAATTTCTTGGCTACAAAAACAAAAACTTGGATCAAAGAAAGTCAATTATAACCTTCGCGACTGGGTATTTTCCCGCCAACACTACTGGGGCGAACCTATTCCCATCGTCTATTGCGAGCAATGTCAAAACGCCCGACAAAAAGTATTACTAATTCATGGTTTTGAGGGAAGCAACCAAGGTAATTGGTTTCCGTGGATGAAGCAACAACTGGAAAAATCTGGTTTTGAAGTTATTGCTCCCAATTTACCCGATCCAGCTCATCCCGATATAAAACAATGGCTTGACACTCTCAAGCCCATTCTCCAAGATTTCGGTCCACACGATATTGTCGTCGGTCATAGTCTAGGTAGTAAAGCTGCGCTTCACCTATTAGCCGAAAACGATATCAAAATCAAACATCTATTTTTGGTAGCTTCCGCAATCGCCGAAATCAGCCAACGTGATTGGAAAAATATTCAAACCAAACTAAGTAATTCCGATTTCGCCGCACTGCAAAAATTCTGGCAATCACCTCTCGATCTCCGTGTAGTTGACCAAGTAGTAGATTCTGTGACAGTTATTATTTCTGACGATGATCCTTTGATCCCGCTTCACTCTCGCCATGATTTATTGGCTGGTTGGAATTTTGAAATCTGGTCCGGCTTTGGTCATTTTCAAAAAAAAGAAATTCCCGAATTACTTACCAAAATCCTTTCTGTCAAAAACAACGGACTAATTCCTCTGCCGGCCGATCATTTGCCATTGGTTTTACCTCCTGTCGAAAATTATCAGCCGACCGATACTGGCGAATCCCCATTGGCGGCGATCACTGATTGGGTTGAAACTATTTGCCCTGTCTGCGGCGGACCGGCTAAACGCGAGACAGATACTATGCCCAACTGGGCCGGTTCTTCTTGGTATTATCTTCGCTATTGCGATCCGCAAAACGATACTCAATTTGCTGATTTTGCCAAACTAAAATATTGGTCTCCGGTTGATATCTACAACGGTGGCATGGAGCACGTTACCCTACATCTGCTCTATTCCCGTTTTTGGCACAAGTTTCTCTACGACCAAGGACTGGTACCAACTCCTGAGCCATACCAAAAACGAATTGCTCACGGTATGGTTCTTGGAGAAGGTGGTATAAAAATGTCCAAGTCTAAAGGTAATGTAATCAACCCTCTCGAAGTTATAGATGAATTTGGCGCTGATACTTTGCGTGGCTATGAAATGTTTATGGGCCCATATCCTGACGCTATCCCTTGGGACACCAATGGCGTCAAAGGCGTCAATCGATTTTTGTTCAAATTGTGGTCATTGGCTCAAGAAATTATTTTGGTAAACGAAAAAATTCAAGAAACCCCCGACCAATGGCTCTATGACTCGTCAGAAATAAAAGAAGTCGAATTGGCTTCCCTCGTACATAAAAACATCAAGCGTATCAGCTCTTTATATGACAAATTTAGCTTCAATACCGTTGTTTCTAATCTGATGATTTTTGTTAACGACCTCAATGATCTGAAACGAAAATTTCCTCTTGTCAAAGATACCCTAGCTTGGAAGCAAGCCCTGGAGGGTTTATTTTTGTTGCTTTCTCCTATTTGTCCCCATGTTTGCGAAGAACTTTTGCATCAATGTGGTCATAACAATTCAATAAATCTCATGACTTGTCCGAAATATAATCCTGATTTAGTCAAAGAAGAACTTCTGACAATTCCTATTCAAGTTAACGGCAAAAGACGAGCGGAAATTAGTATTAACGCCGACCTTGCAGAAAAAACAATAATTTCCCTTGCCAAATCAACTTCTGAAGTAACAAAATTTATCTCCGGCAAAGAAATTGTCAAAGAAATTTATATTAAGGGAAAGATAGTAAACATTGTCGTAAAATGATAACAAATTTCCAATTTCCAATTTCCAGGCTAATCATTTCCATTGGAAATTAAGACAACACTCGTAAGTACCATGCTATATTTTAAATTTTGTTTTCGCGTTTAAAGGAGACAATGTCCAAATCTTTTCTAAAATCCTCAGTAATATTATTCATTGGCACCATGACCGCCAATGCCGGCGCCTATTTTTTTCATTTGGCGCTTGGTCGAATTTTGACGCCGGCTGAGTACTCTACCCTCGGTGCTCTACTATCAATCTATATTATTTTGGCCACGCCACTGGGTGCAGTGGAGAATACGGCTGCCAAAATAATCAGCCAAAAAAAAGAAGACTCCAATATTTTGGCGGGGAAAATTGCTCTCACCAATCAATATTTGAATAAAATCAGCTTAATTTCGCTATTTATTTATTTTCTTTGTATTGGACTTATTTACCATTATTTCAACTTTACCAGTTTTATTGGTTTGACCATACTCGGCTTCGGTTTGTTGTTTATGTTTAAACTTTCCTGGAATAGGGGAGTTATGCAGGGGTTATTTGATTTTAATTGGCTTAGTATCTCTTTTGCTTCCGAAGGGCTTGTTAAACTTTTTTTTGGAATACTGCTAGGTTTGCTTTTTTTACGAGCAGATATCGCCATTATTAGTTTAGTCTTGGCTTTATTGGTTGCCTTCTGTTTAAGTATTTTTTATCTCAAACAAAAATTTTCCACCAACAAAATATCCAAAGACATAAAAATTGACTACATAAAACTCATTAAAGAAAGTCTGCGCATGATAGTTGGTATTTTGGGTGTTTCATTTTTTCTTAGTATTGATGTCTTGATGGCAAAAAAATATCTATCCGCCTATGATGCCGGACTATATACCGCTCTGTCCACTCTTGGCAAAATTGTCTATTTTGCCCCCCTTAGTATCGCCACTGCCCTTTTCCCCTATATCAGTCAGGAAAACAAACTGGCACTACGTCTCAAATTGCTTAAAAAAGCTCTAATAATGGTCTGCGGCGTAGTAGTGATTGCCTTAATATTTTATTTTATCTGGCCAAAGTTGATATTTACCATTTTATTTGGCGAAAAATATGTTTTTTCTTGGGTTTTGTTGGGTCTTATTGGTTTATCATTGGGAGTGGTAGGTATTGTTCAGTTGATTGTCAATTATCTACTGGCTCGCAAGGGTTGGTTATTTGCCATCGCTTTAGGATTTTCTGCTATTATTCAATTCTTTGCCTATACTTTTTTCCACCAAAATGTTTCCCAGATGGTTCATGTAACCTTGGTCTGCAGTGGAATAATGCTTTTATTAATATCTTTAGCGCTATTTAAAACTGAAAAAATTTAATTCAGTCCTTCGATATTTCTTTTTAGGCCAGAAAATTTCGCTCTTTTCACCGCCGATTTTTTAAAAATCCGACGGTATCCATCCAAGTCCATTTCCTTTATTTGTTTTATAGTAAGCTTATCCCGTCTGAATTTGGTCTTTAAAGCAAACATCTTGGTTACTTTTGCTCGTCTATTCCATGGACATACTTCCTGACAAATATCACAGCCAAATATCCGATTTTTCTTTGCATTTTTTATTTCATCCGGAATTATTCCTTTGTTTTCTATCGTATGATAAGACAAACATCTTGAAGCATTCAAAATAAATGGCTTTTCCAAAGCTTTGGTGGGACAAGCCTTGATACATTTGTCGCACGAGCCGCAGCCGCCGACAACTTTTGTCTTTGATTGTTCAAAAGGAATTTGAGTGAAGAGACAAGCAATAAAAAAATACGAACCCAATTTTTGATTAATTAATTGTGTATTTTTCCCCATAAAACCCAATCCAGCCCACGTTGCCAACTCTTTTTCCAAAATTGGTCCAGTATCCACATAGTACTTGTGTAAATAATTACATGGGTATTGGCTACCAAGCCAATCTTGAATTTGTCTCATTTTTTTACCTAAAACCAAATGATAATCATCTCCCCAGGCGTACCTAGCAATCAATGCTCTTTTATCATCATTTTTCTCGCTGTCCCCATAGTCGCGGTTAAAATATGAAACACCCAATATCAATATCGATTTACAGTCTTTTAAAACCAAGGCGGGATTATTCCTAGTTTCTGTTTTTTTTAACCAATTCATGTCCGCTTGATATTTTTTATCTAGCCATTTCTCGAGATATTCTCCAAAATTTGATTTTCTTGGCAGGGTCACGCCAAACAAATCAAAACCCAAGTTTAGACAATATTCTTTTAATTCTTTGGTAGAAAATCTTTGCAAAAATTATTTCTTATTTAGTAAAAATAAAATCCATATTTATTTTATCTCAATTTCTTTCGTTTTCATTTCTTCTCCCTCCCCAATAGTCAGCCAGTATTTTCCAGTTTGATCGACAAGTTCCTTGTAAATTGTAATTACATTATTATTCTCTCCCAGGAAATTTTTAAAGGAAAATAATT
Organism: Patescibacteria group bacterium; assembly: GCA_036794765.1. Classification (GTDB taxonomy): domain Bacteria; phylum Patescibacteriota; class JAHJAL01; order JAHJAL01; family JAHJAL01; genus DAIRGB01. The sequence continues at coordinate 4,519 of DAIRGB010000038.1, read as the reverse complement.
TTCCGTCAGGTTTTTGCCAGACAACCAAAAATTGTTTTTTATCTTTCAAATTTTCTATCGTCACTATTAAATCCTCGTCAATATTCTGACTCTCAACGCCGATTGACCAATCTTCTTTGATCTGCTTATTATTGGTTCCATAGTAATTCCTCAACAATTTGTATCCCGTCAATCCAATCAGAATCAAAAGTGTCGCTCCTGCCAATGGCACCATATATTTTTGCCAATCAATTTTGACATTGGTTATCATCTGACCTTTGGTAATACCGATAACTGAAGCTAAAAACAACAAAATATATGTCAGATTTCCGATGTATATTAGCCAATTTTCGTCAAAATAAAATACGGTTGCCCATAAAATCAAGGTTACTGTCGCCAAAAAAAATAAGGCCAGTTCGTTTACAAAAAAAATAATCAAGGCAAAAACGGCAATAATCAACAAAGCTTGAATATTTATACTTCCTGCCAGATACAAACCCAAAATACCCAAAATCAATATTAGGATTTTATTGGAATTTTGCCACATTTTTGTTTCCGTCTGCTCCATAGTTGTAAGTTTACCGAACTGTACCAAAAAACGCCCTTCCTGTCTAGGTTATTGAGGTACAGACATTCCGTAAAAAATATTTAGAAAATATATAGTATAATAGAAAAAAATATAATTTGATCTATGCAATTCAACGATACAATAATTGGTCAAAACACATCGGTCACCGGAAATATGAAAACTGTCGCCAATATTATCGTCAATGGTCAGACAGATGGCACTATCTTCTCTGACGGAAATATTATCGTCAATCAATCAGGAATAATAAAAGGTAGCCTTGAATGTCTCGATTTCTCCTTGTATGGCACTTTGGAAGGAAAAAGCCGAGCCAAAAAAGTCTATGTTTCCGCAACGGGTAAACTACTAGGCGACGTTATCTCCAGTATCCTAAAAATTGACGAAGGAGCTGACTTTATTGGCTGTAGCAAAAAAATCGATCAAGAAAAAAATTCTAAATTATTAAATACCGAACCAGTTTACGAAATATAACTATGTATTACTACATTGTAGAAAGCGCCAAAAGGGCCGAATTTGAAAAAATTGAATTAAAAATCAAAGAGATTCTCACCAATTTTGATATTTTGGGAGAGTTCAACTTCATTGACAATCTTTTGGATGTTGACGATGCGGTCAAAGCAGGAGTTGGTAAAGGATTTAGTACCATAGTTGCAGTTGGAGGGGATATTTTAGTCAATAAGATTGCCGTTAATCTTGTTTCCAGTAAAACTGCTATTGGCATTTTACCTTTGGAAGAAAGTGTATTATCGACTGCACTTGGTTTGGGAAATTGGAAAACCGCCTGTGAAATCTTAGCTGCTCGCCGCGTTCTGATGATGGATACAGGAACCATCAACGACAAATATTTTATTTCAGAAATCATGTCCAGTCATTCTCCTGATTTTCCTCCCGTTGCCAAATCCAAATCTATTTTTTCCAAAATTCTTGGCGCCGGTAATGGTCAGCCACCATCGGAAAAAATTCCGGTCGATATCGAGATTGAAAATAATTATCAAGTTCATTCCGAAGTATCCGGTTTGGTTGTTAGTAACATCCGTCCTTTTGGTTCCGATTTGGACAGTGTTCGCCATAGCATGATCGACAACAGCCTTCATCTATCATTTTCTGATCGTGTAGATTCCCCCGAAGTCTATAATTCGCTCAACAACAGTCCCAAATTTCTTGAAAAGAATAATATCAGCCTTTTTCACGCTAATCAAATCGACATAAGAAGCGAAAAACCGTTATTCTTTTTTTCCGGCCAAGAAGTGATTGCCAGAACTCCAGCTTCCATCCAAATAATCCCCCAATCTTTAAAAATTATTGGCGGCCGCCTCAGATAAAAATATTAGAAAATATTCCAAAGGGTGGTTAAAAAACTAACCTCTTTTTTTATGCGTTTCTTAAAAACAATTTTTTTGGGATTACCCTTGTTTTTATACCTGCTCCAAACATCATTCCCGCAGCAAATTCATATTCTCGGCTTTACCCCCAACATTTTATTATGTTTCTTTTTAGCTTTAATATTTTTTCCTCGTAGTCGTTTATTCTTGTTTTTATTTTTCGTTTCCCTTATCTGTTTATTTTTTAGCAGTAGCTTGACTTTATTTTCCAGCACTTTTTTACTAATAATTCTTAGTGGTTGGACTATATTTCTTCGGAGATACTATAAATTTGATAAGCTGTCATTGGGGAAAATTTTCGCTATTCTTAGTCTCTCGATTTTGACAGAAGCCTGCCTAATTATCTTTTCATTTTGGCAGAAGTTGATCACTTGGGATAATATTTTCCCCTATATTTTAAAAATCGGTCTCATGGAGACAATTATTCATTTTTTACTTATCCAATTATTTATCATTTTAGGCAATTTATTTTTACAAAATAATCAACCAAAAATGGTAATCAAACAATAAATTATGGACTATTTTGGTCGAAAATATGACCGTTTACCCGGAGACAACAAACGCCGCAATATTAATCCCAATCAACAAGAAATAGAAAGTTGGGAAGGCAACTTGTCCAGTACCGACAAACTTCTTCAAACCAAAAAAGAACTATCGGAAGTTTTACCGGATAGAAATTTTACCTGGCAATATCTTGCCCAATTATTTTCAATATTACTTCTTTTGATTCTTGGGGCACGTCTCTGGCAGCTGCAAGTAATAAAAGGTGCGGAAAGCTTAAAAAAAGCCGAAGGCAATATCATTCATGTAAAAACAAACTATGCTCCCCGAGGGGTGATTTACGACCGTCAAGGCAACATTATTGCTGGTAATACTTCAAGGTATGATCTAAAAGTAATCCCCGCCCTTTTGCCCGACAATAATTCGCAAAGACTAACTATCTATCAAGACATTTCATCTATCACGTCTATTTCGGTCAGTGATATTAGTAGATTGGTGGAAAAGGATGGGCTGAAAAATTGGAATGAATTACTGATTGCCAAAAACCTCGATCGAGACAAAAGCCTACTTATTAAATCAAAAACCATTCCCGGTTTCTTTGTTCAAACCATCTCTTCTCGACAATATTATTGCGACCAAGAATGTGCCCATTTCTTGGGATATACTGGTCTAGTCGATCAAGATACTTTAAATTCAGACGAAAAGTATCAACCAATCGACCAAGTTGGAAAATCCGGACTAGAAATATACTATGAAAAAGAATTAAAAGGAACCAATGGCGCCGAGTACAGAATCGTAGATGCCACAGGTAAAATTATTCAAACTCTAACTCCGAAAGAAAGTTCAGCCGGCAATAATCTATACACAACCATTGATTCCGATCTGCAGAAATTTGTTTTTCAACGTTTGCAAGACAAATTGTCCAGTATTCCCAAAGCAACAGGAGCTTCCGTGGTGATCAGTGATCCCAATACCGGACAAATTTTAAGTTTGGTAAATTATCCATCTTTTTCCATAAATCAAATGACCAAAGGACTTACTCAGGCTGAGTATGATTCTTTATTGAATGACGAAAAATTACCACTATTCAATCGTGCTATCTCGGGAGAATATCCGCCAGGTTCCACTTTTAAAATTGTCACCGCCACCGCCATCCTGGCAGAAAAGATTGCCGACATCAATACCTTTATCAACGATCAAGGCAGCCTTAAAATTGTTAACAAATATGACCCCTCGATCATTTATATTTTCTATAGTTGGGATCATGCCGGTTTGGGAGCTGTTAATGTAGTCAAAGCCCTCAGTCTTTCTTCTGATATTTATTTCTATATTTTTGGCGGCGGCTACGAAGAATATCAAGGTCTAGGAATAGAAAAACTGATCAAGTATGCCGAAAAATATATGTTATCAAAAACCCTGGGAATAGATTTGTCAGGTGAAAGAGCAGGATTTGTGCCTTATCCCAGCTGGAAACAAAAAACTAAAAATGAACAATGGTATTTGGGCGACGACTATAATACCGCTATTGGTCAGGGAGATATATTGGTTACCCCCCTTCAAGTAAATGCCTATACCGAAGCAATAGCCAACGGTGGTAAAATATATCGACCTCATCTCTTGCAGACAATAAAAACCAGCGATGGTAAAATAAAACTAAATATAAATCCGGAAGTAATCAGTGACAATATTTTAGAACAAAATGATTTACAGATCATTCGTCAGGGATTAGAAGAAGTGGTTACAGACGGAACGGCAAAATTTATGCAAAACGCTATTGTTAAAGTAGCGGGTAAAACCGGTACCGCCCAATTCAACAACAACGAAAAAGAACACGCCTGGTTTACTTGTTATGCTCCCGCCGACAATCCACAAATAGCCATCACCGTGTTTGTCGAAGGTGGAGGAGAAGGATCGGATACTGCCGCCCCAATTGCTTTAGATATTGTCAATTATTATTTCTCCCCGGAAAAGAACAACAACCCTGCAAACAGTTCTGAAAAATAACGATCTTCAATTCTAAATTTTTGATTTTTGATTTCTAAACAAAAATCGTTTAAAAATTAAAAATTAA
>DAIRGB010000037.1:0-11300 GCA_036794765.1 Patescibacteria group bacterium | reverse complement strand
GCCGGCCCGGGAGTAATTATTTTTATAGACACTTCATGCTGAGGATTTTCCTGATTGCCGCTTATTTGGATCATACTGGCTTGACTGGTTATTTCTTCGCTGGTCCAACGCGGATCAAACTCATGAGCCAATTTGTATACTTCAGTTGGGGTCAAAGCCCGATTATAAATTCTGGCATCATCGATCCGTCCGTCAAATCGATTGGAAGCCCAACTTGTCCCACCGGCTCCTATTTGCATAGAACCACCGTCATTAATCTGATATGCGGTCACCACCGCCTTCGCCTCACTATCCAGATAAAAAGTACCGACGTTATTTTGTTTGGTAAACACCACATGTTTCCAGGTACCATCCATGGTTATTGCCGGACCATTATTCCAAGTTCCATTGGACCAGAAATTCAAAGTAGGATTACCGGCAGTTGATGATCCCAAGGAGAAAATAAAGCCATTGCTACTTCCGTTATATGTGCCCATGATCCCGCGATCGTCGATGGCAATATTATCCGGATTAATCCAGGCCGACATACTGTAGTCGCCCGAAAAATTAAATTCTGTGCTGTCAGGTATGGAAACATAATCATTGTCTGCCACAAAATTTCTGGCCTTACCTTCTCTGCCTTCTGCTATCTTGGCATTGATGGCTGAACCATGATGATTGTGACCAGAACTATCATTTACGCCAATACCCATAGTCTCATTCATATTCCAACGGCCAATCAATCCGGAAGTGATAGTGTTTATTTCGCTTTCGCCCAAAAGTTGATTTTCGGTAGGTTGTTTCTTTTCGTAAGCAACCCCGCTTTCGTACCAGTCTTTTATCTCAGTTTCCGACATTGCTCTTTTTGATATCAACAAATCGTCCATCGCGCCATAATATTGATCACCGATTATCAAATCCGAATTATCCAAAGGCCAAGTCGGCAAATCGTATTCCAAAGATTGTTTCAACTGTCCATTTACAAACAATTTTTGTGTTTCGCCGTCATAAGTCAAAGCCACATGATTCCAATCGGTATCAATCACACCTTCGATAGTCTGGCTGCCCATAGTCGCATATGCTTTCTCGTCGGTAGCACCAAGTGAAAATTGCGTACCCTTGTTGATAATGTTATTTGTTACCACCGCGCTTGCTTCTTGTTGTGTCCCCACTGTAGCGACAGGATCATTGGTTGAATACTTTCGCAAACGGACGTTGTCATAAAAAGAATTGGCATCGGCACCGCTATCTGCATACGAAGTCAAACCGAATTTGAGATTATTTATAACTGCCGAAATATTTGTTCCATGTTGTGTCCAACCGGAATTTTCAATATTTTTGTAATACATCGTATAGTCATTGCCAGACTTTCTCAATTTCAAATCGGTATAATTACTCGTCTGATTTTCATCCACGGCTGCTACTATGCTGTTATCCGCTTCGTATTTGAAGGTTACTTTTGCTCCATCATTGTACCCACGCATCGCTTGAACGTGTGTCAAATCACTCTCGTATACTATCAAACCAGCTTGTTCATAATTTTGTGTCAAATCTGTCTCAGTCGATACCATCAATTCAAAATCCGCGGCAACTGGGAAGTTGGTATTATTTTCCAATAATATCGGAGCGCTGTCATCAGTCCCCCATAGATTTTTTCCATTCAAAGCAGTCATTGACAATTGATCCGGCCGGTCATAACCTTCATTCCAATCCCCAGTCGATTCCCTTGTCCAACTCCATTTGTCTGCATCCAAAGAATGATCGTCAAAATCATCAAAGAAATCAAATGTATTTTCACCATTGCTCTGACTCTCTGCTGTTTGATTGCCGTACACTATCTGAATTGTGCTGGTGCCGATATTGGGAACTTTTACCCATATTACTGATGTCCCGTTTTTATCCCATCTTTCCACCCAATAGCTCAAAGCTGAGCCATTGCTGTCAAAAAATCTAATATCACCGCCATCCTCTCTCGTGCTGCCATAATCAAAATTACCACTATTCAATTCAATTTTTACTTGGTAATCGGCCAAAGGAGTGGCTGGTGTCAAAGTAATATTTTTTCTAAACAACCATCGTTCTTCCTCGCTTAAAGTTGATGTTGGTTCGGCGTTGGTCGAATATTTTCGCACAAAAATCCAATCCCAATTTGCTACATAAGTTTGTCCTACATTGGCATTATCGTATTGTTTTCCCAAAGTTATTGGTTCATTTGACAGTCCGCTATTTGAATATGATATTTCATTACTATATACTCCATCTGATTCGCGATATAATCTTATCTTGGAAGTGCTGCCAGTAGCACTGACGATTGCCTTTATCCATTGATTCATAAAGGTAAAACTATTTGAACTGCTCCAATTTGCATCAGAACGTATGTACCAGGTATTTGACGGATTCAACCGTAAACCGAAACTGTCAGTTGTTGAATTGAACCAACCAGCGGCCATGTGACCATTTGTGGCTTCAGTAGAAACAAAATGCTTTGTTTCCAATATTTTGTTACCGGAAAAACTTGCTAAAGTATTAATTCTATTCGTTGTATTTCCACCCGATAAATATCCACCTGATTCAGTAAATCCCGTTGTGTTTGTCCACTTATTACTATCGATAACTCCATTGTTGAAATCGTCAAAAAATTCAAAAATTCTTTCCCCGTTACTTTCAATTAATGCGTTACTGTTTCCGTAATACATTAATATCTCACTAGTGCCGACTTCCGGCACTTTCACCCAAACCACTGAATTTCCGCTGTCATTAAATTTCTCTATCCAATAATTCAACTTTTCTCCATCAAGAGTAAAAAAACGTAGATCGCTGCCATCGGATTTGGCATGACCATAATCAAAATTGGATGAAGTTAAATCTACTCGCACCTGCCAATCATTGTCCGGCACCGACGGATTCAAATTAACACTTCGTTTATAAGTCCATGATTGTTCTGTTCCCAAAGACAAATTGGATTCGGTCGAAATTTCTTTAACTTCGATACGGTCAAAATATGAACTGATCGTCGAACCGGCTGCCGCCAAGGCAGTAAAACCGATTTGTTGTTTATTCATTTCCGCCGCAATTTCACTGCTGTGTTCAATCCATGAACTGGAATTTGCGTCTTTGTAATAAAACTTGTAATTATTTCCTGTTTTTACGATTTTCAAATCGCTAACCGCAGGTATTGTCCAATTGTCACCAAATGCGACCATTGAAGCATCATCCTCTGCTGCCAGTTTTGCTTTTCCACCGTCAATATTGCCAACATCCGCCAGCAAATAATTGTTTTCATCTTCGTAAATAATCAACCCGCCCTGTTGTTCGTTTTCAAAAGGAATAGGATTAAATTTCAGGCGGGCAGTCAATTCATAATCAATATTTCCCAAATCATTGGAAAGGATCATTGGTGCAGTATTATTACCGTCCCCCAAATTTTTTCCGTTTAAAGCCTTCAGCATAAACCAACCAGTTTCCGTGACTCCTTCGTTCCAGTCTGGATCGTCCAATCTGACTTTAGACCATTTGTCATTGTCAAACTGACCATCGCCAAAATCGTCGCACAAAGTCATGGTATTTGCACAGTTGCTGAGGTTAACCAAGGATTTGTCGCCATAATACATCTTGATCGAGCTTGTTCCCGTATTTGGTATTTTAATAAAGACGGTTGAAGTGCCGTTACTATTCCAATTTTGAACATAATAATTCAAATTATTTCCCTGGTCATCGACAAATCGTAAATCTCCTCCATCCGGCCGTGATTTAGCATAATCATAATTGCTTGGCGTTAACTCCAATTTAGCAATATAATTTTCTTTTATAGTCGCCGGATTAATATCGATTGTCCGTGAGTAAAGATTGGTTGAGGGTGGGGGAGTATTTTCCACCGCCACGCTAATTGTTGGTTCATTGCTAACAAATAATCTTCGTTCGTATTGTGTCAATATTTCTTGAGCCGAAAGTGCTCGTCCTTTGATTACTCTAACTTCATCCAGATAACCATTCAATTGTCCGGTACTATTACTGCCATCTTTGCCAATATATAATGTCTGTCCATTATTGTAGTTATACGTATTACTAAAAGTATTGGTATTGGTACCATTTATATAAAATTTACTACTACCTGACGAGCGAGTGAAAACTATATGATTCCACTTGTTTGTCAAAAGAGTTGCCGAACTATTGCCAACCACCGTTGATTGGGTATGCCATTCAATTCTATTGGCAGTGGAATAAAACTCCATATTCCAAACAGCATTGGCGCCGGCGGTATGTCTATTTCCAATAATTGTTTGCGAAGTGGCATTACTTGGGATATTTATCCAAAAATCAATTGTAAAATCACCGGTGCCAAAATCCCAATCATCGCTATCCGGAATCGACAAGTATTGATTGCTACCGTTAAAATTCAGATGCGAACCCGAAGCAAATTTTACATCGTCTCGTCCGCCCCATTGACCGCCATCGGTTCCTTGCCATGCCGGACTATTGTTCAATGTTGCTGTGTGGCTAAAGCCTGAACTATCAGTTGTTGTTCCGCCGCTACCTTCGTCTATATGCCACAACCCAACGACATTATTCTCGCTGAAATTTTTTGTGAAAACATAGTCAAAACTAGTTTCTGTAGTGGCATCAGAATTTCCATAATACATAAATATTTTGTTTGTTCCCGTCTTGGCAACCTTAACCCAAACCAAGGATGTTCCTTGTTGATCCCATTTTTCTATCCAGTATTTCAACTGGTTACCTTGACTATCAGAGAAGCGTAAATCACTCGCATCGGGTTTGGCTTTACTATAATCAAAGTTACCGCTATTTAAAGTAACTTTGACTTGATAATCATCGTATGCAGTCGGGGGATACATGCTTATCGCTTTAGTATATAGCCATCCATTCAACGCCATTGGCTTGATCCAAGCTCCCACTGTCATTTGCTTGGTTGGGCTTATACTATCGTCACTTGGAATCTGTACAAAATCATCCTGTCCATCAAAACTTATTGCCTTACCATATTTTCCATTTTCATCCCAATTTGGCAAAGATGATGTTGGCGTAACATTATCTATGCTGACATTTGGCGCGATAAATGTAGATTTTCTTCTCTCGAAATATGATTTTACATCCAATGCCGACAAGGCCCTCTCGTATATTCGAACCTCGTCGATATAGCCATTAAAATATCCACCAGCCAAACAATTTCCCGCTTGCGATTCGCCACCAATACACAAGGGGGTTGTGGAGTGCGTCATGGTGCCAGTAGCGGCATTTTCTGATACCAACGAACCATTTAGATACAATTTAACCAAACTACCATCATAAGTGCCACTAACAAAATACCACTGATTATTATTTATATATGTTGTAGGAATAGAAGCATATTTATATGTACCGGCGACGTTAATCAAAAAGCACAAAGTGCTGGAAGGACAAGAACCTCCTTCATTGAGACTCAATTGATAACTTCCGCTTTCCGTTTTGGAGATAATTCTTTGTAATAATGTCTTATTATTTGTATTAAACCATGCACTCAAAGTTATTTCATTGCTCGGCTTTAAAGTTGAATTATCATTAATCTGAACAACATTATTAGTCCCATTAAACAAAAGATGCGAACCGGTGCCAAAAGTCACCCCGCTTTGATTTCCCCATTGACCGCCATCTGTCGCTTGCCAAGTTGGACTATTGACTAAAGTACCATTATTTCCTCGCCCAGAACCATCAGTCAATGTTGTCCCACTACCGTCATCCATGTGCCACAGACCGGAAATGCCTGATTCGTTATAATTTTTTGTAAAAACATTATCAAAACTACTATTTGCAGTTGCAGCGGCGTTTCCATAATAAATATATATCGACTTATTTGACTTAGCTTGGATTGTCGGCAATTTTACCCACAGTTTAGTCGAATTGGTGTCAACTCCGCTTTCCAACCAATAATTCAATTGAGTAGTCCCGTCGCTATCAGTAAAACGAATATCATCTCCATCGGTCTGCATTTTTGTCGCATCGATCAATAATTTACTATTGATATTGACCGGTACTTGGAAATCAGTCAAATCTTCATTGTTATTCATGCTATCAACCCGAAGTATCGTGCGATAAGCCCAATTGCTGTCCATCCAATTTGGCTGGCCAGACAAACTTTCCGATGACAAAATTAAACCGCCCAGTGTGCCCGTAGATTCAGTACTGGCATATCTTCGCACATACAAATTATCAATTTCAAAAGCTTTATTGTAATTGGCAATACCTATCTTCAACGGACTCTCTGTAGAATACGTTGAATCATAATTTGTTTCATAAATTTCTCCTTGATTGATGCTCCTCTTGTAAGTCGCCCCTCCACTTGCTTTAACCGGAAGTTTTATTTTATATTCGGTATTATTCACCCAGGAACCAATCATAGTACCGCGGTTAGTGCCATCCTCGTATATCAAAACATTGGCACTATTGCTGTAATATGCATACACCAAATCTGTGTAGCTTGTTCCTGTTCCCGAATCGTGCCAACCAAACATAACATCATTTCCACTGATTGGCTTATAATCAAGATTCAATTCGTAATTATTATTTCTAAGGAAAGTTATTTTGCTGATCAAGCCATTGCTGCCCCAAGCGCCGGAACCGCCGGTAGCAATCAATTTTCCATCTTGAGATAAATATCCACCGTTATCATAGTTGACCCACTTGTCGTTATTGATAGTATTTCCGGAAAAATCATCAAAAAAGTCAAATACATTATCGCCGTTACTTTTGTTGTTCGCGGATTGATTTCCGTATTTCATTGCTATTGAGGAAGTACCACTGTTGGGTATTTTCACCCAAACATTTGATATTCCGCTAGTATTCCATTTTTCAATCCAGTAGGACAACTCCACACCATTGCTATTGAAAAATCTGATGTCGCCGCCATCATCTTGAGCCTTAATATAGTCAAAGTTATTGGGATTAAATTCAACTTTCAATTGATAATCATCGATCGTAGTTGCGGGTGAAATATCAATATTTCTTTCATAAAGCCAATTATTATTACTATGCCCCCCGGCCAAATATGCAGTATTATTACTGCCACTATTGTCTTCTGCTAAATTTCCTTCTCCTTCGTCAAAGCTCCACAAACCGGTCACGCCATCATTGACTTTAGTTATGCCGTAACGCAAATTGGCGTCATGAAAAGGTGAAAAAGCCAACATTTTTCCGGAAGAAATTTTCAACGATTTATCTGATGTGTTGCCGTCCTCATTCAACGCATATAATTCCGTTATGGCTTTATATCTCTTGGCTGACAAAACACGCTGCAAATTTCCATTTCTCAACTTTATTTTTTCACTTATCGCTTCCCCATTGCTCCCAATTCCTTTTATTTGCAAAACACCAGTTTGTTCGACTTGCAAGTTGTCTAAAGCCAATTGAGAATATTCTGCGTAACCGATTTCATTGTCCAAATTAATAATAGTGGAAACGCTTGACTGATATCCCAAGCCAAAATGTAGCTCAACTTCATCGGAGGACAAAGGTCTGGCATACATGGCCACTTCGTCAATTGATCCGGTCGTATTTTGTCCTATCAAAAGATTATTAGTAGTTGTGGCTATAGAACCCGGAGCATAATAATAAGCTGATTGTTTACCATCGACATACAAACGCAATATTTTTCCATCATAGGTGCCAAGCAAATTGTGCCAGACGTCATCACTGATTATAGGCGCAGTCGAATCAATACAACTATTGCCGGTGCCGGCCGTACTGCTCCAGCCGTAATTTGTATTTATCATCAACACCGGTCGCCCATCCGGACAGATATTTAGACTATACTCATTATTTTTTTCAATTAATTTTTGATTCACGCCATTAACAGGTATTTTGACCCAGGCTTCCAGCGAAAATCCGGAGGCAGACGACAAACTTTTACTATTGCCGGCATCCAACCAATCGGTTCCGTCAAAAACCATAGCTTGATTTTTACGACCATTGTCTTCAAAAACCGCTCCGTTGTTTGTTGACTCGTTATTCTGCCCGGAATAATCACTCATTATTCCATCCAACGACCACAATCCAACTACCTTGCTTAAACCATTGTTGTATAAAGCCTTGATTTGCCCTTCATTCAAATACTCATTATACAAACTAACATTATCAATCTTCCCGGTAAAATAATTTAGTGATCCATCGTTATTTGCTCTTCCAATATTCAAATCAGCCGTTCCATTTCCTGTGCTTCCGGAATACGATGTTGTTTTTTTGATCAACTTTCCATTTACCCACAACTGAGCTTCATTACCGTCATTGTTGGTGATCACTATCTGAGACCATTCATTGGCTTTTATAGTTTTAGTTGGAGCACTGAGAGCAAAATATTGATTACCATTCAACTGCCAGGCAGTATATTGTAAACCTCCATTTACTGTCGTTCCCAGATAGTATTCCCAATTTCCGGAAGTTCCTTTTCCCAAAATTCCTTGCTCCAGACTCAAATTTTCGGGATTTATCCAGACAGACAGAGCATTATTTCCACTGAAGCTCAATTTATTGTCATCGTTTATTTGCAAATAATCATCATTTCCGTCAAAATCCAAAGCTCGGCCAATTTTCCCCGTTGTCCAACCGGGATTATTGACCAATAATGCGTTAGCCGCAGGTGTAACATCATCTTCAGCAATTGACCCGCTATTTTCATCCAGGTTCCAATATGCAATTTTATTTACCGCGGATAGATCAAATTCTCCCACGGTATTATTGAAAGCCAATGTCGATTTTATCTCCTTATTGTAACTATAATTACTGGTAGGCTCTTTGGTCGTGTCATATACCTTGACGTCATTTACGTTATTGCTGGACAATTTTCCGTTGGCAGTATTATAAACATCGCTTTGAGTCAAAATATAAGTGGTAGGATCGACGTCGATTGGATAAGTTAAGTTTTTAGTGTCAACCACCAAAACCAAAATATCATCTTTTGCCAAAGAATTTTCTGTTACTTCTTGATTTTGGTCGGTCAGACCGATTTTTTCCACCGGAGTAACTGCTGTGGTTTGATCAAGTTGAGATATTTCACTTAAATTATTTTCCTCTCCTTGTTGTTGGGCCTTACCCGCCCCAAAAATACTAAAAATCGATTTCCACCATTTTCCGACACTCTGCCAGGTATCTTGCCAAACACTATTTGACTGAATTTCCGCTGCAGTACTCAAATCACTATTGTCAAAATCAGGAAGTCTGGTCAAATCATTTTCTTGCAAAATATTTTCAGACGCCGCCCCTCCAGTCAAATCTTCTTCCAAGATTTCTTCCTGACCAAATTTTTCTTTATCGATTTGATATCCGTTTTCCCATGTTTCTTTGGAAATCAAATCCCAATATGCTCGACTGGATACTTCTCCCATGTTATCTATTAGGATTGGTGCGGTTACGCGAGCCATTTCTTGATTATTTTCATCAAGGTAAATTACCTGATTGTTGTCTAGTTTGGCTGTCAAACCTTGTAAATTCAAATCATAGTAAAAAATCCAGTGGCCGTCACCCTGGTATCCGCTGCTATCAATATTTTTTGCCTGGTCTTTTTCTTTTAAAATTATATCTTCTTTAAAACCGTCTGACAATGCGGTCAAAACCACATCCGCGCCATCCCAAATATTTTCATAAATCGCTTTATTTTCTATCACACTGGCTTTCGTCTCGTTGGCCGATAGGGGACGATAACCGACTTCAAACTGTTTTTCCTCTCCATTTACGATTGAAGAGAAAGTAATTTTCTTTTCCAATTCTGCATCTTTACTCAATGATATTTCTGCGTCTGTTGCCTTGGTGTTCAAATCTTCACCATTGTCTTCCAAGGTCGGGTTAGATATGGTCTCTTGTTGGCTGTCATTATCAATAAAAGTATCTATAATCTGCGATTTCTTCAAGCCTTCGATAGTTTTTTCATCAACATTTTCCAAACCGTCTACCAGCATTCGTTTTTTCCATTTGGTGTCCACTTCCTCAATCGGTACCGACAAAGTTTCCTCTGAAGCCTTGCCCACGCTTTCAATGATATCTTCTTTTTCCATTTCCGAGATATTATCAGTGGTAACGATATCATTTTGTTCTTTGACTGCCCTGATCTTATCCGTGACCAAATCGCTATAAGTTTTATTCAAATCTGTGACTTCACCTAGATTCCCCCAATTTGGAAAACTTCCTTCAATTTTCGGATCAAGTATTTTAAGCTCCAAAGCATTGGCGCCACCACAAGTTTGTATTAACAAACTAATAAAAGTTATGATCGCAATTCCTTTTTTGAGAAATTTTAGCATAGTTTTTATTTTTCTTTTTTTCTTTGGTTCTTGTTTTTTTATTTTTACAAATCCATATATTGTAGCACAAACCCCCATATATTTCAAGATATATATGATAAAAATATGATCATAGGGAAACATCGCAACAACAAAGGGTTTTCAAAGACAATAAAAAAACAATCAACATTAACGTTTGATTGTTTTTAAAAAAATTATAATTTTTTATTTAAAAAAGTTATTTCAAATTACCACCGAAAACTGACATATTGTCAAGAGACTCTTCAATTCGCATCAACTGGTTATATTTTTCCGTTCTTTCGCTGCGCGACATGGAACCTGTTTTGATAAAACCACAACCGGTGGCAACGACCAAGTCAGCGATAAAACTGTCACAAGTTTCGCCGCTACGATGGGATATTATCGCTTTCCATCCTGCTTTTTGGGCCATTTTGATCGCAGCCACAGTTTCCGTTAAACTGCCGATTTGATTCAGTTTAATCAATATCGCATTAGCCGCCTTTGTTTCAATTGCTTTTTGTAAACGATCGACATTGGTCACCAAAAAATCATCCCCCACATTCATTACGCGATTGCCAATCTCTGTTTGCATCTTTGGCCAATTTTCCCAATCATTTTGATTCAATCCATCTTCTATCGATACAATCGGATATTCGTCAATCCAAACCTTGTACTCATCAATCATCTCAGTTGTGGATAGTGTTTTTCCTTCCCTGACCATGTCATAAACTCCACCGTGAAAAAATTCACTTGCCGCCACGTCCAGCGCCAGACCGATTTGGTTGGCC
Organism: Patescibacteria group bacterium; assembly: GCA_036794765.1. Lineage (GTDB taxonomy): Bacteria > Patescibacteriota > JAHJAL01 > JAHJAL01 > JAHJAL01 > DAIRGB01. Next base: position 250 of record DAIRGB010000037.1, on the reverse strand, counting down.
GGACTGTAACCAGCTTTTTCAATGGCTGATATCAAAATATCCAAGGCTTGTTGATTAGACTTTAAACTTGGCGCGAAACCGCCTTCATCTCCTACCGTCGTTGGAAAATGATTCTTCGACATCAATGATTTTAGTTCAGCGAAAACCTCCGCTCCCATTTTGATTGCTTCGTTTACATTTTTTGCTCCATAAGGAGACATGTCGATGCTGACGGTGATCGGCGACGAGAAGCGTCCGCACCTGGTGATCC
>DAIRGB010000094.1:0-2244 GCA_036794765.1 Patescibacteria group bacterium | reverse complement strand
TTGAAATATATATCGTAGGGGCGGTTCATGAACCGCCCCTATATTTGTTTACATTGACAAATTTGGAGGTCATATGTTATACTGTATAGATTTGTAAAATATAGAAAAAAATATGCCCGAAACGGATATAAAAACAAAAAAACAAAAACCTATCGGAATTGATTTGAGCACTACCAGTATCAAATTGGTTCAATTGGATGAAAATAATATTTTAGCCGAATATGGAATCTTTGATTTACCAGCCGCGGCCAATGATACGGATATTATTTTGGGAGTAAAAAGTTTGTTGTCCAAAAATTTTAAAGGCAAAGATGTGGTTATGGGTTTACGAGGTTTGGATGTTTTAACAAAATTGATAAAAGTAAAATACGGTGAATATGAAGAGGTTGAAAAGCAGGTTGAAGAGATTGTGAAAGATATATTGCCGGTTGATCGAAATGAAGTTGGAGTTAGCTGGGAAGTAATCGGACAAGAAAATGAGATGGTGGATTTATTATTGATTATTATTCCCAATTCGGTAATAGAGCGGTATGAAAGATTGATTACCGGTGCGGGTTTAAACATTTTGGCTGCCGAGATAAACTCATTGGCGATCAAACGCGCATTAAATTTTGAGTCAAATCAGGAAGTAAAAATGGTCGTTGATGTTCATGCTGACGAAACGAATATTGAAATTTATAATCGGAGTATTTTGAGTTTAGATAAAACTATCGCTATTGGTGGAATGCAAATTACTAGAAATATGTCGAAAAAAATGGCTATATCTATTCCTGAAGCGGAAAAACAAAAAAGAACTAACTTATCAGTATCCGAAAAGATTTTTAACGAGTCGTATAAATCGGTGGCTGATGATGTATTGGCGGAGGTGGGTAGAGTAATGTCTATGGCTAGATTGGATTACGGTATCAAAGTTGATCATATAGGGTTGAGCGGTGGGGATTTCAATGCCGTAGAGCTCAAGGAATATTTTATTAAAAATTTATCGGAATTTGCCAAGACTGAAATGTCACTTCCAAAGGCGGTCGAGTCGAGCTTGAATATTGATAATAATAGTGGCGATAGATTGAGATTGATAAACGCTGTCGGTTTGGCGATGAAATTTTAATTCAATTTCAAATTTTTAATTTTTAATTTCTAAACAAATATTGTTTGAAAATTAAAAATTAAAAAATAAAAATTAATAAAAATGGAACAAGGAAAAATTGTCTTAAGTGAAAAACAAGGAAAGGAGTTGGATTTTTATCCGCCTTCCACTATGCCGGTAGCGGTTTATACAATTTTATTGGTATTGATGGTTGGATTGTTGGGTGGAGGTTTATACTATTTCAATTTTGATCAAGACAAAAAGATTTCTGACTTGAAATCTAAAATTGAAATATTGGAAAATCAGATGTCCAAAGAAGATTTGGATGGCAATCTAGTAGATCAATCCGAAAGATTGGCGAAAGCGGTAAAAAGTTACAACGCTTATAAAGAAAAAGATCTGAATTGGCAATTGTTTTTGAGTCGCGTTAAAGATCAGACAATTAATGATATCACATACACTTCGTTTGCTGTTGATAGAATAAAGAGTGATTTTCGAGTAGACGGTGTCGCTCCAAGTTATAGAGTGATAGCCGAACAAATGAATATTTTTAGTAATGATCCAAATTATTCTAGTGTCCAATTGAAAACGGCTGTGTTAAGGCCGGAAAGCGATAGTAGGAGTAGGGTGGCATTCAATTTGGAATTGACACCAAAGCCGGAGGCATTCAAAAAGCCGGAAGTAAAAAAAGATGTTTTTGAGTTGATTGGCGGCGAAGGTGATCAGACAGTCGCTCCGGTAGAGGAAAGTGATTTAACGAAATAATACTAAATATGTAGGCATAATTGCCAAAAAATATAACAAATAAATATAAAAATAAAAAATGGAAAAACAAACAGCCTTTAAACTTTATGAAAAAAAACAAATACCTCTTTTGATAGGAGTGATGGGCGGTCTTGTTGTTGCGTTGCTTGTTTCTTACTGGATTATGCCGTTGTGGAATAATACACGACAGGTTTTATTGGACTATGAAAAAAATGTATCTATGTTGGATGCAAAAGACAAAGAATTGAATGCGATGCAACAGTTCAAGGTTTATCTCAAAAAAGATCAGGATAAAGTCAATTTGCTGAATGACATTTTGCCAAAACAAGAAAATATGGATGACGTTTTGATTCAGGTTGAGAGGTTAGCCGTTGACAACACTTTATTTGTAAAAA
>DAIRGB010000036.1:0-11969 GCA_036794765.1 Patescibacteria group bacterium | reverse complement strand
CTTGCCAAGAAAAAGAAGGAAAGTTATCTCAAAGCCATAAATCAATTGGGAAAAGAAAATATTTTATCAGGTGTTGTTACGATTGAGTATTTGAAAGAAATTATCCGAAGCGTTAAATAAATTTCCAATTATACCAAGCAAAAAGGCGAGACAGTTCTCGCCTTTTTTTATAAAAAACTACTGGAATATCGATAAATATTCAGATATTTCAATTTTTGGACAGGAAAAAACCCGCTGGCCAAGCGGGTTTAAATTTGTTTTAAAAAGAAGAAGGAGAGGATCCCGTGGCAAGCGGGATTTTTTTTGAATTGGAGGGAGGGGGAGAAAGAAATTTGGGGGGTGCTCGGTTTTTACCGGTACAAACCGAGCTTTTTTAAAATTTGTTTGAATATCTTTCCGGCTACAATGAACCAGAAAAATAATCCAAACTTGAAAAACCCCCAAATTCCTACGATAGTGAACACTATCCCTCCGATAGTGAACACTATCCCTCCGATAATTATGGCTATAGGGCCAAGAATTCGGAGGAAATCGTCGGGATTATGATTGGCCATCCAGGCCAACCCGGTCGTGCCGACGATTAGGGCACAACCTAAAATAAAAGTGAGGGCAACCGGTACAAAAATAATAAAAGCACATCCGGTCGCCCCCAGGTACAACCTGATCCAGAAATTTAAGCCCTGCCACCAGGCGAGGGCTCTTTGCCATAAGTTCATCCTTTCTTCACCTCCTTTCTTTATCAAGGTGAAAGGATTTTTTCCTTCTTCTTTTTAAAGAGCTTTTTGCTCTTTTTTATTTTTATTTTGGCGTTTACTATATCATAATTTAATACTATTATCAAGACTTTGAGTCATTTTTATGATACAAATCGCAGAAATCATATATGATATTAATTTTTAACCGCCGTTTTTGTCTTTATCCATTGACAAAATTATAATAATTTAACATTATGTAGTCTGATAATTAATCTAATAATAAAACTTATAAAAAAATGAAAAAAGATTGTTGGGACAAATATATAGATGAAATATTGCTTGATTTGGGGGCAGATGATTGGTCGAGAGAGGAGAGAGACAAGATACGAGATCAAGTGGCGGAAGCTTGGCAAACTCAGTTGATGGCCGATATCACCGGCAAATTGAATAGTTCTCAAAAAGTAACCTTAAAAACTATGTTAAGCGAGGACAAAACACCGCTCCAGATCATCAATTTTCTCTACTCTACCCGTCCGGATATTATGAAAATAGTAGAATCCAGCATGATTGAGTTCAAAAAACAGTTGTTATCTTGATATTTTTTCTTTAGCAATAATCAGTCTGTCACTATCTTTTTGTCTTGACTGAATTGACAATTATCCCTACAATTATCTCTTAATATATCTTTATTTTAGAAAATAACAATTTGTTACAAATATGAAAACTATAGAAAAAGAAAATTTGGTTTTTTCGCCACAAGAAGTTCGTGAATCAAAGCCAAATGTTAATTTGGAAAAATATCTGGAGAACCACTCTGATTTTAACCAATTATTAAAAAAACCGAAGAAATCAGAGGTTAAAGAAATTACCGATAAACACTCCTTGAGTTTAGAGAAATCAACTAAGCAATTGGCTAAAACAAAAGGACTGGACAAAGAGAGTCAAAAATCATTGGTGGAAAAAACTTCATCTACCTTTAAAACTATCTGGTCTTTACCGGTAGTCAGAGACGTGATCGCCCAAGGGAAAAATTCTCTTGAAAACATCAAGCAACTTGGGACGAACATCAAAAATACTCTATATGATTCATTGGGAAATTTATTGAAGTTTGGTCAAAGCGAGACAGATAAATTAGTTTTTCCAAATCAGAAGAAAAATATCGAACAAGTAAAAGCCAAATTGGCTGAAATTAGAGAAAAAAACGAAAGGATTTTGCGACAAAACGGACTATTTGAAAACGAGACGATGAAAAAAGTCGCCAAATTTTTTGGCGAAGTAAAATCAGCAACTATCGATTTCGCTATCGGTGCCGGCACTTTTGTTGCAACGGCCGGTATTTTGGCTCCGGTCAATCCCGTAGTAGCGGGTGTGGTCGGTGTGGCAACAACGGCTGCAGCGATTGGCGGAAAATCGGAATTTGACAGACAAAACAAGGAAAATCAAGCAAGGGTAAAAAATCTAACTGATCAGAAACTGGAAAATCTTGCGGCTAAAATTAATCAAGAAGAAGATATTTTAAATCTTGTCGCTTACCAGAAATCCTTACCATTTTTGATCAAGACAAAAATCGTCAGCAAGAAAGATGCGGCGAAATTGGAAAATGAGTTATTGAAGAATATTGATAATAAAATAAGAAAAAATGAATCAAAATCTGTAAGATATTCTATCGAGGGGAAACAATTGAAGCTGATTGTGTCAAAAAATGATGAAAAAACAATCGATGACTTGAGTAAAAATTTTATAGAAAAATTTTCCAATGATTTGAAGAAAGAAAGATCGGCATTGGATCGCAAAAAGATCGCCCGGGAAAGTCTAAATACGGCCATGGCCGCGCCAAAGAATATTGCTAAAACCGCGTACAACATGTTTTTATCCAATCTCAAGACTCGGGGGCCAGTCTACGCCGCATTACTTACCTTTGCTGTAGCATACAAGTGGAGTACCGGACAGGCCGATGCCCAAGATTTACACGCAACTATTGATTGGGATCAGGTTTGGCACAATGCCCCGGCGGAGATAAAAAAAGCCGTTGGTTTGGATGATACAAAATTTGGAGAGAATCATCATTACGTAGATAAGGATTTTTCCGATTTGCACGACAAACAACAATTTGAAACTTTTTACACAAATAATACCGATAAATTTCAGGTTAATCTCATGGTTAACGGTAAGGAACAAGTTGGCAATTATCATAATTATTCTCAACCTGACGCTCAACATTCTGCCAACATTTTGGACGCGGATGAGAGAAAAGACTTTGGAGTTTCTGAATATGCCAAGATTATTGAAAAAAATCAGGGCATGAGTGCAGCCAATTTGAATGGATTGAGCGACGAAATTCATCTTTTGCCAAAGTTTTTTAAAGAGGCTTCTCCGGAACAAATAAAAGAATATTTCAGAAATCACAATATCGACATCGATAGTCCAAAAAATCTGGCCGTCGACAATAATAAGTTCGTCATTGAGTTAATTAATAAAGCTAAAGGCTTACCTGACTCAGTCCTAAATAATAATGACTGGCAAAACAGTTTTAGCGAAATGATTAGAAAAGCCTTGAATATGGCTGACAAATATCCAAAAATATCCCAGTTGGATTCGGTAAAAAATTTATCTGTCAAAGATCTAGAACATCCCGAGATACTACAATGTTTCCAGGATTATTTTGCGACTACGAATAAAAGCAATGGACCGATTGCCCTAGGTAATCTTGATGGTGATATTGCAGAGTATCAAAAATTATTTCAAAAACAAGTACAAAACGATTTAGAAAAGAAGCCGGAAGCCAATTATCTTGGTGCGGTTTTGGCAGATACGTATGCCTGGGGAAAAAATAATATAAAGGCTATCGTCATCTCTACGGTTGTTGTCGCCTCCTCTCTGGTATTTAAAAATAGAATCACTAGCGGCGTTTCGTATGTCTGGAGTAAATTGACGAAGAAGAAAAAAGCCAAAGCAACCGGCCTACCAAAACTACGATTTTAAATTTTAAAAAATATATTAATCATATGAAAAAGAATAATGATAATTTAGTTTTCGCAAGTGTCAAGAAATCATCTTCTTCCGATTTTGGTATTGATGAAAAAGAAATATCTATTTCTGATCAACAAAAAATACTTATCACCGTAATATATGCTGATATAAAGCGCAAATATTGCGATATGTCTTCAGCCAAAGATCAAGTAGATTACGAATCTATTTCAGATGAATACTTAAAAAAATTTTCCCAACAAACAGGACCGGAAAATATCGACTACTTGTTGGCCAATCAATTCAAGATTCTTGAGAATATTGAGATACAAAAGAATATCAATCTGGCATTTAATGATTTTTTTACCGAAAAGAAAGAAAAGTTAGAACTAAATCAGAAGCTAAAAGAAATCATCAGCCAACCCAAAAAGATAAAAATGGAAAAGGCTAGAAAAGAAATTCAAACCATAAAACAAAAAAAGGTGGACGAAAAGAGTGATGAAAAGATAACTAAACCCATTTCCGACAAATCGAATGATGTGTTAGACATAGAGGTTCAGCAAACAAGTGGTTTCTTTTCCAGAATAACCAGAAGAATAACAGGACTTTTTAGTACTAAGCCCGCCATTACTCGCAAAATAAATGAAAAACAATTGACTGAAGAAATCTCAATAGACAAGACAAGCCAGCTGAATAATGAAGAGGTTGACGAAAATAAACCAAAAGAAGAAATAGAGAAAGAGGAACCTTGTTTAAAGTGCTTGGAATTTAGTTTGTGCGATAATGTTTTTTGTGGAGTTTGTGGAAGAAAAACAGCTAATATGGATTATTCCAAATTATCCAAATTTGACGAAATTGTCGGATATGGGAACGCACTAATTAGAATGAAAGACACTCAAAGTCAAAAACTCACTTATGGTTTTTTGGATCGAAGTTTTTCATATTTAGCCAAAGAATACAGAAAAGAATTGGCTGACAAAAACTCGAGGGATGCTATAGAAAATCCGGAAAAATATTTAGATGAATTGGGTTATATTTTCAAAATCCAAAATGAGTTAATTAAAAATGATTATTTTAAGAAAAATCCGGAAATCAAATCTTCAGAAATTATCCTAGACATGAATATTTTATCAGATGAAAAATATTATAATTTGAAGAGTCTTAAGTATATAAACACTAAAGTATCCAGTTTTTTGTCGATATTGGAGAATTTTCTCTGTGAAGAAAACGGTATTGATACTGTTCAAGCGAAGGCACAAATATATTTATTTCAACAACATTGTTCACAAAAAGCCTTGGAGTTTTTTTGTCAAAATATCGCAAATCCGGAATTGCAGAAAAGATTTTTGCTAATGGATTTTGTTGAGCTCAACATAAAGAATAAGGCTTACGAAATAATAAAAACTGAACTGAAAGTTGATGAATATTTTGATGATGAAATAAAGAAAATGAATCTGTCTGACAATCAGGAAAAAACTTTTGACAAAATAATAAATAATTATTTCAGAGATCTCTGTGATCATGGAGCGGATCAAAAAATTATTCTTAGCGAATTGTCAAAAAAGTTTAAGGAAGAATATACGGCTATTTCTTTGAAAATGATCGATGACAAAGACGACAAGCTGGAAGATATTTTAGTTGAGGAATCAAACAAATCGGATAATTTTGACGAAGATAAATACTTTTTTGACGTATTTTCTGATGAGGAAATGGAAAATATCCGCAAATTCCAATACTTGAAACATATTCAAACAAAAATTCTTCAACTCAAAAGCGGAGAAATGGATACAAAATTCGATATAGACCATCAAAAGATGATATTACTTGATGAAAACGAAAATCCAGAAAAAACGCAGTTTATCCGCGAGGAAATAATCGACAAGTTGAACAAGGTAAACAAAAATTGCCTAAAAAAACAAGATACCGGATCTTCGGAATACATACACAGAAATAATTTGCACACCAAATTCATAGATAATATTTATGTTTTTTTTCAATTAGTTTTGGCGGAAAACTTTCAAGCCGAAAAAGAGTGGATTATTAAAAAAAATAAGGAAATAGTCAAATTTGATTATTTTTTAGATAAAAATAATGAAATATCCCAGGAGGTAATTAACCGTTTATCGGAAGACGCCTTGGATTACCTATTCATAAAATCCAGAAATTTTTTACAATTTAACAAGAATAATGTTGATGAGCTGCTATTTGATAATGAGATGGCCGCCTGGTTAGAGAAAAGAAAAGACGAACTTATTACTTTGGAAAAAGAAAATCGAGCCAATCGAACTTTTATTAATTTTCTTGAATCCCTACCAATAAATAAAAGGGAGGAATTCGAAAAATTTTATAAGGAAAATGAAGTTATAAAGTATTTGTCAGCCGAGGAAAAGCAAAAATGGTTGGACAGATTATTAAAATATAGCAATAACAACTATGTCTCACAACAAAAAGAAATATTGGAAAACGATTTGCCGAAATCATAAATTTTTAAGTATAATTGATTTAGCTTAAAAATAATATCAATATTGAAAGGAAATTTTTGGGTAAGAATTTTTTTCGCATAAATCACAATATTCGCGCCAGAGAGGTTTTCTTGGTTGATGAAAACGGTCAGGTTTTGGGTAATGTATTGCTGCAAGATGCTTTGCAAAAGGCACAAATTGCTGAATTGGATTTAGTTGAGGTTTCGCCCAATGCCAAACCGCCGGTGTGCAAGATATTGGATTTTGGTAAGTTTAAATACGAAGTAGAAAAACAGGAGAGAAAGCAGAAAGCCAAAAATAAATCAGCGGACTTGAAGGAAATACGTTTGTCATTGAATATCGACGACAATGATCTTAATGTTAAAATCAGAAAGGCCAAGGAATTTTTGCAGAAAAAGCATAAGGTCAAGGTGTCATTGATGCTAAAAGGACGCGAAGCGATGTTTTCTGATAAAGCGAGAGAGGTTATCAATTCTTTTTACTCAAAAATGGATGGAATGGCAAAGATTGAAGTACCGATGAAGAGGTTAGGGAAAAACTGGCAGATCACTATGGCGCCTGAAACTAAGCCTAAGTTGAAGGAAGAATCTATTGAAAATAATTAATTTTTCTTCGCAATTGACAAGGTGTTATGTTTTTGCTTTTACATACTTGATACTTAATTGAGATTAAGATATAATTTTATTTGTTTGTATTTATCGGTTGAATATTTATATATGCCTAAATTAAAGACACATCGTGGTTACAAAAAGCGATTGACACGAACTGGAACAGGAAAGTTGACTAGAAAGCATGCTGGGGAATGTCACTTTTTGGAAAAAAGAAGTGCCAAAAGAAAGAGAAAGTTGGCTGTTGCAAATACCGTTCATCCGACTGCACTAAAAAGAATCAAAAAGACGGTTGTTTATTTGTAGTTTTTTTATGTGGTTTGATTTTTTTCGAACCAAGATTTATGTTTTGATATTAATATTTTTGTATGACTAGAATAAAACGTGGTATTCTTACCAAAAAGAAACACAAGAAGTTGATGAAGCTCACTAAGGGTTATCAGGGTCCGGAGCGTGTAAAAACAAGAAAAGAAGGCTACTTGAAAGCAGGTCAGCATGCGTTTGCTGGTCGCAAGATCAAAAAGAGAGATTATCGATCATTATGGATTTTGCGCATTGGCGCCAAATCGCGTGAATTTGGACTTTCATACAATCGTTTTATAAACGGCTTAAAAAAAGCTAATATAGAGTTGGATAGGAAGATATTGGCCCATTTGGCCGTGGCTGAACCGAAAGCATTTGAGGAGTTGGTAAAAAAGGCACAGACAGGTTTGGGAAAGGTAAAGGTTGGTGAATAAAAAAAATGGTGCGATTTTGTAAAGCCCCAGTATCCTGGGGCTTTTTTTGAGTATAAAAGGATTATTTCGTTTTATTTTTTTTCCAGATTGAATCCAATCGGGGTTTTCTGATTATGTTCTTCCATGGCGGCTGTCAGATTTATACTGCCAAAATTTTTTTCATATTGCTTTATTTGGACTCCCAAAGCATTGAATAATGCTTTGGCGTGTTGAGGACTGATCGACAATCGATTGATTACTTTCATCATGTTCATTTGTGGTAAATGTTGAGCAAAGTCGAAGGTAAAACCAAATGGATTGTGATTAATAAAAACGGCATCAGAGTATTTGGCTTCGAGTTTGTCAGGATCGATATTTATTTGTAGGCCTTTTTTTGATTGTTCGTTTTTTTCGTTCATTGATTTTTTTAATAAATATTGTAATTGTATTTCAGTTGAATTATACGACAAATTAAAGATTGATTAAATGACAATTAGAAGTATTTTTACCCTTGACTTGGGAGATGAAAATACGGTAAGCTGTTTATTAGTTACATTTGTGTAAAGTATCCTTTCTTTATCATATGAAAGGGTGTTTTTGGGTCTATTTAATCAATAACTTACAAAAAAAATGAATGACAAAAACAAATTTATTTTAACTAAGCAGGGATTGGAAGAAATCAGAGACGAATTGGAAAAATTGTACGAGGAAAGAAAGCAGGTCGCGGCAATGATAAAAGAGGCTCGCAGCTATGGAGATATCTCGGAAAATTCGGAATATTCTCAAGCAAAAGAAAGACAAGGTATGCTTGAGGGCAGAATTGCAGAGTTGGAGAATATTTTGAGAAATGCCATAATGGCCGAAGATAGCAGTTGTCGTCCCCATGTTGTTTGCGTTGGTTCAAAAGTAAAGGTAAGAAATTTGAATCAAGAAATTGATTATATTTTGGTGGGAGCAACACAGTCAAATCCCAAAGAAGGAAAAATATCTGTTGATTCTCCGGTTGGGAAGGCATTATTGGGTAAATCAGTGGGCGAAGAAGTAACCGTACAAGCTCCTGGTGGACAGATTAAGCTAATGGTAAAACAAATTGCCTAGGTTATTTTGAGGACAATTTGCAAAAAAAATCCCAATTTTAATCTAATTGGGATTTTTATATAATGAAAATAACTAGAAATAATACCAAATAATTAATAGATAAAATATGAACCAAGAAATCGAAGGATATCAAAGCGTGGAAGAAGTACGAAGAGAAAAATTAAATAAGATCATTCAAATGGGAGTAATTCCTTATGCCGACCGTGGGGAGAAGACAGCAGATATTGCGGCAATACTTTCCGACTTTGATAGATGGTTGGAAAAAGATATTTTTGTTTGCGGGCGACTCATGGCCATCAGAAAACACGGAAAGGCAATTTTTGCTGATTTAAAAGATGATTCAGCCCAAATACAACTTCATATCAAGGCGGATAATTTTTCAAATAATGAATATGAGTTTTTTGATGAGTTGATTGATATTGGGGATTTTCTACAGATATACGGAAAATGTTTTAATACTAAACGTGGTGAAAAGTCGGTTGAGGTCTCAATGTTTAAACTTTTATCTAAATCCTTGTTGCCCTTACCGGAAAAATGGAAAGGTTTGCAAGATGCGGAAAAAAGATATCGCTGGCGTTATCTTGATTTGTTGACCAATGACCAGATCCGAGATCGTTTTCGTTTACGAGCGCGTATGATAAGCGCCATGCGAAAGTTTATGGATGAAAGAGGTTTTTTAGAGGTTGAAACACCGGTTTTACAGTCAAGCGCCGGTGGAGCGATCGCGAAGCCATTTTTGTCCTATTATGACGCCATGGATTGTCCGGTCAAATTGAGGATTGCTCCAGAATTATATTTGAAAAGATTGTTGGTGGCAGGATACGAAAAAGTTTATGAAATTGGCAAGGTATATCGCAATGAGGGACGTGACCCATCTCATCTTCCGGAGTTTACTATGTTTGAATTTTATCAAGCATATTCAAATTACGAAGATTTGATGACAATGACTGAAGAAATGATTGCCAAGGTTTTGAAAGATACAGTTGGACGAATGTCAGTCAAAATAGGAGAACATAATATAGATTTAATTCCCCCCTACCCCAGGAAAAATATTTTTGAAATAATTAAAGAATACGGCGGACAGGATTTATCTAACTATAAGACAGCGCAAGATTTATTGACATATATCAGGCAAGCCGGTATCAAAATTGAAGGGAATCTGGAAAAATTTGGGTATGGAAAATTATTAGATGAAATTTATAAAAAAATCGCTCGACCAAAGGTGATTGATCCTGTTTTTCTGATTGATCATCCGATTGAATTGTCTCCTTTAGCTCGAAAAAAAGATGCTGACCCGACCAGAGTTGATCGTTTCCAATTGATCGTCAATGGTTGGGAAATATGTAATTCGTTTTCTGAGTTGATTGATCCAGTAGATCAAGAGGAAAGGTTTAAAATACAATCATCTTTGCGCTCAGGCGGAGATGAAGAGGCACATGAATTTGACGAGGACTATGTTGAAGCAATGAAATATGGAATGCCGCCGATTGCCGGTTGGGGAATGGGATTGGATCGAATGATGTCATTATTGACAGGAATTGACAATTTGCGTGAGTTGATTTTGTTCCCTTTTGTGAAGAAAAAAGAGAAAGAAGAAAGAGACAGTATAATCGTTGACAAAAAAGAAGTTATCGAGAATCCGCCGATAAAACCGAGCAAGGAATTGTTGGATGATTTTGATCCCAAATTGCTTGCCAGCGATTTGTTCGATGATAATGAATTGGACAAGTTAAATATTGAGACGATGGGGATTAGTCATGCTGACGCTTTGGAGTTGATGAAAAATAATCTTGAGTCGAAAAATCTACAAAAACATAGTCTTGCCGTGGAAGCAATATTAAAAAAGGTCGCGCAAAAAATCGGTGCCGATGAAGACGTCTGGTCAATTGCAGGTCTATTGCACGACATCGACTACGAGAAGACGATGAACGAACCAACCCGACATTGTTTATTGACAGAAGGTATTTTGAAGGCCAAGAAAGTGAGTCCATTGATTATCCAGGCTATAAAAGCGCATAATCCGGAATGTGGTGGCGAGAGAAAAACCAGATTAGATTATGCGCTATACGCGATTGATCCCTTGAGTGGTTTTATTATTGCCTGCGCCTTGGTAACTCCAGACAAAAAATTGATAAATCTAACAGTCGAGTCAATTTTAAAAAAGTATAAGGAGAAATCGTTTGCCAAGGGGGCAGATAGAGAGGCAATACGATCTATTGCCCAATTGGGAATTGAATTGGAAGATTTTGTCGAGTTGGGATTAGAAGCTTTACAAGAAATTAGTCAGGAATTAGAGTTATAGGTGATAAAAATGAAAGAATTTAATGATTATTTTGGCAACAGCAGCGATATCCACGAAGTCAATATTGAATTTATGTCAAAATATGCAAAAATGGGAAACGTGCTGGGAGTTGACAATATTCGTACCAAGAAAGAATATTTTGATCCGGAAAAAGTTCGAGAAAACCTTGTGAATAAAGCTCGAGAATTGGCTAAAAAAGATTGTATTAGATCTTTGTATAAAGAAATATTTGGTTACTAGTCATTGAATTCGATTTTCTATTTATAGTTATGATTGAAGATTTTACAGATTCGAGAAAAGAAAATAGTTTGAAAGGAACCGTTTTCTATGGTTCTCGCGGTTTTTTAAAACGATTTGGAGATAATATTATAGATATAACAGATAAAGGTAAAAATTGTGATAATTCCAAGGGTTTGATTTTTGAAGAAAAAACGGGAGAAAACCAAAAAATATACAAGGATATCTTGATAAAAAATATAAGGGATTTTGTGTACAGTGTTAAAGAATATTTCTTGGAAAAGAATGAAACAGAATAATTTTTTGGAGAATAACATGTTGGAAAATTTGCAAAAAGAAGAGATCGCTACTGAACGTCATCATGTTTGTTGCGGAAAATGTGCCAGAGAAAACGGTACTAAGCTAAGTCAATTAAGAAGTATCTTGTTGGATAATCCAGGGGAATATTTGCATTACGATAATATTTTTATTGAATTTTCTAATCCGATCGTAGCTTATGATGATTGTGACAGAAAAAGATATTTTTTTACCGCTAAAGGTGAATTATTTAATAGCAAGAATGATTCTCTGAAAGCCAAGGTACTTTTTTCCAATTTATTGGAAAATCCAATATTATTTGAAAAATCATCTCAGAAGAGAACAATGATCTTGCGTAACCCATATAGAGATGATTCTCCGAAGTGGACAGAAGAGATAGAACGTTGTTATGGTTCAAAAAACATATTTTTGGTCTCATTGGCCAATGACAATATATCCGAAAATAAAGATTTTGGTTTGGTTTTTAGCATATACTCTTCGATTCTTGATGTATTGAAGGAAAGAGAGAAAAGAGAAAAGATTGTGTCTTTAAAAAGAAAAATATT
>DAIRGB010000093.1:0-2375 GCA_036794765.1 Patescibacteria group bacterium | reverse complement strand
CAGAACCAAAGTAAAAAAAATTGCCAAAAAAATGGCGAAGAAAAAGGCGGTCAAATCTAAAAAAGTATTGGTTAAAAAAAATAAAAATTTGGTTAAAAAGAATAATCTGACTAGTAAGAAGTCAGCTAAAAAGCAGGGTAAAAAATCTGGAGACACCAAATCAGGAAAGAATTTGGCGAAGAAAAAGAAGGGGGGAATTTCTAATGAGCTACAAATATTGCCACAAGTAGGGCCAAGAAAGAAAGGAAAGGCTAAGAAGAAAGTTGGTTTATCTAAAGATGAAATTTTGTCCAGAGTGTCTGATGAAGTATATGGAGTAAGTGTTGAGAAGGTGAAAGAGTTGGTAACCAAGGGTCGGGAACATGGATTTATAACTCAGCGGGAAATAATGCAGGTTTTACCGGAGTTGGAGCAGGATATAGAACTTTTGGATGAGTTTTATTCTTTGCTAAATGATGCCGGTATTGAGATGGTGGAAAGTGAAGAGAGTTTGAAAGATATTGTTGTGCCACCGACTGAAGAAATTTTACAGGATTCGGCGAAGTACGAATTGGATGCTAAAGACGAAGGTTTGGCTGATGTTTCTCGCGATTCAGTTCGTTTGTATTTACGGGAAATTGGTCGGATTGCGTTGCTCAAACCGCAGGAAGAGGTTGATTTGGCCAAGCGGATGGAAAAAGGAGATCAGTTGGCCAAGCAAAAACTGATTGAGGCCAATTTGCGGTTGGTGGTTAGTATTGCCAAACGATATGTTGGTCGCGGTTTAAGTTTGTTGGATTTAATACAAGAGGGAAATACTGGTTTATTGCGAGCAGTGGAAAAATTTGATTATCGCAAGGGCTATAAGTTTTCTACTTATGGTACGTGGTGGATACGTCAGGCGATTACAAGAGCGATTGCTGATCAGGCGCGGACTATCCGTATTCCGGTTCATATGGTGGAGACGATCAATAAGTTGACTCGGGTCCAACGTCAGTTGGTGCAGGCTTTGGGAAGAGAACCGTTACCGGAAGAAATTGCCGCCGAGATGGGGATTGAGATTGATAAGGTTCGTTATGTCTTGAAAATATCGCAAGAAACTGTTTCCTTGGAGGCACCAGTGGGTGAAGAAGAAGATAGTTATTTGGGTGATTTTTTGGAGGACAAAGTTACTTTGTCACCAAAGGATTCGGCCACGGCTCAACTACTAAAAGATCAATTGGGACAAGTTTTGGAATTGCTATCTCCGCGCGAGAAAAGGATTTTGGAAATGCGGTTTGGTTTGACGGATGGGACAACGAGAACTTTGGAAGAGGTGGGAAAAGAATTTGGGGTGACGCGGGAGCGTATTCGTCAGATTGAAGCTAAAGCCTTGATGCGTTTGCGAAGAAATCGAGAAAGTAGAAGACTTTTGGATTATTTGAAGTAATTTTTGAATATTTCTCTGAGCTATTGTAAAATATATTATGTTTGCAATAGCATATTTTCCGGGGTAGCTCAGTTGGTTAGAGCGACTGGCTGTTAACCAGTAGGTCGCGAGTTCGAATCTCGCCCCCGGAGTTTGTACGAACACTCCTTAGCTTGCAGTAGCAGGTCGAGGGGTGTTCTTAGTTTGTAGATTAGCTTTTCGCCTTTCAGTTGTAAGTTCGAAAATACGAATTTGAGTAATTGACGTTTTTTGTCTATTTCCGAACTTTTCTCGAAAATTTGAGGAGTTTTGGAACAGACATTGAGTAGAAAGGTAATGGATTTTACGAATTTTTCATCTGCTTCAGTGTGATCTTTCGTAGACTGAGTAATTTCATATTGCCTATTTTTTAAATCTTTGGCTTTTTTGTCATATTGGTCCTGAGTAATACTCTTATTGATACAAAGGTCCAAAAGAGTGTCGAGAGATGATTGGATTTTGTTATATTCGGTTTGAAGTTGGGTAATACTATTTTTATGGTATTCAATTTTAGCTTTATGGGTTTGGTTGACTTGATTAATCAGATCGGCAAGGATATCGTCTGGAATGACTAAAAGATTGAGAATTTCTTTTATTTGTTTGAGTAATTGTTTTTCTTCTATTCTTTTGGCTCCATGTTTGCCTTTTGATTCAGTGCATTTGAGATAAATGTATTTGTTTTTCTTTTTGTCTGATGAGATAGCACAACCACAATCGGCACACTCAAGCATTCTTCTACCTAAAACAGATTCGTAGTTTGTGGACCATTTGAAGGGTTTTTTATGATATCCCAATATTATATCTTGGCATTGATCAAATAATACTTTGGTTATTAGGTTGCCATGACAATGTGGATATAGTTTTCCTTTTATTCTCATTTCCCCATAATAAAAAGGATTTGAAAGCATGCGATTGATTTGGCTATGAGCAAGAGGTTTTCTGGATGGAC